>JAZOBA010000023.1:0-8597 GCA_045595705.1 Oscillospiraceae bacterium
CACGTCGGTGGCACCGAAACTTTTGCTGATATTTTGAACTTCAAGCATAGACATGACACCACCCCCTTATCGGAAATAGGACAGACGGCGCTCCAGCCAGTCGAACAGAAGGGAAAGAGCACCCACAAAAATCAGGTAGAACACGCCGGTGTAGAACAGCGGCCAGGTAATGCCGTCGGACTTCATGAAGGCTTCGCCGGCCTTGATCACCTCGGTGATGGCGATGATCCGGGCCAGAGAGGTGTCCTTCACCAGGGTAATGATCTCGTTGGACATGGGGGGGACGATGCGCTTGATGACCTGCATCAGGGTGACCTTGAAGAAAATCTGGGTCTTGGTCATGCCCAGCACTTCGCCGGCCTCGCTTTGACCCATGGGAACGCCCTCAATGCCGCCGCGGAAGATGACTGAGAAATAACAGGCGTAATTGATGACAAAGGCCACCACGCAGGCGGTCATGCGTCCGCTGCTGAAAGCCCAGATGTTATTGTCCAGCCAGAGACCGGGGCCATAGAAGATGATGATCAGCTGCAGCATCAAAGGGGTGCCGCGGATGATCCACACAAAGGTCTTGGTCAGCCACGACAGAGGCTTGAAGCGGCTCATGGAGCCGAAAGCAATGATCAGGCCCAAAGGCAGAGAGAACAGAAGGGTCAGGAAGAACAGCTCCACCAGAGTGCTCAGACCCTCCAGCAGGGAAAGTGTAACGGATAAAAACATGAACCTTCTCCTTGATCGGTAATCACCCGAAAGCAGAGGACATCGCTGCCCTCTGCTTTTGACGGTTTCAAATTTTCAGATTACTTCTTGGTCACGACCACCTGAGCGTTGTTGCAGTATGCGTTGGTGCACTCGGCGGCTTCCAGCATGGCGTCGGTCAGGGTCATGCCGTTCCAGACCACGTCGATGGCCTTGCCGTCCAGCTCGAACACCTTGTTGTCCCAGTCGATCTCGATGAACTGGATCTCAACGCCCAGCTTCTCAGCCACGATCTTGGCCATGTCGGCGTCAAAGCCGATCCACTCACCGGCATCGTTCTTATAGTCCATGGGAGCGAAATCGGTGATGCCAACGATCAGAGTGCCCTTGCCCTGGATGTATGCCACGTCGCCGTTAGCGGCGGGGGTGAAGCCAGAGGGAGCGGCCTGCTCCACGAGAGCTTCCTGCACGCCGTAGGTCTCGGCGATCTTCTGCATGGTGCCGTCGGCCCAGGTTTCGGCGAACACTTCGTTGATGCAGGCGGCCAGATCGGAGCCCTTGCGGCAGGCAACGCCGTACAGTTCCTCGGTCAGCTTCTGATCGGTGCAGATCAGATCGGGATAGCTGGTGCCTTCGCCCACCATGGCGCCGGCCATCAGGGAGTCAATGATGGCGGCATCGGAGGTGCCGGCCTGAACTTCCATCAGAGCCTTGGCCTGAGTGTCAACGCTGTTGATCTCAAAGCCCTTTTCGTTGGCGACGGCTTCACCGGCGGAGCCGGCTTCCACGGCGTAAACGGTTTCCTTCTCGCCGCCGTAGGCGACCAGAGCGAACATCATCACGAGTGCAAGGAGCAGAGCAAAAATCTTTTTCATGGTATATATCCTCCAAAATTAATTATTTATTGCAGTAGTGCTGTAACACTTTAGCATTTTACCACGATAAAGTGTAATGTCAAGAGGAAACAGGGAAAAATTTTAATTGGGAGGAAGATTTGTGCAATTCCGTCAAAACATAAGGTGATTTTAGGTGCGGTTTTGTGGGGTGTGGGGAGATTTTGCTGAAAGGACCGTGTATCCGTGTAGGGACCGGCATCCGGACGGTCCGAAATTGTACACGGTACGGATTGGGCGGGCGGTTATTAACCGCCCCTACGGAAGGGCAGAGATGGTTTGTACGAAAAACGTAAATACCTGTGATCAACAACGTAGGGGCGAGCTGTGCTCGCCCGCGGAAATGCAAAACTCCCCAAGGCCAGAAGGCCTCAGGGAGAACCGGGGCCCCCGCAAAACCGAGGGTTTTGTGGAGAGAGGAGGAGCATCGGAACGAGCGAATTTTCCGGCTTGCAGGGAAACGAGGGATGTGAAGATTGCGACGACGAAGTGGCGGGATTTGAACCCATAGCATTGCCGCCGCTGGGCGGCCAGCAATGCCGGACGGCGGATTTGACGGCGCAAGCGCCCTGAGGCCGTGGGTTCTCATTCGCAAAAAAGCAAAGTCCCCGCAACCACAAAGTGGTCACAGGGACTTTGGTCCGAGTGGCGGGATTTGAACCCACGGCCTCTTGGACCCGAACCAAGCGCGATACCAAGCTTCGCCACACCCGGAGATTTTGTATTTCTCCAACTAATATGCTGTCCCGTTTCCAATGTGCCGCGCAACCGCGATACAACCGAAACTCCGTTTCTGCACTAAGCGGCTGTAAGTGCCTGACGGCACAACGGCCGCTAAGCAAGCTTCGCCACACCCGGATAGGACCCACCTATTATACGGAATTTCATTTGGTCTGTCAAGGAAAAAGGCGTCGTATGCCCTCCATAAATAATTTTTCACTTTTTTCAATTTCCCTCTTGACTTTTTACTTTAGTGTGGTAGTATGGTAAAGAACTAAAGCGCCAAAGAGTGCAAAATACATTTATGTGTGGAGGATACATACCATGAAAAAGATGATTTCCCTGCTGCTCGCATTGACTATGCTGTTCGCTCTGGTGGCCTGCGGCCAAAAGGATAAGACTATGGTTTACGCCGTTGAGGCCGGCTCTGCCGGTGAGGCCGTTGCTCTGGAAAAGGGCTACGAGATCAACAGCGTGGACACTCAGGCCAAGGCCCTGATGGAAGTTGACGCCGGCACTTCCGATGCCGCCATCATCGACTCTCTCATGGCCGGCGCCATGGTGGGTGAAGGCACCAGCTATCCCGATCTGATCTGCACCGATCAAAAGCTGACTGAAGAACTGTACGGCGCCGGTTGCCGCAAGGGTTCCGACCTGGCCGCCTTCATCAACGACGTTATGTCCGAGGCTTATGCCGACGGCACCATGAAGGACATCGCCATCACCTACGGCGTGCAGGAAGCTCTGATTGAACAGCCCGCACCCACCGGCTCCACCCCCGCCGCTGACGGCGATGTGGCCTACATCCAGGGCAAGGGCACTCTGGTCGTCGGTATCACCGATTTCGCCCCCATGGATTATAAGGATGCCAACGGCGAATGGATCGGTTTTGACGCCGACATGGCCAAGATCGTTGCTGAGAAGCTGGGCGTCGAAATCCAGTTCGTGGAAATCGACTGGGACAACAAGGTCTTTGAGCTGGACGGCAAGGCCATCGACGTGGTTTGGAACGGCATGACCCTGACCGACGCCATGCTGGCTGCCATGGAGTGCACGAATGCATACTGCAACAACGCTCAGGTCGTTGTGACCAAGGGCTGATTCAATCCACGGTACATCCACAAGGCAGAGGGCAGAAATGTCCTCTGCCTTTGGCACCCTTTATAATTAGGAGCGTTCACCGATGTTTTTAACCGTTACACTTTCCCTTGTCAAGGGTCTGGGCACACTCCTGGAATTGTTTGCTCTGACGCTGCTCTTCTCGCTTCCGTTGGGTCTGATCATTTCCTTCGGCTCCATGAGCAAGTGGCAACCCTTCCGTTTCCTGACCTACCGTCAGGAAGATCTGCGTGGTTTTACCGCCAAACTGGCTGCTTTGCGCCCAATCAGCGCCGTAACCAATGTTTTGGTTTGGATTATTCGCGGTACCCCGCTGATGCTACAGCTGATCATCATCTTCTACGGCCCCGGTCTGTGGTTTGACAACAACATCTGGGGCAGCGGCAACGGCCGTATGACGGCCTGCGTAGTGGCTTTTGTGATCAATTATGCCTGCTATTTCTCGGTCATCTTCCGCGGTGGCATTGAAGGGGTCCCCGTGGGTCAGCGTGAGGCTGGCGAGGTACTGGGTATGACCAAAACCCAAATCTTCTTCAAGATCACTCTGCTGCAGATGATCAAGCGCATTCTGCCCCCCATCTCCAACGAAGTCATCACGCTGGTCAAGGATACTTCTTTGGCTCGTATCATTGCCATCACCGAGTTGATCAAGGCTGGCGAGTCCTTCATGAAGTCGGCCGGAATCACATGGCCTTTGTTCTACACCGGCGTGTACTACCTGATTTTCGTGGGCATTCTCACTTTGCTGTTCGGCTGGCTGGAGCGCAAGCTGAACTACTTCAGATAAAGGAGGTACCATTCTATGTCCATGCTTAATGTACAGCATATTGGAAAAAGTTTTGGTGCCACCGAGGTTCTGAAAGACATCTCGTTCTCTCTGGAGCAAGGACAGGCACTGGCCATTATTGGCTCCTCCGGCTCGGGCAAAACCACTCTGCTTCGCTGTCTGAACTTTTTGGAGACCCCGGATCAGGGCCGTATTCTGGTGGAAGGTAAACCCATTTTTGACGCTGCCGATCACGCCACCCTGAAAGACAGCGAGATCCGTAAACGACGCTTGCATTTCGGAATGGTATTCCAATCCTTCCACCTGTTCCCCCAGTACACCGCACTGGAGAACGTCACATTGGCCGGCCAGTTGCTGGCCAAGGAACGCGAGGACTACAAGGCCAACAAAAAGCAGATTTTTGCCGAAATTGAAGAGCACGGAAAAGCACTGCTGGCCCAGATGGGACTCAGTGACCGGGCCGGCCACTATCCTCACCAGCTGTCCGGCGGTCAGCAGCAGCGCGTGGCTATCGCCCGCGCATTGGCTCTGAAACCCGACATTCTCTGCTTTGACGAGCCCACCTCGGCATTGGACCCCGAGCTGACCGGTGAAGTGCTCAAGGTCATCCGCAGCTTGGCCGAGCAGAAAACCACCATGGTCATCGTTACCCACGAGATGACCTTCGCCCGCGATGTGGCCGACCGGGTCATCTTCATGGACGCCGGTACCATCGTGGAGGAAGGCGATGCCCGTCAGGTCATTGAAAATCCCCTGGAAGAACGCACCCGTCAGTTTCTGTCCCGCTATTCCGAAACCTAAACTGCACACCCCTCCGGCATCCCGCCGGAGGGGTGTTTCGGTTCCCTCCCCCTATTGAAAAAGGTTGTACTGCGTGCTACACTGAATTCAGCCTATCATAAGGAGGACGCTGCCATGGGCCGCTCCCATATTGAGAAATCCAGATTTGAATGCACCCGCGGTCACCTGACCTTGCGCGGAACCCAGTTTCTTCCTCAGGGAGACAACCTGCCCATCGCCATCGTCAGCCACGGCTTTATGTCCAATCAGCGCTCGGTGCGTCGCTATGCCCGCGCTCTGGCCCAATTGGGTTACGCCGCCTTCTGCTTTGACTTTAGCGGCGGGTGCGCCTTCTTCGGCAAAAGCGACGGCAAGAGCACCGATATGTCGGTGCTGACCGAAGTGGCTGACTTGCAGTCCGTCATTGCCTACGCTCGCTCCCTTTCCTGTACCGATTCCGAGCAGCTTACACTCATGGGATGCAGTCAGGGCGGTTTCGTTTCCGCTTTGACCGCCGCAAAGCCGGACAGCGCTGTTTCCAAACTGATCCTGTTCTACCCGGCATTCTGCATCCCGGATGACGCCCGAGCCGGTCAGATGATGTTTGCCAGATTTGACCCGGAGCGCATACCCGAACAGTTTATGTGCGGTCCCATGAGATTGAGTTCCCGCTATGTGACCGATGTTATCAACATGAAGCCATCCGAAGAAATCAAAAGTTATCCGGGCGATGTGCTGATCGTCCACGGGGACAACGACCCCGTAGTTTCCATCCACTACTCCAACCGGGCCTACAAGACCTATCAGAAGCGCCCCGCGGCCAAATTCCACCGTCCTCCCCGCACTGAGTTCCGGACCATTGAGGGGGGAAAGCACGGTTTTTCCCGAAAGCACGATATGCTTGCTATGGAAGCCGTGCGGAATTTTCTTGCCGAGTAATATTACGCTTTTTTCCCTTATTCACATTATTTATATTCGTAAATTTGGGTCTTGTATTTTGATTTTCAATGTGGTATGATAAGTGGCACTTGAAAATGCGTACATTAGAAAGGAACGATTCTTCTCATGAATATTCTGATGCTGATTATCTCCATTATCATGGTTCTGCTGGCTCTCGTCCTGGTTGCAGTGATTATGCTGCAGTCCGGTAAGACCTCCGGTCTGTCCGGCGCTATCGCCGGTGGTGCAGACACCTTCCTGTCCAAGAACAAGGCCAAGACCTGGGATGCCAAGTTGGCTAAGAGCACCAAGTGGTTTGCTATCGCTTTCCTGGTTCTGTCTCTGGTTCTCGCTATCATGTCCGCAAACCTGATCTGATTTTTAGCAGTTAAAAAGACGCTCTGCAAAGCAGGGCGTCTTTTTTGTTGCTCAAAGCCGTACTTTGCCAGAACATTTTTTCTTTTTCACCGTTCACATTTAATTTACAACCATTCCTATTGACTTTTCTCCCGGGGAGTGATACATTATGTTTAGCACTCAAGTAATCCGAGTGCTAAACTTCTGCAAAGGAGGATTCCCAATGGAACTGAGTGAACGCAAAAAGAAAATATTGCGCGCCGTTGTGGAACACTATGTCCAGACTGCCGAGCCCGTGGGATCCAAGTCCCTGATGGAACTGGCCGATCTGAACGTATCCTCCGCCACCATTCGAAATGATCTGGCCGATCTGACCGAACTGGGTTATCTGGAACAACCCCACACCTCGGCCGGCCGCATTCCTTCCCCCAAAGGTTACCGCCTGTACGTCAACGAACTGATGGAGGAACAGCGGCTTAGTCTGGAGGAGACCCGCCAGATCAACGACGCTCTTCACCTGAAAATGCAGGAACTGGACAAGGTCATCGATCAGGCAGGCCGTATGGTCTCTCAACTGACCAATTATCCCGCCTTTGCCCTGACCGGAAACGCCCGACGGGTAACCATTCGCCGTTTCGATCTGATCATGGTGGACACCAATTCCTTCATCGTGGTTGCCATGACTGACACCAATGTGGTCAAAAACAAGCTGATCCGACTGCCCGCCGACCTGTCGGAGCCCCAGTTGCAGCTGCTGACCACCCTGCTCAACGCCTCCTTCGTCAACAAGACGCTGGACGAACTAACCCCCGAGCTCATGCGGGTAGCTGAACATGCCGCCGGCAACTCCTACGGACTGATCAGTCTGGTTGTTTCCTTCGCTATGGAGGTGTTGGATGATTTGGAAAACAGTCAGATCTACACCGCCGGCACCAATCATATTCTGGACCACCCGGAATATCAGGACGTGGGCAAAGCCCAGAAGCTGATGACCTACCTGACTCAGGAACAGGCCATGAAACAATCCCTGGCGCTCCCCGCCATGGGCGATGACAACACCAGAATCCTCATCGGCCCTGAAAATGTAGCCGACGAGCTGAAGGATACCAGCGTGGTGCTGGCAAGCTACGACATTGGTGACGGCCTGCGCGGCGTCATCGGCGTGGTAGGCCCCACCCGCATGGATTACGGCAAGGTAGCCGCCAAACTGTCCTATGTGGCAGACGGCCTGTCCAAGCTGTTCGGGCAGAACGAACTGCCCCCCGCAAAACACAACGAGGAGGACTAACCCCCCATGGGCAAGAAGAAAGCAACCGAAAACACCGTCCCCGAAACCGAACAGGTAGAGGAGACCACCGCAGCGCAGCAGGAGGCTGTGGAAGAAGTCGAAGCCGTGATGGACAACAGCGCTCAGCTGCTGGCCGAGGAACACGACAAGTACCTGCGTCTGGCTGCCGAATACGATAATTTCCGCAAGCGCAGCGCCAAGGAAAAAGAATCCGCCTGGGCCGATTCCAAAGCAAGCACCGCTGCCGCCTTCCTGCCGGTTTATGACAATCTGGAGCGTGCACTCAAGGCCCCCTGTACCGACGAGGCCTATCAAAAGGGCGTAGAGATGACCATGAATCAGCTGAAAGATGTTCTGACCAAGCTTGGCATCGAGGAGATCCCCGCACTGGGCGAGAAGTTCGACCCCAACTGCCACAACGCCGTCATGCATGTGGATGACGACAGCGTGGAGGATAACATCATCGTGGAGGTCTTCCAGACCGGTTTTCGCTCCGGCGACAAGATCGTCCGCTTCTCCATGGTAAAAGTTGCAAACTAAAACGAAGCGTCACGAACAGGTAAGACGTGACCATACCAAGTTTATAAAATTATTTTCATATATTTAGGAGGAACACAATTATGTCCAAGATTATCGGTATCGACCTGGGTACTACCAATTCCTGCGTTTCCGTCATGGAAGGCGGCGAAGCCGTCGTCATCGCCAACGCTGAAGGCAACCGCACCACCCCCTCTGTTGTCGCATTCTCCAAGGACGGCGAGCGCATGGTGGGTCAGGTGGCCAAGCGTCAGGCCATCACCAACCCCGACCGCACCATCGCTTCCATTAAGCGCGAGATGGGCTCCGACTACAAGGTGACCATTGACGACAAGAAGTTCACCCCTCAGGAGATTTCCGCCATGGTGCTTCAGAAGCTGAAGGCTGACGCCGAGGCCTATTTGGGCACCACCGTCACCGAGGCCGTCATCACCGTCCCCGCCTACTTCACCGACTCTCAGCGTCAGGCCACCAAGGA
>JAZOBA010000024.1:0-14978 GCA_045595705.1 Oscillospiraceae bacterium
CCAGTAGCCCCGCAGGATCAGCAGGGCAAAGAGGACCAGCACCAGCGCGGCACCGATGAAGCCCATCTCCTCGCAGAGGATGGAGAACACAAAGTCGTTTTCCGGCTCGGGCAGGAACAAGTGCTTCTGGGTGCTGTTGCCCAAACCCTTGCCCAGCAGGCCGCCCGAGCCGATGGCCAGCAGGGACTGGATGGGCTGGAAGCCGGAGCCCTGAGGATCCAGCCACGGATTCTGCCAGATTTCGATACGGCGGGTCATGTACCCGGTATTATTGATGATATACCACAGTGCGCCGCCTGCCAGTGCGCCGCCGCCGATGAACCAGTACAGCCTGACGCCCGATGCAAACAGAATGGCCGCTCCTGCAACCAGAATCAGGATGGTGCCCGACATATGGGGTTCCAGAATCATCAGCACGGCAATACCGACCAGAATCAAAGCATAGGGGATCAGCTCCAGCAGACCGATGCGGTCCAGAAAGCCCAGAACGCTGCCCACAACGCTGCGGCGGGTCCACTTTTTCTTTTTCTGGGTATCCCGCTTGGACAGACGGGCCGAGAAAAACAGGATGACGCCCAGCTTTGCCACCTCGGAAGGCTGAACGGTAATGGGGCCCAGTCGGATCCAGCGTTTTGCCTCATTGATCTCCTCACCGACCACAAGCACAAGAAGCAGCAGTGCAAAGGCGGCGATCAGCACAAACACGGACAGCCAGCGCCAGGTCTGATAATTGATTTTGGAGACCACAAAGAGAACCGCCACACCGGCAATGCCAAAAATCGCCTGACGAATGAAGTAAAAGTACGGGGTACTGACCTTGGGGTCATAATAGGCCGATGCGTAGGAGGCCGAAAAGACCGTGATCAGGCCGATGGCCAGCAGCATCAGGGTCAGCATCAGGAAGGGCAGATCCATGGGGCCACGGGCAAGCTGTTCTTCCATTGTCAGGTCTCGGTTTGCCTTTGCCATCCGGATCCCTCCCTTTTTTCAAGTAAACGCCGAATCAATGCGTCTTCGGCAACTCACGGAAAATTTTGGATCTCAATGCGTTGCGATTTTTTGAAATACACAAAGTATTCCTGCGAAATCACGCCTTTTGATTCCACAAAATTTTCTCGTGATTTGTTCTTGCCGATTGAATCGGCGCTTACTTATGATGTCAAAATTTTAAACTAAACAATGTAACGGCCCACAACGCCCAGCAGGGCGATCACGCAGAATACCAGCGTAATGCCGGAGAAGACGAAAAACAGTTTTTTCTCCGACCAGCCGCCCATTTCAAAGTGGTGATGCAGGGGTGCCATGCGGAAAATGCGCTTGCCGTGGGTCAGCTTGAAATAAAGCACCTGAATGATGTCCGATGCGGTTTCGGCAATATAAATAATACCAATCAAAATCAAAATCAGGGGCATATCCAGAGCGAAGGCCATGCCGCACACGGCACCACCCAGAAACAGGGAGCCGGTGTCCCCCATAAAGACCTTTGCCGGGTGATAGTTGTAAATCAGGAAGCCGAACAGGGCGCCCAGCAGCGCGCCGGCAAAATTGCCCAGGCCCACCTGCCCCCAAAGAGCACAGACCACAACGTAAAACAGCGCCACCGGCACCGTCACACCGGCAGCCAGACCGTCCACGCCGTCGGTGATATTGACGGCATTGACGCAGCCCACCATGACGAAAGCGGCAAAGATCATATACACCACCCAGGGCAGCACGATCCGGGTGTGGAAGAAGGGGATGTAAAGATCGGGCGACAGGTGACCGGTATAGCGCAGCAGGGCGGTAAAGGCGATGGCAGCCGCCAGCTGCAGCAGAAACTTCTGGGGCGCGGTCAGGCCGGTGTTCTCCTTCTTTTTCAGCTTGGCATAATCGTCAATAAAGCCGATCAGGCCGAACACCAGCGCAAAGGCAAAGACCAGCAGGCCGGATCCGTCTCCGCCGCCCATTACCAGCGCCAGAAGAACGGCCACGGCAATACCCGCGATGAACATGATGCCGCCCATGGTGGGGGTACCCTGCTTGGACATATGCCATGTGGGGCCGTCGGTTTTGATGGACTGACCCGCCTTTACCCGGCGCAGGAAAGGCACCAGAAACCTACCCACCACAGCAGTCACAACAAAAGCAACCACGGCAGGCAGCACATACTGTAAAAACACTTGCATCCCTTCAACCTCGCAGACTCTTAAGTAATATATTCCCTTAATCCTTTCGGAAATAGTTCCTCACTTCTTCCCGCTCGTCCAGATGGTACCGGACACCGCCGATCTCCTGATCGGTTTCGTGGCCCTTACCCGCCAGAAGGATCACATCCCCCGGCTTACCCTGTGACAGGGCGTACCGGATGGCGGCACGGCGGTCGCTTTCCACCACATAGGAGGTGGAGGTACCCTCCATCCCCCCCAGAATGTCGTTGATGATCTCTTCGGGAGGTTCGGTACGGGGATTGTCACTGGTGACGATGACCAGATCGGCCAGCTCGGCGGCAATGGCTCCCATGAGCGGCCGCTTGGAGCGGTCCCGGTCACCTCCGCAGCCGAACAGGCAGATGACCCGGCCCACCGCCAGCGGGCGCACGGTCAGCAGAATGTTTTCCAGCGCATCGGGGGTGTGGGCATAATCGATCAGCACAGTATACAAAGTGGGCACCGGGACCACCTCGATGCGGCCCTTGACCCCCTTGACGTGAACCAGTGCCGCGGCGGTACATTCCAGCGGCAGACCCAGCCCCACGGTGCAGGTCAGCACACCCAACGCGTTGTAGATGGAAAAGCCGCCGGGTATGGGCAGCCGCACACGGCGGATGTCCCCCAGAGTGACCGCTTCAAATTCCACCCGTTCCGGGAACAGGCGGATGTTCTTGGCGGTCAGGTCGGCTTGGTTTTTGTTTTCGGAATAGGTCAGACAGGGGCAGGAAACCGTTTCGTAATAATACTGCCCTGCCGGGTCATCCAGATTGAGCACCGCCAGATCGGTCTGGTCAAACAGGCGGCCTTTGGCGGCGCGGTAGGCCTCCATGGTGCCGTGAAAATCCAGATGGTCCGTGGTCAGGTTGGTGAAGATACCCGCCCGAAACCGCAGGCCATCCACCCGATGGAGCATCAGGGCGTGGGAGGAGACCTCCATGACCACATGGGTACACCGGGCGTCCTTCATCTGCCGCAGAAGCTGCTGCAGGTCATAGGACTCCGGAGTGGTTCGCCGGGCGGGAAAGCTCTCGCCGGCGATCATGTTGCGGTTGGTTCCGATCAGCCCCACCTTGGCCCCGGCGCACCGCTCCAGCACCTCCTTCAGCAGGTAGGTGGTGGTGGTCTTGCCGTTGGTGCCGGTGACGGCGATCAGCTTCAGTCTCCGGGCCGGATGGCCGAACCAGTTGGCCGACACAATGGCCAGCGCCGAGCGGGTATCCGGACAGACCAGCCACGGTCCCTCCCCTTCGGGAGGGTGCTGACAGAGCACCGCCGCGGCCCCCTTTTCCAGCGCCGCGCCGATATGCAGGTGCCCGTCGGTCTTATAGCCGGGCAGGGCCACAAACAACGCCCCCGGCTCCAGTGTACGGGAATCGTAGGAAAGGGATGTGATCTCCACATCCCGGAGGGGGGCACATTCGCTCAGCGCCACACCCTCCAGCAGACGGTCAAGTTTCAATCTGGTACCTCCTGTAAAAAAGACATCCGTATCCACGCTGTATCGGTGTGGGATTATCCCGTTCCGATCCAGGTTCCCTTTGTCTTTTTACAGGAGCCCGGTCATTGCTTTGGTTTTTTGATTCTTCCTTTAATCCAGTCCCGTGTATTCCTTGATGCTTTCGTCCACAAAGCGGACTTCCACCACTGTGCCCAGCTCCACCAGCGTGCCCGGCTCAATGGACTGATTGGTTCCCTTGTTGGTGGAGACATAATACTCCACTGCGCCGGTAGCACGCAGATACAGGCCCACATCGGCCAGCGCCGCCTTGGTTTTTTCGGGGGACAGTCCTTCCACGTCGGGTACCTCCACCAGATCGGTGGGTACCTCTTCGCCCATGTAAAGGACCACTTCACTGCCGCCGGGGATGGTGGCTCCGCCCGCAGGGATCTGCCCGGTGATGACGGTACCCTCACCCACCACACGGAAGGTCAGGTTGTTTTCCTTCAGAACGCTTTCGGCGTAGTCCAGATAATGGTTGGCCAAATAAGGTACAGTGGTGTCGGCGCCGGACAGCTCTTCGGGGGTATACTGCTTGGCGATACCCATATAGTCCAGAATGTTGGCGATCAGCTGACCGGCCTCAGGGGCCGCCATGTTGCCGCCGCTGACGTACACGCCGTCGGCGGTATACTCACCGTTGGCCTTTTCCGGTCCGTCATAGGCCAGCAGGACAACCACCTTGGGGTCGTTGGCCGGGGCAAATCCCACAAAAGAAACGATATTGCGTCCGGTTTCCAGCGTTTCGGAGGTACCCGTCTTGCCGCCGATGCGGTAGCCTGCTTCATAGGCGTTCTTGCCGGTGCCGCCATCCACCACGCCTTCCAGAATGGTGCGTACGTGTTCACTGGTGGACTCCGAAATAACCTGACGCACCTCGGTCACCTGATGGCGGTAAACATCCTCGCCCTCGCTGTCCACAATGGACTCCACCACGTAGGGCTCCAGCAGATGGCCGCCGTTGATGACGGCGGAAATGCCGGTAATCAGCTGAATGGGAGTTACGTTAAAACGCTGACCGAAGGATGCGGTGGCCAGCGAAGTAATGCCGTACATACCGGTAAAATCCTTCCGGGGCCACACCTGGCTGGTGCCCTCGCCGGGGATGTCAATGCCGGTGGATTCCAGAATGCCGTAGGCCTCCAGATAGTCATAGAAGGTCTCGGCACCCAGCTTCATACCAATCTGGATGAACGCGGGGTTGCAGGAGTTTTCCACTGCCTCGGCCAGTGTTTGGGTGCCGTGACCGCCGGTTTTCCATGCGTGACATTTGATTGTTGCATCGGCCACCGTGTAGGAGCCGTTGCAGGTAAAGGTAGAATTGGCCGTCACCACGCCCTCTTCCAGTGCGGCGGCCACCACCATGGCTTTGAAGGTGGAACCGGGTTCGTAGGTATCGTTCAGCGCCTTACTGCGCCACTGGTCCCACTGGGCCTGCTGTTTGGCCGCCAGGTATTCTTCGGAGGTGGCGGTGGTTTCCATTTGCGCCAATTTCTCAGCCACGGCCGCATCGGCAATGGCACGGGGATCGTTCAGGTCATAATCGGGATAGCTGGCCATACCCAGTATGGCGCCGGTTTTGGGGTCCATGGCAATGGCAAAGCCGCCGTAACGCACGTCGTACTTCTCAATGCCTTCCACCAATTTGGCTTCCAGCATGGCCTGAATGCTGGAATCCACCGTCAGGTGCAGATCATAGCCGTTGCGGGCTTTGATGTAGTTCTCATAGCGGGTCAGCATCTCAGTGCCCTTGCCGTTCTTGCCGGTCAGCATATAGCCGGCCTCACCCGACAGCTCATCATTGTACATGGCCTCAATGCCGTAGGCGCCCACGTTATCATTGTTGACAAAGCCGATAATGTGGGATGCCAGACTGGATTTGGGGTAATAACGCTTGGTGTCGGGAAGCAGATAAAGTCCCTTGCCAATGTGGTTTTCATCAATAAACTGCCGTACCTGATCGGCCACGTCTTTCTCAATCTTGGTCTTGACCTCGCGGTACTGCTTGCTGGTGTAAGACAGATGCTCCAGCACCTTCTCTTCGCTGATATCCAAAATAGCCGACAAGTTGGAGGCGATCCACTCATTGGAAGGCTCGTGATAGTCGGGGTATTCCCCCTTGCCCTCTTTGGCTTTGGCTACCTTTTCGGCATATTCTTCCTGCAGTTCCACAATGTCCCGGGGAGACAGAATGACATTTTCCACCGTGGCCGACATGGCCAGAGGATTGCCGTTGGCGTCGTAAATACCGCCCTTGTCGGCCGACACGGTATAGTTGCGGGTGGCCTGCCCCACCGCTTTCCCCTCATAGAAGTCGTGATTCACGATCTGAATGGTCCATAGTTTCCACAACAAAGGGAGAAAAACCGCCACACCAAACACGGCCATCAGAAGAAGGGTGCGCCAAAGGATCACGCGGTTGGCACGTCGGTCATTTTCGCGCCGTTTTTGCTCTTTTTCGGTCATGCCATCCGCCTCCTTTCGCCCCATATTGTTTGCTCAATTTATCCACGAAGGGCGCAAGAAAAACTCGTTTCTTGCGCCCACCTTTTTCTCTGTATCAGGGTCTCGATTCACTTATGTTTATGACATACAGCCGTCTGCTTATGCCAACAGGTCACCCAGAAAATCCTTGATGCCGCTGACTACGCCGTCGGTCGGTTCGCTCTGGTCGTAGACTACCACGTTGTCGGGTTCGGACAGATCCAGCACCACCATCTGATCGCTGGCAGGACGGACCATAGCACCGCTGGCGAGCAGCTCGGCCTCAATTGTCTGCAGATCGTATGCCAACTCATAGCGGGCCAGCAAGTCAGCCTCTTCGGCCTGCAGCTGGGACAGCTGGTTGCGCAGATGGGCGGATTCGTCATTCAGAATGGTCAGGCGCACGCAGCACATCAGCAGCATAACCGCCATGACAGCGATGGAAAGGAAACCCACCACGGCGAAGGGAGACACTTTGCCGGCCTCACGCACCTGAACGCGGGGACGGGCCAGTGTACGCTCCTTGGGGCGCACGTTGGGACGGGGGCGAAGAACCTCCTGCCGTTCGGGAGCAGGTGCAGCAACAGCGCCGCCTTCCCACACGGGATCATAGGCCACGTTGCCGTACACTTCGTATCGACTTGTTCTTCTCTGTTCTGCTGCCATAAGGCTTCACCTTTATCCTTTGTATCGATTACAACTTCTCTGCCACACGCAGCTTGGCGCTGCGGGCACGGGGATTGATTTCCAATTCGTTTGCGTCAGCCACGATGGGCTTGCGGGGAGTCAGTCTGATCTGGGGCTTTTTGCCGCACACGCACACCGGGAAGTCGGGCGGACAGGTACATCCCTTTGCAAACTCACCCATGCCGGTTTTGACGATGCGGTCTTCCAGCGAGTGGAAGGAGATCACCGCCAGCCGTCCGCCCACATTCAGACGGGGGATCGAGTCGGCTACCATCTTTTCCACCGCGCCCAGCTCGTCGTTGACGGCGATGCGGATCGCCTGGAAAGAACGCTTGGCCGGGTGCTGCTTTTCCCGCAGAGCCGCGGCAGGCATGGCACCTTTTATAATGTCCACCAGTTCCAGGGTGGTCTCAATGGGCTTTTGGGCACGTTTGCTGACAATGTTCCGTGCAATGGGACCGGAGTACCGCTCTTCTCCGTACAGCCAGAGGATGCGCTTGAGTTCTTCCTCGGCCCAGGTGTTGACCACCTGACGGGCATCCAGTTCCGAGGTCTGATCCATACGCATGTCCAGCGGTGCGTCCTGCATGTAAGAAAAGCCGCGGGAGGCATCGTCCAGCTGGGGCGAGGACACACCCAAATCGAAGAGCATGCCGTCCACGGCGGGGATATTCAGATTGTCAAGAATAGAAGCCAGATCTTCAAAGTTGCCGTGAACCAGCGTGACCCGGTCCATCAGTCCTTCCAATCGGGCCGGAGCGGCGTCCAGCGCTGCCTGATCCCGGTCGATGCAGATCAGCCGGCCGGTGGTCAACCGCTTGGCGATCTCACGGGAGTGACCGGCACGGCCCAAGGTGCCATCCACATAAATCCCATCCGGCTTGATGTTCAGTGCATCAATGCAGGGCTGCAGCATGACGGGCACATGAGAAAATTCGGTACTCATGGATCAGAACTCCAGCGTTTCCATCAGAGCGGCCAGTTTTTCGGGGGTCATCTCCTCTTCCTCGGCCTGCCAGGTTGCGGCATCCCAGATCTCGGCGCGGTTGTGAACGCCGATGATGATAACGTCCTTGTTCAGCTTGGCGTACTGGCGCAGGAATTGAGGGATCATGATGCGGCCCTGGCTGTCCGGCTCGCACTTGGCGGCCTTGGCGAAGATGGGACGCATGGCCCGGGACTGGGTCATAGGAAGAGAAGCAAACTTCTCGGTAAATACTTTCCAGCTTTCCTCGGGGTAGATGGCCAGGCAGGCATCCAGACCCAAAGTCAGGTAACAGGTGGAACCAAGTTCCTCACGCAGCTTGGCGGGAATAAACAAACGGCCCTTGGGGTCGATGCTGTGTTCGTATGTTCCGGTAACGCTGCCCATGCCGTTCGCCTCCTCCACTTCGATGGTTTTTTGCTCATTTTTACTCCATTTTGCTCCACTCTTGCACCAAGTATACATCTGGCAAAAGAAGAAAGTCAATGCTTTTTTGCATTTTTTTCATAAAAAAAACGCCGATTTTTCCTTGAAAATCAACGTTTTTCGCAACTAAAACAGTTGTTCGAGTCGCTGAAATTTTCCACCAATTTTTCGAACAACAAGGTCTTGTACCCAGCCATATTTCAGACCACAAAATATAGGTTTCGACCGATGCAGCCCGCACAATACGGTCCGAGAACGTAAGGAACCAATTCTCTCTTGCAATCCCTCCTCTCCCGCCGTATAATTTTCTTAAAATCAACAGAATTCGGAGGAATACCCCTTGAAAAAACGGATTCTTCTTCTGACCACAGGCGGCACCATCGCCTCCAAGCACACCGCCGAGGGACTTGCTCCCGGCATTTCCGGCGAGGAACTGGCCGACTGGCTGCCCCATCTGAAAAACGCCTACGACATCACTGTGCGGGACATTCTGCATCTGGATTCATCCAACATCCAGCCCGAGGAGTGGCGGCACATCGCCGGCTGCGTGTTTGAAGAAAAGGATCACTACGACGGTATCGTCATTACCCACGGCACCGACACCATGGCCTACACCGCGTCGGTACTGTCCTTCATGCTGCCCGGCATCAACCTGCCCGTTGTGCTGACCGGAAGCCAGCTGCCCATCGAGCACCCTCTGACCGACGGTTTGGAAAACCTGCGCACCGCCTTTGCCATGGCATCCTCCGGCGTGCGGGGTGTGGACATTGCCTTTGACCGCAAGGTCATTCTGGGCTGCCGCGCCGTCAAAACCCGCACCACCGGCTTTGACGCCTTCGAGAGTGTCAACTGGCCCTTGGTGGGCACCGTAGGCGGCGGCGGACTGGTGCTGAATCCGGCCGCTCTGCCCAAAATCGCAGGACCCTGCCGTCTGCAGGACAACCTGTGCGAAGGAGTTTTCCTGATCAAGCTGACTCCCGGCCTGAACCCCGAGATTTTTGACATGCTGCTGTCCATGCACTACCGCGGCGTGGTCATCGAAGCCTTTGGCGCCGGCGGTCTGCACTTCATCCGCCGGGATCTGATCTCCAAACTGCAGAAGGCCTCCGAGGCCGGCATGACGGTGGTGGTCTGCTCCCAGTGTCTGTACGAGCGCAGCGACTTTTCCCTGTATCAGGCCGGGCAGAAGGCCCTCGATCAAGGGGTCATTCAAGGTCTGGACATGACCACCGAAGCCACCGTCACCAAGCTGATGTGGGTTCTTGGCCAGACCGAAAATCCCGATCTGGTCCGCACCCTGTTTACCCAGAATCTTTGCGGCGAAATCTCCGCAGGAACCTAAGTTAACCGTGTAAAAAACGCCGGATGAGACTTGCTCATCCGGCGTTTTTCCGTGCCGTCCGATCCTCCTTCGACTATCACCGCGCAAGGGAAAAAACCACCTTGTTTGCGCCGTCGAACCGGGCCGTAAAAAAGATGTTTTCTTCCATGAAAAAATCTGCGCTCTACCTTGTTTTCTATCGCAGAAAATGGTATACTTACCATTGATTTATTATGTCCCAATGTGTGATACATACAAAACCGTTGGCAAACCCCTTGCAAAATCCCAGATACTGTCAATTATTTTCACCCCATTTCCATTGGAACGGAGGCGCCGCCATGTCCAACCAGACCCCCGCCCGGCTCTGGAAACAGCTGGGCTCTCACCCCTGCAGCGAAAACGGACAAAACGGCTGGCGTTTCCGGGTTTGGGCGCCCAACGCAAAGCAGGTCTGCCTGATGGGCGATTTCAACGGCTGGGATGCCGAGCAACTGCCCATGACCCTTCGGGAGGGCGGACTTTGGGAATGTTTTGTCCCCGGTCTAAACCGGTTTGACGCCTACCATTATGCCGTGCATACCGTCGACGGCCGGGTTGTTGCCAAGGCCGACCCGGTTGCTTTTCACGCCGGATTCCGGCCGGACACGGCATCCAAATGCTACGATCTGGCAGGGTATCCCTGGGGGGACCGCGCCTGGATTTCCCGCCGCAGACGGCAGGGCGCCTATGATCGGCCCATGAATGTCTACGAAGTCCATCCGGGCTCCTGGCGGCGGGGCGAAGGCGGCACCTTCCTCTCCTACCGCGAGATCGCCCGATGGCTGATCCCCTATGTCAAGCAGATGGGGTACACTCACGTGGAACTGCTCCCCATCACCGAGCATCCGCTGGACGATTCCTGGGGATATCAATGCACCGGATATTTTGCCGCCACCAGCCGCTTTGGAACTCCCCACGACTTCATGTATCTGGTGGACGAGCTGCACAAGGCCGGCATCGGTGTGATTCTGGACTGGGTTCCCGGTCATTTCCCCAAGGACAGTTTCGGTCTGTTCGAGTTTGACGGCACCACCCTGTATGAATATGCCGATCCCCTGAAACGGGAACACCCCGACTGGGGCACCCGCATTTTTGATTACAGCAAGCCGGAGGTGCAGGATTTCCTGATTTCCTCCGCCCTGTTTTGGCTGGAAGAATTCCACATTGACGCCCTGCGGGTGGACGCCGTTGCCTCCATGCTTTATCTGGATTACAGCCGCAAGGAGGGCGAATGGGAGCCCAACGAAAAGGGCGGCCGCGAAAATCTGGAGGCTGTCGATTTTCTCAAGCGCCTCAACACCGTCGTGCGCACCGAACACCCCGACGTGCTGATGATCGCCGAGGAATCCTCCGCCTGGCCCAAGGTCTCCTTCCCCGTGGAGGAGGGCGGTCTGGGATTTCACCGCAAGTGGAACATGGGCTGGATGAATGACATCTGCCACTACATCAAAACCGACCCCATCTTCCGCAAATATCACCACAAAAACCTCAACTTTC
The DNA here is from genome assembly GCA_045595705.1 of Oscillospiraceae bacterium. Lineage (GTDB taxonomy): Bacteria > Bacillota > Clostridia > Oscillospirales > Oscillospiraceae > JAJPXI01. The sequence continues at coordinate 11,127 of JAZOBA010000024.1, forward strand.
CTCTGATGTATGCCTTTGATGAACAGTTCATACTGCCCATCTCCCACGACGAAGTGGTGCATATGAAGGGGTCCCTTCTGAATAAAATGCCCGGTGACCAAGGACAGAAATTCGCCGGTGTCCGGGCCTTTTATACCTATATGCTGACCCAGCCGGGCAAAAAACTGACCATGATGGGCTGCGAGTTCGGTCAGCACAACGAATGGCACTTCGAGCAGTCGCTGGACTGGCACCTGCTGGACCGGCAGGACGAGGAGGGCGAAGCCCACCGCAAACTGCACGCCTTTTTCCGTGCCGCCAATGCCCTGTATCTGCAGCAGCCGTCCCTCTGGCAACGGGATGATTCCTGGGACGGTTTTTCCTGGATCGAACCGGACGCCGCCGATGAAAACATCCTCCTGTACCGCCGCATGGACAAACGGGGTCGGGAGCTTGTGGTGGCCGTCAACTTTGCCCCCGTGCTGCGGGAAAACTACCGCATCGGTGTTCCCCGTCCCGGACGGTATGAAGAACTGTTCAGCACCGACCGCATCGAATTTGGCGGCGCAGGACATCTCAACCCGCCCCGAAGGAGCGAATCCGTCCCCTGCCACCGTTTTGAGCAATCCATTCAGACCGATCTTCCACCCATGGGTGCCCTCATTCTGAAACGCACCCGGACCTATCCCCCGCGAAAAAGCGCAACGTCCCCATCCCCGATACCGAAAACCAGCGCTCCCTAAAAATCGAACAGAAGGTGAAGGAATGAAAAAGGAATGTGTAGCAATGCTTCTGGCCGGCGGCCAGGGCAGCCGACTGTACGCACTGACCAGCCATGTGGCAAAACCCGCTGTCCCCTTTGGCAGCAAGCACCGCATCATCGACTTCCCCCTTTCCAACTGCGCCAATTCCGGTATTGATACCGTGGGCGTGCTGACCCAGTATCAGCCCCTGGAACTCAACGCCTATCTGGGCAACGGCTCGGCATGGGATCTGGACCGTTCCGACGGCGGTGTGCATGTTCTGCCCCCCTACGTCCAGAAGGGCGAGCAGGGCACCTGGTACAAGGGTACCGCCAATGCCATTTATCAGAACATCGGATTTTTGTCCCTGTACAATCCCGAGTATGTCCTGATCCTGTCGGGTGACCACATCTACAAGATGGACTACAGCAAGATGATCCGTCATCACCGGGAGACCAATGCCGCCTGTACCATCTCGGTTATGGAAGTCCCCATGGACGAGGCATCCCGCTTTGGCATCATGAACGTGGACGAAACCGACCGCATTTATGAATTCGAAGAAAAGCCCAAGAACCCCAAGAGCAATCTGGCCTCCATGGGTATTTATGTGTTCACCTGGAGCAAGCTGCGTGAGTATCTGATTGCCGATGAGGCCGACGAAACTTCCGCCAATGACTTCGGCAAGAACATCATTCCCAACATGCTGGACGCCGGCGAGATCATGAGCGCCTACCGTTTCTCCGGCTACTGGAAGGACGTGGGCACCATCCGCTCCCTGTGGGACGCCAACATGGATATGCTCTCCCCCGACTCCGGCTTTGATCTGTACGACGAAAGCTGGCCCATCTACGCCCGCAGCCCCGGCCGTCCTCCCCACACCACCGGTCCCGACACCAAGATCTCCCACAGTCTGGTCACCGGCGGCAGCGCCATCTACGGCACCCTGAAGGATTCCGTGGTCTTCTACTCGGTCACGGTGGAGCCGGGCGCTTACGTCCACGCATCGGTTCTCATGCCGGGCACCGTGGTCAAGTCCGGCGCCCGTGTGGAATACGCTATTGTGGCTGAAAACGCCGTTATCGAAGAAAACGCCGTTGTGGGCGCCCCCGATCAGGACGATCCCGAGATCGCCGTGGTGGCCTCCGGCGTGCGTGTGGGCCCCGGCGGCAAGGTGGAGCCCGGCGCCATGATTTACGAAGACGTGAAAGGAGGTGCCGACGCATGAATAACAACCTGCACGGCATCGTTCTGGCTTACCGCTCCGACCCCGCTCTGCGGGAGCTGACCCAGCACCGCAACACCTGCTCGGTCCCCTTCGGCGGCCGGTACCGCATCATCGACTTCATGCTGTCCAATCTGGTCAACGCCGGCGTGTCCGACGTGGGTCTGATCGTCAACGAAAGCTATCAGTCCCTGCTGGACCATGTGGGTTCCGGCAAGGATTGGGATCTCAGCCGCAAAAACGGCGGCCTGCGCATTCTGCCTCCCTTCAGCTACGCCAATACCCCCGCCGTGGCCGGCAACCGCGGCCGCATGGACGCTCTGGTGGACGTGCGCTCCTACCTGACCAAGATCCGCCAGGATCACGTGGTGCTGGCATGGGGCGACATCGTGGCCAATCTGCCCCTGGACAAGGCCTTTGAGCAGCACCTGAGCACCGGCGCCGATATTACCGCCGTCTGCACCCGCACCCCTACCGGCGACCCCGCTGCCTGCACCTACTTCACCGTGGGCGCCAACGGCACCGTCACCGACGTGGCTGTCCATCCCGCCGAGCCCATGGGCTGCGAAACCCTGGAATGTTACATCATGTCCAAGGAACTGCTGCTCAATCTGGTGGATTACGCCGCCGCTCATCGCATCCACTCCTTCTCCGAAGGTGTTCTGCTGGCCATGTCCGGTCAGTTGAAAATCGTCCCCTATCTGTTTGACGGTTATGTGGCCCGCATCCACTCGGTGGCTACTTACTTTGCCCGCAGCATGGACCTGCTGGACCCCAAGGTGCAGGCCGAGCTGTTCGACGAAGAGCGTCCCATCCGTACCAAGATCCACTCCCTGCCCGCCACCTACTATAGCGACGAAGCCTGCTCTCACGGCTCTTTGATTGCCGACGGCTGCATCATCGACGGCACCGTGGAAAATTCCATTCTGTTCCGTGGCGTCAAAGTGGAAAAGGGTGCTCGGGTGTCCAACTGCATTCTGATGCAGAACACCACCGTCAAGGAAGGCGCCACCCTGACCTGTGCCATCACCGACAAGAACGTGACCATCAACTCCGGCCGTATGCTCATGGGTCACGAAAATTACCCCCTGTCCATCGAAAAGAACGCAACGGTGTAACCCTTTTCGTTGGATTCACCCCCCTTTCATTCTCTGCGAAAAGGAGAAACAGTATGAAAATTTTGTTTGCATCCTCCGAGGTTGCCCCCTTCATCAAAACCGGCGGTCTGGCCGACGTGGCCGGCAGTCTGCCCAATGCGCTGGCTCAGTGCGGACATGACGTGCACGTCATTCTCCCTCTGTATGAAAAAATCGGTCCCCAGTGGCGGGAGCAGATGACCTTCCGGACCAAATTCGCCGTGTCGCTGGCATGGCGCAAAGCCTACTGCGGCATTTTTGAGCTGCAGCAGGACGGCGTCACCTACTGGTTCGTGGACAACGAATACTATTTCAAGCGCAACAGCATCTACGGTCACTTTGATGACGGTGAGCGTTTTGCCTACTTCTCCCGTGCCATCGTGGAGGCCCCCGCTCAGCTGGACTGGATCCCCGATGTCATCCACTGCAACGACTGGCAAACCGCACTGGTGCCCCTGTATCTGATGGAGGCCGACCGCATCGCTCCCCACCTGGCCAAGACCAAGACGGTGTTCACCATCCACAACATCGAGTATCAGGGCCAGTACGGCCGCGGTATTTTGGAGGATGTGTTCGGTCTGAACAGCAGCTATTACAATGACAAAATGCTGGCTCACCGGGGCAGCGTCAACCTGATGAAGGGCGCCATGTATGCTGCCGATTACATCACCACAGTCTCCCCGTCCTACGCTTACGAGCTGCACAACTCCTTCTACGCCCACGGTCTGGAGCATGTGGTGGACGAGAACGACTATAAGATGAGCGGCATTCT
>JAZOBA010000025.1:0-21792 GCA_045595705.1 Oscillospiraceae bacterium
CACACCGGACGGCAGTGCCCGGTTTGATAGCGCGCTGTAAGTTTTTTGTCTTGGAGATGTGTCCGAATCCGAGAAAGAGTATCTTTTTCGGCAAAATCTGTAATGTTTTACAAGACTGTGCTACAATGGACACCAGAGAAGGATTTTTTACAAAATGGGGAAAATCACGGGAGGGAAGAACCTGTGAAGGAGTTTCTTTACTGGAAACAGGTGCAGGAGCGGTTGAGCCAGCGTGTAGCCGGCGGAAACGAACCGTACAGCTTTTATGATGCCGCCCGGGAACTGTGGGAAGAAGGGGCGGCACATACTGCAGAGCAGTTGCCGACTGTATCTTTTGCGGACTGGGATGCCACGGACTTTGATCGCTTTGACGAGATATATAACCGTGTCCCCATCAACATGAGTATATTCTATCGTAATTTTAAGCAGGATACACCGGCGGACAGAGCCTCGGAAGATGTGATCACTTTGGACGTAATTCCGCTGAGAATTGCATGGGATCAAGCCGTTGGAATCCATCGCCACGATTATTTTGAGATCGACTATGTGATGCGCGGCAGCGCGGGTTTGGAGATAGACGGCGGGAAACGCAAGCTGAGCGATGGTGATTTTTGTTTCCTGTCTCCCGGGCTGCGCCATGATATTGTTCCGGAGCGGGCGGCGCAGGTCATCAGTATTACCGTCCCCGGCATTACGGTGGAGCAGACCCTGTATCGGCTGCTGCGCAGGGATAATATTCTTGCAAGCTTTTTCCGTGCTGCGCTGGACAATAACAAAATTGGATATATGATAGTAACGGTACCTCCGGAGCGGAGGATCAGGGAGCTCATTCGGGGTATTTTCCATGAGTGGTTTGCTGAGGAGGAATATGTCAGCGATATCATGCCTGACCATCTGGCCATTTTGTTTGCATTTATTCTGCGCCATTGCGGAGATCGCTATGAGCGGCACAGCGATGAAGGGGAGCGATTGGGTGCGCCGTCCATGCTGTCTGTTTTGAAGCATATTCAGACCCATTACCAGACGGTTTCCCTCAATGAGGTAGCAGAGCTGTTCCATTATGAACCCAGTTATCTGGGCAAGCAGATCAAGGCGGCCACCGGAAAAAACTATACCGATATCATCCGTGAGCTGCGCATTGCTGAGGCTAAGCGGCTGCTGCGTTCCACGGAGTTATCGGTGGACGAAGTGGCAGAGCAGGTCGGTTATACAGGAAGGGTACATTTCTTCCGCAGCTTCCGGGCTGCGGAGGGTATGACGCCCGGTCAGTACCGAAAACAGAAGAAAGATTTTGAGGCATGAAACCAGCCGGCAGACCGAAAGGCCTGCCGGCTGGTTTTGTGTCCGAAAAAGATACAACCAACACGCATGCGGTTATATTAATTTCACAGGCGGAATTGTAAGATATAAACATAAGGTTGCTGCTATCTGTCTTTGTTGATGTTGAAAATGTCGATGATTTCACCTTGGTTTGGAGTATAGTCGAATGGGGGGAATCACGGAAACAGGCAGTACGGCAGAGCCGCGGATACGAAAAGGAGGAACAACTATGAAGAAGTTTACCAAGCGCAGCATTGCAGTCGTTTTGACCATTGTAATGCTGATCGGCCTGTTGGCTGCGGGCGCAGGCGCCGCAACCTACAAGGTCAAGGCAGGCGACAATCTGTCCAAGATCGCAAAGGAACAGTTGGGTGATTCCACCAAGTGGAAGGAAATCTATGAGGCTAATAAGGATGTCATTTCCAATCCCAACATTATCTATGTTGGGCAGGAACTGGTGATCCCCGGCGATGAGATCGAGGCTGTGGTCACCGAGATGACCGTGGCCGGCAATACCGTCTATGTCTATGCTCCCGAGAGCAAGCTGACGGTTTCCTCCACCTGCACCGCACCTGCCTTTATGGTGTTCGGTGCCAAACCCTATACTGCTGAGTCCGTCAAGACCGAAGCTGAGGAGTCCGGTCTGGGTGCTCTGGCTGCCGCTGAGGGCGCCACCATCGTGTTTATCAATCCTCAGGGTGAGGGCTGGAGCGAGGCCGACCTGGGCGTTTACTCCGGTCTGATCGATATGTACTCCAATTCTTCCACCACCGCTTTTGTCAATGGTGTGGCTGAAGAGGTTAACTTTATGACCGGTATGGCCGCCACTAAGATTCTGGGCGACACCGGCCGCGTGTACATTTACGGTGTTGGCCCCGGCGCTGACTTCGTGGCTGCCAACTTGATGAAGAAAGTGGTTGCTTCCGTCACCTATCCTGACGGTTTCACCATGACCTTTGACCGTACTCCCACCAGTGTGACCCTGATCGCTCCCTCCGCCATTCCCGCTGCTGCTGAGCCCGCCGACATTGCTGTGGCTGTGATCGAAGGCCCTGCCGATGCCGCCGAGAAGCTGGCTGGTCTGACCGATAAGGTTCTGATCTCCAATGAGGAAATCGATGTTGTTTATGACAAGCTGTCCGGTGCTTACCGCCGCCAGGTTGGCATTCTGCTACCCATGATCGACTGGGCCGCTGAGGGCATCACCGAGACCGTTATTACTCGTACCGCTTCCGTCACCGATCCCATGACCGGTGTTACCGCCGAGCTGCCCTACCACAGCGTGGTCTACTATGCCAATGACCTGAACGTCAACGATCCTGCCAACCCCGTACCTCTGGTTCTGACCTTCCACGGCGGCGGCAATACCGCTCTGTATCAGGCTCAGGCCTCTGAGTGGCCTCTGATCGGTAAGGCTAACGGCTTTATCACCGTAGCCGTTGACAATCACACTGCACTCACCGGCGCTCATATTATTGAGTTGGTTGAGTATCTGAAGACCGTTTTTGCTATTGATGCTTCCCGCATCTATGCCTCTGGCTTCTCCATGGGTTCTGTCAAGAGCTGGGAGCTGTTTGACAGCCCCGTTTTTGCCGGTGTGGCTCCCATGTCCGGTTCTTTTGCTGCTCCCACCGGTGAGCCCGGTGATCACATTATGCCTGCTTTCTACGTGGGCGGCGAGGCTTCTCCTCTGCCTGAGCTGTGTAATCAGGGTCCTGACATTATCAACCGCGTGATCTATTTGATGAAGGCCAACAAGATCAACGACAGCTATAGCTATGATGCCGAGACCAACCTGTTCTGGGGCGTTAACGGCGATCTGGTCTATCAGGTTACTGACAAGGTTGCCTTCAAGGACAGCACCCTGACCGTCAACCTGTTCAAGAGTGAGGACGGCCGTTACTACACCGCTCTGTCCAGTTCCGGTAACATGAGCCACGAAGTTTATGCCCGCAACAGCTGGGCTGCCTGGGACTTCCTGAAGCAGTTCAGCCGTGCCGCTGATGGCTCCGTTGTAATCGAGGCCGTTGGATATACCCTGAATTCCGATGACGGCAAGGTCACTGGTAACAGCTACAACACGGCCGAACTTGAATCCGACACCCGTGTTCCCACCAGTGCTGTGTTTACTCAGACCACCGGTGGTATGGTTCTGGGCTACTCCGTGGACGGTATTGACCAGTATTACGGCATCCCCTATGCAACTGCTGACCGCTTCATGGCTCCCGAGGCCGCTTCTTGGACGGGCACCAAGGTTTGTTGGGCTTACGGTGAAGTCTGCCCCCAGTGGGGTGAGGTTGCCGAGCAGGATCCCTTCAACTTCATGCACAACCAGAAGTTGATGATCGAGAACGAGTACAAGTGTCTGAACCTGAACGTTCTGACCAAGGGCATCAGCGAGGACGGCACTCTGAAGCCCGTCTTCGTCTGGTTCCACGGCGGCGGCTGGACCACCGGTTCCTCTTATCAGCAGGATTTGTACGACGGCATCAATCTGGTTGACCTGGGCGACGTGGTGTTTATCTCTGTTAACCACCGTCTGAACGCTCTGGGCTTCCTGGATCTGTCCGCCTACGGCGAGGAGTATAAGGACTCTGCCAACGTTGGCGTGATGGATATGGTTGCTGCTCTGGAATGGGTTCGTGACAACGCTGCTGCCTTCGGCGGCGATCCCAACAATGTTACCATCGCCGGCCAGTCCGGCGGCGGCTCCAAGGTCACCACTTTGATGGGTCTGCCTTCCGCTCAGGGCCTGTTCCACAAGGCCGTTGCCATGTCCGGCGGCGCCGCTCAGGTCACCCGCACCCATGAGCAGGCTCAGGCTCAGACCGAGAAGGTCCTGGCCGAGCTGGGCATCACTGCCGACAACATCGACACCATCAAGACCATCGATTATGATGATCTGTATGCCGCTTACAATGCCGCCGGCTACTCTGCCGGTCCCGTTCTGGACGACGAGTTCTATCCCACCGGTGATCTGTCCCTGTCCAAGGATATCCCTCTGCTGTGCGGCAACGTTCTGGGTGAGTTTGCTACCAATATCGGCGGCATGATCTTCGGTACTCCCAATATGCCCACCTTCATCGTTGAGATGTTGTTCAACAGCGAGTTCGTCCCCGCCAACTGGGATGACGAAACCACCATGAAGAAGCTGGAAGGCACTTACGGCGACAAGGCCGCCGACGTGAAGGCCGCTTTTGAGGCCGCTTATCCCGGTCACCCCGCCGGTGAGGCTCTGTACATAAACAACCGTGCCGGTATGGACAGCAACAAGATCGCTGCCGGCTTCGAGGCCGTAGGCGGCACCTCTTATCAGTACGTTCAGGCATGGAGCTATCCCATGTTCGGCGGTGTTGTGCCCATCCACACCGCAGGTGACGTGCCTCTGTGGTTCTACAATCTGGATCGTATCCGCCACTTTATCGCCGGTTATGAGGATGTGGCCGAGGAGATCTCCAGAAATATGGCCGGTGCCTTGATCTCCCTGTGTTACGAAGGTACTCCCGGCTGGGAGGCCTGGAACTCTGAAACTGATGCCGTCATGGTCTTTGACGAGGTTTCCGAGGTTCGTTATCATCACGAGGACGCTCTGATTGAGCTGCTCCAGAGCGTCGGTGGCGGCGGATTCCCCTTCTGATGAATTTATACTGATCTTCTTTTGCCCCCTAATTTCGTGCCAAAAGGCGGAGCCGTACCGGCTCCGCCTTTTGGTGTAAATTGATCGGAAACTAACCGATGCCAACAACGTTCCTTTGTATGGGAAGGCGACAGCCTGGACTGGAAGGACCTGTCGGCCGATGAGATCACCCGGCGGGTTACCTCCAAAGTGCAGCCCGGTTCCATCGTCCTGTTTCACAATGCCGCAAAGAACACCCCCGAGGCTCTGCCCGGCATCGTTGAAGCGCTGCTGAAAGAGGGGTACTCTCCGGTGCCGATTTCCCAGATTTTGCTGAGCGGAGAATACACCATCGACCACACCGGACGGCAGTGCCCGGCGACCGTTGCGCCTTCCCCGTGACCGCTGCGTGAGAGAATGTGCCTGAAAAAATCACACCGCCCGGCTTGCAGTGGGCGGTGTGATTTTTCTGTTGTGTGTAATTTGGATTGAAATCAGAATTTGTCGTAGTGGATCTTCTCGGTTTTCAGCTGATCCAGCTCATAGGGGGCGGGATGAGCGGCGGGTACGCCAAAGACGAACATGGACAGCACGCGGAACTCTGCGGGGATGCCCAGCAGATTTTTTACGTACGCTTCGGTGCTGCCACCGTCGGGGGTTTCGCGGTCACGGCAGTGAATCCAAACACCGCCTACGCCCTGTTCCTCGGCCATCAGGTACATATTGGCCATAGCGATGGAACAGTCCTCGATCCAGATGTCGCTCTGCTCGGTATTGCCCACTACCACGATGGCCACGTTGGCGCCGGCAATGGTCTTGCCCACGCCGGGGCGGCAGCCGGACAGAGCCTGAATGCCCTCTTTGTCCTGCACCACGATGAATTCCCAGGGGCGGATGGCTCTGCCGCTGGCCGACATCAAAGCGGCCTGCAGTACCTTTTCAATTTTCTCCTGAGGGACGGTTTCTTCGGTAAACTGGCGCACGCTGCGGCGATTGCGCATCAATTCGATCAATTCCATGGGGGTTCCTCCTACATTAATATCGTATTGCATTCGTTGCATGTATCTTACAAGGGGATCATTGGGACAGTTGGTCCAGCGCGCCGGCCAGCAAGCGGGCGTAGTTTGCCAATCCGGCCAGAGGGGCGCGCTCGTCCAGACAGTGGGGGTCGAGAATGTCCGGCCCGGTGTTGACCAGCAGCATATCCGGGTTTTTAGCGCCCAATACCGAGGGTTCCAGCCCCACGTGGACGCCGGACACTTCCATTTCGTTGCCGGTCAGATCCTTCCAGACTCTGATCAGTGTTTCGGTCAGACGGTTGCCCGGCTTTTCCGGCCAGCCGGGATAGGCGTCGGTGGTTCGGGTAAAGCAGTATTTTTGGGCGGTTTGGGCGTGTTGGGTGGACAGGGTGTCCTCATCATCCTGCCGGGAGGCCCGGATGAAACAGGACAGACGGACCTGTCCGTCCTCGGTTTTGATCCAGCCCAGATTGGAGGAGGCGCTGACCTGCTCTGTGGCTTGATCGCGCCATGTGTAAACACCGGCAAAGACTTCGCCCAGCATGGAAAGGACGCTGATCCGGAAGGGAAGGCTCCAAACCGAGGTTTCGTCGCTTTGTGCCGTAACCAGTTGCACATGGCCGCCCAGTTCACCTTGTGCCGCTTGGGGCAGTTCTTCTGCCGAGCGCTTCAAGGCAGGGATATCGTCCGGATCCACAGCCAGCAGGGCGGTGCAGTTCATGGGGATGGCGTGTTCGGCGTGGCCGCCGTTCAAAGCAAGCAGTTCATAGTCCATGTCCAGACCGGACAGCCATTGGGCTGCCAGCCGGATGGGGTTGATGCGGCCCCGGTGAATATCGTAGCCGGAATGCCCTCCGGGGAAACCGGTCAGTTCCAGAGAAAACAGGGCGCTTTTGGTCCGAGGCGTGCAATCAATGGGCCGGGAAAAGGTTTCACGGAATCCTCCGGCGGAGGATACAATGGCCTTGCCCAGAATAAAGCCGTCGGTGTTGATCAGATAAGCGGCGCCCTCCAACCAGGCGGGATCTACCTTTTTGGCCCCCTGCAGACCGACCTCTTCCGCCGTGGTGAACAGCAGGCGAACCGGACCGTGGGGGATGTCCTGTTCCGCCAGCCAGAGCGCCACGGCGTTGCCAAGGCAGTTGTCGGCACCCAGTGAGGAGTTGCCGTCGGAACGCAATACACCGTCCGCCACTACGGGCACTACCGGGGAGGTGGCCGGGTCATAGCCGCTGCCCGGCTTGACGGCACAAACCATGTCCAAATGGCCTTGGATGACGGTCAGCGGGGCATCCTCGCGCCCGGGGGAAGGGGGGAGGTCAGCCATAATATTGTTCCATTCGTCACGAACGGGGGAGAGCCCCCTTTGGCGCAGCAACTGCTCCACATAATCGGCCAGCGGTCCCTCGCCGTAAGAGGGGTGGGGGTGGCGACACAGCTCGGCAAACTGGGTCAGAATGCCGTCTAAAATGTTCAAGTCGGTGTGGTTCATACGGATTACTTCTTTCTTGGATAAGGTTTGCGCTCGTCGGTCAAACCCAACAAGTAGTCGATGCTGGTCTTGTGAATCTCAGCCAGACGAATCAGCACCGCAGTAGGAATATCGTTTTCTCCGGTTTCATATTTGGAATACCCTGTCTGGGACATTCCGAGCAATTCGGCAATATCTTTCTGGGTCAGATCTTTATCGTTGCGTAAATCACGAATTCGCAAATACATTCTAACCACCTCGTCAATATTATGCAATAACCTGTTTCAGGTTATTGCATTTTAATCTGAAACAGGTTAAAATGCTGTTGAGGTGATAACAATGAGTGTTCCCCGTTATGTCATCGTGGAAAAGGAGTGCTGCGGCACTTGCATCCATTATCGGCAGCATTATATCTTATCGGAACAAGGCAGGCCCTTTCCGCTCTGGTGCGGTCACTGCGCTACGCCCCGCAGGAAGCGCCGTGAACCGGACGAGGTATGTCCCTACTGGTCGCCTTCCCAAGCGTCAGAGCCGAACCTGAGTCATCCTGAGGAGTAAAACGGCGAAGGATCCGAAAAGATCCTTCGCTGCGCTCAGGATGACAAAAGAAAACAGCGCCATCCCGGAATCCACCGGAATGGCGCTGCGTTGTTTTATTCTTCGTCCAGCTTGAGCACGGCCACTGCAGCGTTAAGCAAACGTGCCGGGGGCACGTTTGTAGCGTAAGCCGGGCAGCTGTGCTGCCCGGGGCTACGTGTAGGGTTACTCTTCATCCAGTTTGAGGACGGCCATAAATGCTTCGGTCGGCAACTGAACGGTACCCAAACTGCGCATCTTCTTTTTGCCTTCCTTCTGCTTTTCCAGCAGCTTCTTCTTACGGGTGATGTCGCCGCCGTAGCACTTGGCCAGAACGTCCTTACGCATGGCCTTGACTGTCTCGCGGGCGATGACCTTGCCGCCGATGGCTGCCTGAATGGGGACTTCAAACATCTGGCGGGGAATATTCTCCTTGAGCTTTTCGCACAAACGGCGGGCGCGAGGATAGGCCTTTTCTCTGTGAGCGATGAAGGACAGGGCGTCCACCTGATCGCCGTTGAGCAGCATATCCACCTTGACCAGCTCGGAGGGGCGGTAGTCGTCCAGCTCGTAGTCCAGACTGGCGTAACCCTTGGTGCGGGCCTTCAGGGTGTCAAAGAAGTCGTAGATGATCTCGCCGATGGGCATGGAGTAATGCAGTTCGCACAGGGTGGTGTCCAGATACTGCATATCCTTGAAGATGCCGCGGCGTTCCTGACACAGGGGCATGATGTTGCCCACATAGTCGGGAGGTGTCACGATGGACACGTTGGCGTAGGGTTCTTCGGCGGACGAGATAGCGCCCACGTCGGGATAGTTGTGGGGGTTATCCACCATGACGATGGAACCGTCGGTTTTGGTGATTTTATAGATAACCGAGGGCATGGTGGTGATCAGGTCCAGATTGAATTCGCGCTCCAGGCGCTCCTGAATGATCTCCATGTGGAGCATGCCGAGGAAGCCGCAGCGGAAACCAAAGCCCAGAGCGGCAGAGGACTCCGGCTCGAAGGACAGAGAGGCATCGTTGAGCTGCAGTTTTTCCAGTGCGTCACGCAGGTCGGGGTACTTGGAGCCGTCCTCGGTGTAAATACCGCAGTAGACCATGGCGCGGGCGGGGCGGTAGCCGGGCAGAGCCTCGGCGGCAGGGCGGTCGGCCTCGGTGACGGTGTCGCCCACCTGAGTGTCCTTGACGTTCTTGATGGAGGCGGTGAAGTAGCCAACCTCGCCGGCGATCAGTTCCTTGCAGGGCTCCAGACCCAGCGGCAGCAGATAACCGCACTCCAGAATCTCATAGGTAGCCTCAGAGGCCATCATTTTGACCTTCATGCCGGTGCGTACGGTGCCTTCCATGACGCGGAAGTACACGATGACGCCACGATAGGGGTCATACTGACTGTCAAAAATCAGGGCCCTCAGCGGAGCGGAGGGGTCGCCGGTGGGGGAAGGGACGTTCTGCACGATGTCTTCCAGCACGGCGGGGATATTGATGCCCATTTTGGCCGAGATTTCGGGGGCATCCTGAGCGGGCAGACCGATGACGTTTTCGATCTCATCCTTAACGCGCTTGGGATCGGCGGCGGGCAGATCGATTTTGTTCAGGACCGGGCGGATCTCCAGATCGTGGTCCAGTGCCAGATAGGTGTTGGCCAATGTCTGGGCCTCGATGCCCTGGGCGGCGTCCACAATGAGCACGGCACCTTCGCAGGCGGCCAAAGAGCGGCTGACCTCATAGTTGAAGTCCACGTGGCCCGGGGTGTCGATCAGGTTGAGCTGATAGGTCTCGCCGTCGGCGGCCGTATAGTCCATACGCACGGCACGGGCCTTGATGGTGATGCCGCGCTCCTTTTCCAGATCCATGTTGTCCAGCAGCTGGGACTCCATCTGGCGCTGTTCCACGGCGCCGCAGAGTTCGATCATGCGGTCGGACAGGGTGGACTTTCCGTGATCGATATGGGCAATGATAGAGAAGTTACGAATATTCTTCTGAATGGTCATAAGTTATAAAACCTCCGTGAGGAAAGTCCACCCGGGGCCCGCTGTGCGGGGCGCGCCGGATGGCGCGAAAAATCAAATCGGACTATGGGGTCCCCGGAAGCCGCGCAGCGGCTTTTGGGGAAAGGAGGAGCAATGAAACGAGCAAGCTTTTGCTGTCAGGCAAAAGCGAGGGATGTGGAATTTGCGACGACGTGATCGATATGGGCAATGATAGAAAAGTTACGAATATTCTTCTGATTGGTCATATGGTAGATACCTCCGTGGGGAACGGCTTACATGGAACTCAAGCGGCGGTTGATGCGCTCGTCGGTGGAATGAACGATCTGCAACAGGGACTGATAGTGGCCGGGATAATTCTCGGTCAAAGTGGCATGGCTCATATCAGGCAATTCGGCCTTTTCTTTGGTGAGGGAGGCCAGTGCATCCACATACTCGGTCTCGGCATGGATCATGTCTGCGGAGGGAATGCCGCTCAGGAACTGGTGGGAAGGAATCGAGAAAATATCCTCGTTATTTGCCTTGTCGGCCCGGTAAAGATGGCGGAACACCTTATAGACCGCCGTGGACAGATACTCTGCTGCAGCCCGGATGGCTCTGCGGTCTCCGGTTTTTCCCAGCAGATCGAAGACCATGCTGACCGAATTGACCAGCAGCTTGCGGCTCAGGGTGGCGATGACCGAACTGCGCAGGACGCTGTCCTTCTCCTCGCTGGCGTCGGGAAGGGTTTCGGCGTTCAGAATGGCGCCATCCCGGGACAGAGTGCGCCCCAGTAGGAAGTCGGCCGATACATTGTAATAATCACAAGCTTTCACCACAAAGCTCAGACCGGGTTCGCGCACGCCGTTTTCGTAATGGGACAGCAGGGCCTGACTGATGCCAAGCTCTTTGGATGCCGTGCGCTGGGAAATGCCGCGCTCTTTACGCAGCAGAGCAAGGGAACGGGAAAAATCGGTACTCATATACAACACACCTTATATGATCGATATTTTGTGGAATTTGAAATGACAGTTAGTATATTATAGAAGACAAAATACAAATTGTAAAGCGCCTTTTTGGACATTTTTTTGCGCCCGACCTGTTGAGTTTTGCTGCATTGAGGGTGTATAATAAAAACAGCGTGAAAAAATTTTCTTTTGGAGGGAAATTATTATGTTTCTGGATAAACTGATCAACGATCTGAAGGCTCAGCCCCGTACCATCGTCTTCCCCGAAGGCCCCGACTACCGTATTCTGGAAGCCGCTGCCCGTCTGAACGAGGACACTTTCCTGAAGCCCATTCTGGTGGGTAATGTGGACCAGATTAAGGCCGTTGCCGCCGAGAAGGGCCACAACATTGAGGGTGTGGAGATTATTGACCCCGCCACCTATCCCGAGATGGACGCCATGGTGGAGAAGATGGTGGAACTGCGCAAGGGCAAGATGAGCGCAGAGGACTGCCGCAAGGCTCTGATGCAGAGCAACTACTTCGGCACCATGCTGGTCAAGATGGGCAAGGCTGATGCTCTGCTGGGCGGCGCCACTTACTCCACTGCCGACACCGTCCGTCCCGCCCTGCAGCTGATCAAGACCAAGCCCGGTAACTCCATCGTGTCTTCCTGCTTCATCATGCGCCGTGAGAAGGACGGCGTGGAAGAAATGCTGGCCATGGGCGATTGCGCCATCAACATCGCTCCCAACGAGGACGAACTGGCTGAAATCTGCCGTGAGACCATCGGCTGCGCCCGCACCTTCGGTATTGACCCCAAAGCCGCTTTCCTGAGCTTCTCCACCAAGGGCTCTGCCAAGGCCGATCAGGTCACTCTGGTCCAGAATGCCTGCAAGAAGGCTCAGGAGCAGATGCCCAACGAAGCCATCGACGGCGAGATGCAGTTTGACGCTGCCGTGTCCCCCGTGGTTGCCGCTCAGAAGTGCAAGGGTTCCCCCGTTGCCGGTCAGGCTAACACCTTCATCTTCCCCGACTGCGACGCTGGCAACATCGGCTACAAGATCGCTGCCCGTCTGGGCGGTTTTGAGGCCTATGGCCCCATCCTGCTGGGTCTGAACGCCCCCATCAACGACCTGTCCCGCGGCTGCGTGGCTGACGAGGTCTATGTGATGGCGATTATTACAGCAGCACTGGCCTGATCGCTGTACCTCCATTTTGACGAGCCTTCGCCGGCATAACGGTACATCTTCTTACACCCGCTCTCGGAGAGTCTGAGAGCGGGTGTTTTTTGTTTGATCGCTCCGGGCAGCCCCACTCATGGCGGGGAAAATCTTCTTGACATCCGGGTGCAATCTGTGTATGATTTCGTTTGTAACCTTTTGTAATCATTTGTTTTTTCTCTGTAACTATATTTTGTAGTTCTTTGATTTTTCAGGCACTAAATGCTGTTTTGAAACCAACCGTTGGAAGGATTTACCCCCATGGATGAAATTTTACGCCAGCCCGCACCGGGCCGCGGCATCACAACTTCAGACCGAATGGGCGCTGCCTCCCCTGCCGGATTCCTGCGTCGGGCAGGCCGTGCCCTTGCCGGCAGCAGATTCCTGCGCCCGGCGCCCATGCTGGCTGTCATTGGCGCCGTCTGCGCCGTACTGGTACTCAGCTCGGTGTACGACCGCGGCTATGCGGTCACCGTGGACGGAGAGGAGCTGGGCATCGTGACCGATCCCGCCGTCTTTGAACTGGCTGTGGACCGGGTAGAAGACCGTGTCGCCGCCATTCTGGGCCACGAATACCATCTGGACCATCAGGTGGAGTACGCCTTCACACTGGCTCAGGAGGAGGAGTTCTCCCCCGCCTCAGCCTTTGAAACCCATCTGTTCCGGCAGGTGGATGCCGTTATGCAGTCCTACACCCTGACCGTAGACGGTGAGCTGATCGGAGCCGCCGCCGATCAGGCCGCTCTGAACGAAATGCTGGACACACTGGCCGCCCCTTATATCACCGAAAACACCGTGTCGGTGGAATATATGGAGGATGTGGAGATCTCCTATCAGTACATTTCCTCCGATACCCTTCAGGATCTGAGCACCATGGAGGAGATCCTCAGCGCCAGCGTCAGTGACAGGGTTACCCGCCGGGCCGTCAGAGGGGACACCTATTCCGGCATTGCCAATGACAACGGCATGACGCTGGAGGAGCTGATGGCTCTGAATCCGGACGCCGACCCGAACCGGCTGACGGCCGGGGATGTGCTGACCCTCCGCAGCGCGGTTCCCTTCCTTTCTGTGCGCACTGTGGACACCGTCACCTACAGCGAGGTGATCCCCTTCACCGAAGAGACGGTGGAGGACAGCTCCATGTATGTGGATGAAAGCAAAATTCTCACCGTGGGCGTTGACGGTCAGGCCGAGATCACCGCCGACATCACCTGCATGAACGGCTATGAGCAGGCCCGGGAGATCATCAGCACCACTACGGTGACCGAACCGGTCACGCAGGTGGTTGCCGTAGGCACCATGGAGCGCCCCAAAACCACACCCACCGGAGTCTTCAAATGGCCCCTTTACGGTACCATTACCTCAAAATTCGGCTACCGCACCATCTTCGGCACTTACAGCTTCCACGGCGGTCTGGACATCGCCGCTCCCTACGGCACCGCCATCAACGCCTCCGACGGCGGCACTGTGATCTGGTCGGGCTACAAGGGCACCTATGGCAATCTGATCATCATCGACCACGGCAACGGCGTCCACAGCTATTACGGCCACTGCTCCAGCCTGCTGGTCTCGGTGGGTGACAAGGTCTATCAGGGCCAGACTGTTGCTCTGGTCGGCTCCACCGGCCGCTCCACCGGCAACCACTGCCACTTTGAGATCCGCATCAACCAAACCCGGGTGGATCCCCAGAACTATCTTCCCTGAACACAAAAACCCCGCCCTCTTCGGGCGGGGTTTTCTTCTTTTATTTTTTCTTTTTCCGGCGGTACCAGACGCAGTTGAACACATTCCCCAGAATGAGAATGTTTCCGCAGAGATACAGCCACACCAGCAGAATGATCACCGACGCCAGCGAGCCGTACACCATGGAATACCGGGAGGACATCCCGATGAACCAGGAAAAGAGGATGGAGACCCCTACCAGTGCCGCGGCGGCCAGAACCGCTCCGGTCAGAACGGGCGGGTACGGCTTCTCACTGGGGGCACAGGCCCGGTACATCATAAGGATAAACAAAAGCACCAGCGCGAACAGCACCACAAAGCGGATCCAGCGCCAGTCCCAAAGGGAAAGCCGGATGGGCAGGAAACGGTCCACCAGATGGATAAACCAGTTTCCGGTCAGCACCACCACGATGGACAGATACATGGTGACCAGCAGCAGCAGCGAATAAATCAGGCTGGCGGCAATGCTCCGGACTCCGGAGTAGCCGGCCGTACCGTAGATGTCACCCATGGTTTTCATCAGGGTACGCACGGCGGCCGAGGCCGAAACAAGGGTCATGACCAGTCCGGCAATCAACATGCCGTAGGACTGGTTTTCGGTAATGTAGCCCACATAGTCGGCCAGAATGGCCGCCACGTCCTTGGGAAGGACCTGCTCCACCACATCAAGCACTTCCGCGATATTCAGATCCAGCGCACCCACAAAGGCATTGACGCAGATCAGGATGGGGAAGAAACTTAAAATCAGAAAATAGGCCAGCGCCGCCGATGAGCGGGACACATGAGCTGAAAAGTACAGCTCCACGATCTCCCGCACAAACCGGATCGGACCGGACTGCCAAAGTCGTTTCATGAAAAACCTCGCTTTGTTTTCCCTTGCCTGGTTGTGCCGCTTTTGTTCCGTGCAAAGCATACCACATTTCCATGTCGCAGAAAAGGGAAGGAAAAAGAAAAATAGCCGTACTTCCGTACGGCGATCACTTCTTGTTTGGTTCAATCAGGCCAGCTTGTTGAGCTTGATGGTCATGGCGCTCTTCTTGCGGGCTGCATTGTTCTTGTGCAGCAGACCGTAACCGACAGCCTTGTCCACAGCCTTGACAGCCACCTTGTATGCGACATCGGCCTCGCTGCGGTTGCCTTCCGCCACAGCGGCGTCAAATTTCTTGAGCTCAGTCTTCAGCTCGGACTTCTTGGCCTTGTTCAGTGCAGCCTTGGTCTCGTTCACCAGAACACGCTTCTTGGCAGACTTGATATTGGGCAAACCAAACACCTCCTCCGATCGGTAAAATTTCGAGTGATTGCACCCGTGCAGATATGTATTTTACCATCAGATTTCAAAAAAAGCAACCTTTATTTTCAAAAAAATCTTATTTTTTTGTATAAGCCGGTGTCTGACGCAAAGAATAGAGCAAAAGCGTTTTTTGGTCCACAATATCTTGTAATCGGAGGGGACTTTTCATGCTTCAGCGGCGAACCGATCTGGCTCTGGAGGCCCGGGAAATCTGGCAGTCGGGGGCGAAAAAAGCCGCGCATTTGCCCGGCGTTACGTCCGAACAGACCAATCGGGAGGGGTACCCGGTCACCACGGTGCGTATCACCGATGGAGAGGGTGCGCAAGCGCTGGGTAAACCGATTGGAACCTATATTACCGTGGAATTGCCCGGTCTGAAACGGCGAGAGGAGGATGCTTTTCCCCGGGCGGTGCGGGCATTGGCGACCGAACTGCGCAGTCTGCTCCCTGAGGGGGACGGCAGCGTATTGGTGGTGGGGTTGGGCAACCGAGCTATCACGCCGGACAACATCGGACCCGCGGCCGTGGAATACACGCTGGTTACCCGTCATCTGGTGGCGCAGATTCCCGAGCATTTCGGCCATTTCCGCCCGGTGGCGGCGCTGGCTGCCGGGGTGCTGGCCGGTACCGGTATGGAGAGCAGTGAATTGGTGCAAGCCGTGGTGGAACAGACAAGTCCATCCTGTGTCATTGCCATCGACGCGCTGGCATCTCGATCCCTGAGCCGGGTCTGCTCCACCGTCCAACTGGCCGACAGCGGCATCTCCCCCGGCTCCGGCGTGGGCAATCACCGTGCCGCCTTAGACCGTAAGACGATGGGCGTGCCGGTTATCGCCCTTGGGGTACCCACTGTGGTGGATGTGGCCACCCTCTGTGCCGACGTGCTGGCCGAGGCCGGCCGGGACGATTTGGAGCCGGAGACCTTGCGCGGTGCCGCTGCCGGTATGATGGTTACCCCACGGGACATAGACCAGAGTGTGGCCGATTTGTCCAAGATCATTGGCTATGCCGTCAGCCTGGCATTGCAGAGCAACCTGTCCATTGAGGATCTGGAGCTGCTGCTGGCTTGATCGTCCTGAAAACAGAAAATCGAACAAATTTTCTAATTTTTCGACAAAACCTCTTGACAGAATCGAACAAGTGTTGTATTCTTGCATCGAACAAAAGTTTCAATACCTCAAAAATTTGTTTCTATAGTCCGTTTTATCGGTCTTTATAATTGCTATACTCGGTTCGAAATCGAACAAGGAGGTCATCCATATGCAGACAATCTATTTCACCACCACCAATTTCATCCGTCACGAAGGCAACGTGGTCGACCTGACCGAGTATCGCCGCAAGCTGGCTATGGCACAGGGCGTGTCTGAGCCTGCCGTGGAGGAGGAAGCTGCTTTTACTCCCCGTCCGCGCACCAATCACCGCCGCAGAAAAGTCCTGTCCCACATGGCGCTGGACTACGCTGCCTCGCTGGCGCTCATCATCACCGCTCTGTCCTTTGCGTTTAGTCTGTTTTAAGAGGGAAAAGTGCAAAAAAGTTCAGAAAACCCTTTGACATTTCACATTTTATATGGTATACTGCCAAAGCGTCAATGCGGCCCCCTGCTTCGTTTGAGGGTAAAAGCCATGTGTTTCGTGGTGTTCACCTGCCTCTTACGCAGCGCCGTGGCCAGCTTGATGTGAATATTTTGAAAGGTGGAATATACCATGATCCGTAAGGACGAAAAGACTGCCGTTATTGAGGCAAACCGCACCCACGAGACCGACACCGGTTCTCCCGAGGTCCAGGTCGCTATCCTGACCACTCGCATCAACCAGCTGACCGAGCACCTGAAGGTGCACATCCATGACAACCACAGCCGCCGCGGCCTGTACAAGATGATCGGCCAGCGCCGTAAGCTGCTGGACTACCTGGCCAAGAAGGACATCGAGCGTTACCGTGCTCTGATCGCCAAGCTGGGCATCCGTAAGTAATCAAACAAACTCGGGAGCGGTGCTACGGGCATCGCTCCCGTTTTTGCGCAAAAACAAAAATTAAGAAGAAAAAGGGGAGGAATCCCGCGCTTATTTAGCAGTTGAACACGCGTTTTTCGCGGAAAGAGCGTGTGTTCAAGTGCTAAAGGGCGCCCCTCCCCGCAACCCAATTTACAAAGGAGGAAAATCTAATGGCTACCATCATCAAGCACAAGCAGTTCCCCAATGAGAAGATCTTTACCATGGAACTGGCCGGCCGTCCCCTGAAGGTTCACGTGGGCAAAGTCGCCGAGCTGGCTTCCGCCAATGCCATCGTCACCTATGGCCAGACCACCGTCATGGTCAACGTCTGTGTCGCTCCCCGTCCCCGTGACGGCGTCGACTTCTTCCCCCTGAGCGTCGACTTCGAAGAGAAGCTGTACGCTGTCGGTCGCATCCCCGGCTCCTTCCAGCGCCGTGAGGGCCAGCCCTCTCTGCCCGCTGTTCTGGCCGCCCGCGTCATCGACCGCTCCATCCGTCCCCTGTTCCCCTACGACTTCCGCAATGACGTTGTGGTTACCTGCACCGTCATGAGCGTGGATCCTGCCTGCTCCCCCGAAGTGACCGCCATGATCGGCGTGTCCGCCTGCCTGTCCTACTCCGAGATTCCCTGGGCCGGCCCCATCGGCTGTCTGGAAGTGGGCTATGTCAACGGCGAGATCGTCTTCAACCCCACCCAGGAGCAGAAGCACGATTCCAAGCTGGACCTGACTGTCGCCGCCACTGAGGGCAAGGTCATCATGATCGAAGCCGGCGCTGACCAGATCCCCGACGACATCATGTACGATGCCATCCTGAAGGCCCATGAGGAGATCAAGGCGCAGACTGCCTTTATCAACTCTATCGTGGCTGAGATCGGCAAGGAAAAGATGACCTACGACCACGCTTCCTTTGACGACGTTCTGTTCAACAAGATCGTCGCCGACTTTGAGGACGAGGCCAAGGCCGCCATGGACACCGACGACAAGAATGTCCGTGAAGAGCGCTGGAACGCTATGATCGACAAGTGGCACGAGAAGTATCTGGAAGAGCATCCCGATATGGATCAGTACCTGGAGGAGATCACCTACAAGTTCCAGAAGAAGATCGTTAAGGCCTGGCTGCTGGCCGGCAAGCGTGTGGATGGCCGTGCCAAGAACGAGATTCGTCCTCTGGCTGCCGAGGTCGGTGTGCTGCCTTTGGTCCACGGTTCCGGTCTGTTCACCCGCGGTCAGACTCAGGTTATGTCCATCGCTACTCTGAACACCCTGTCTGCTTCCCAGAAGCTGGATACCATTTGGGAGGAGACCGAGGCTCGCTATATGCACCACTACAACTTCCCCGGCTATTCCGTCGGTGAAGCCCGCGCCGCCCGCAGCGCCAACCGCCGCGAGAAGGGCCACGGCGCCCTGGCTGAGCGCGCTCTGCTGCCTGTCATCCCCTCCGTGGAGGAGTTCCCCTATGCCATCCGTGTGGTTTCTGAGGTTGTGTCCTCCAACGGCTCCACCTCTCAGGGCTCCATTTGCGGCTCCACTCTGGCTCTGATGGATGCCGGCGTGCCCATCAAAGCCCCCGTTGCCGGTATCTCCTGCGGTCTGATCCAGGACGATGACGGCTCCTTCACCACCTTCATCGACATCCAGGGCGTGGAAGACTTCCACGGCGAGATGGACTTCAAGGTGGCCGGCACCAAGGAAGGTATTACCGCCATCCAGATGGACATCAAGAACGACGGTCTGTCCCATGCCATCATCAAGGAAGCTCTGGAGATCACCAAGGACGCCCGCTACGCCATTCTGGACGAGATCATGCTGCCCTGCATTGCTGAGCCTCGCGCCGAAGTGGCTGAGTCCGCTCCCAAGATGGTCAAGATGAAGATCGATACCGACAAGATCCGCGAAGTCATCGGCTCCGGCGGTAAGGTCATTCAGAAGATCACTGCCGAGTCCGGCGCCAAGATCGATATCGAGGATGACGGCACCATCTACATCGCAGGTGTCAACAAGGCCTCCTGCGACGCCGCCAAGAAGATGATCGAGACCATCGTGTTCGTGCCTCAGGTGGGCGAACTGTACTACGGCAAAGTTGTCCGTATTCTGCAGTTCGGCGCTTTCGTGGAGCTGGCTCCCGGCAAGGACGGCATGGTGCACATCTCCAAGCTGGCTGACCGCCGTGTGGAGAAGGTCGAGGACGTGCTCAACATCGGCGATATGGTCTGGGTCAAGGTCACCGAGATCGACGAGAAGGGCCGCGTCAACCTGTCCTACAAGGATGCCATCAAGGAAATCAAGGCCAAGAACGAGGCCGGCGAGTCCGTCAAGTAATTTATCTCATAAAACAGCAAGAGGTGAGTCCCTTTGGACTCACCTCTTTTTTTATTATGCCAGACCGATCAGGAATCGCTCCAGATCGTCGAAATTGCCGTGGGGAAAGGCCGACAGGTCTGTGCCGTGGCGGCTGATCAGGCAGTCGGTCAGCAGGAAAACCTGCATGCCCAGTGTAGCGGCAATCATATCTTCCTCCACGTCGTTGCCCACCATGACGCACTCTTCGGGGGCAAGTCCCAGTTTGTCCAGAATCTCCAGATAGTACTTGGGATTGGGCTTGCAGTAGGAGCTGTTTTCGTAGGTGGTATACAGCTCAAACTCTTCGGGTCCCAGACCGGCCCATCGGATGCGGTTTTCGGTGGCTCGAGCAGGGAAAATGGGGTTGGTGGCCAGCACAGCCATCCAGCCAGCGTCATGCACCCGGTTGAGAATGGAGCGAGCCATGGGAGCATAGCCACAGGTCTCCCGGGCCAGATTGAACTCCTCGGCGTAAAAACGGTCGATGGTGGGTTTGTGTGCTGCCATGGCCTCGGTGCTGTACATGGAGCAGAAGACATCCCAAAAGCGCTGTTCGTTTCTGACGCTGCCGTCGTTTTGCACCATAGCACCGGTGCCGGTCCAGATGCACTCCACCAGTTTGTTCGCCTCGTAACCCAGCGGGGCAAGCTTGGCGGCCAACAGCTTCAGATAGGCCTTGACGAACTGCTCCTGATCCATGGGCAGCAAGGTGCCGTCCAGATCGAATAAAATCGCTTTGATACTCATATGGGACTCCTTGGGGGCGCCGGTGCGCCGCAATTTGGTTTCCGTTTCATTATAGGAGTATTCGGCTGAAAGTCAAGAGATGCGGTGGACAAAAAACGCCCCCGTTGGCTTGTCCAACGGGGGCGTTTAACCTATGCGATTATTCCCGGAAGTTCCGACTTAGCGAGGGAACTTGATAGCGGCCTGAGCGGCAGCCAGACGGGCGATGGGCACGCGGAAGGGAGAGCAGGAGACATAGTCCAGACCCACCTTGTGGCAGAACTCCACGGAGGAGGGGTCGCCGCCGTGCTCACCGCAGATGCCCAGCTTCAGGTCGGAGCGAGTCTCACGGCCCAGAGTAGCAGCCATCTTGACCAGCTTGCCAACGCCATTCTGGTCCAGACGGGCGAAGGGATCGGACTCGTAGATCTTGCTGGTGTAGTAAGCATCCAGGAACTTGCCGGCGTCGTCACGGGAGAAGCCGAAGGTCATCTGGGTCAGGTCGTTGGTGCCGAAGGAGAAGAACTCAGCTTCCTTGGCGATCTCGTCAGCGGTCAGAGCGGCGCGGGGGATCTCGATCATGGTGCCGACCTTGTACTTCATGGAAGAACCGGCCTCGGCGACCAGAGCGTCAGCAACCTCGACGACGATCTTCTTGACGAACTGCAGCTCCTTGATCTCGCCAACCAGGGGGATCATGATCTCGGGGACCATCTCCCAGTCAGGATGCTTGGCCTGAACGTTCAGAGCAGCCTTGATGACAGCGCGGGTCTGCATGGCAGCGATCTCGGGATAGGTGACAGCCAGACGGCAGCCACGGTGGCCCATCATGGGGTTGAACTCGTGCAGGGAAGCGATGATGGCCTTGATGTCGGCAACAGACTTGTTCATGATGCCAGCCAGCTCGGCGATATCGGCTTCCTCGGTGGGAACGAACTCGTGCAGGGGGGGATCCAGGTAACGGACGGTCATGGGACGGCCTTCCAGGGCCTCGTACATGGCCTCAAAGTCACCCTGCTGCATGGGCTCGATCTTAGCCAGAGCAGCCTCGCGGCCCTCGACGGTGTCGGAGCAGATCATCTCGCGGATGGCCTTGATGCGCTCACCCTCGAAGAACATGTGCTCGGTACGGCACAGGCCGATGCCTTCGGCGCCGAACTTGACAGCCTGCAGGGTGTCGCGGGGGTTATCGGCGTTGGTGCGAACCTTCAACTGACGGAACTCGTCAGCCCAGCCCATGATGCGGCCAAACTCGCCGGCGATGGAAGCATCGACGGTGGGGATGGCTTCGCCGTAGATGTTGCCGGTGGAGCCGTCCAGGGAGATCCAGTCGCCCTCGACGTAGGTCTTGCCGGCCAGCTCGAACTTCTTGTTCTCTTCGTCCATCTTGATGAAGTCGGATCGTAGCCATGTCGTTCTGTGAGCCAAGGAGTTGGCACAATAATTTGTCTTCCTAAGACCGCTTGGCCTCCGACTTCTCCCTGGACGGCTCCACCGGCAACATCTACGGCGAAGCCATCCCCACCGTCGATGCTTCCATCGCCGGCGAGTTTGGCCGCATCATGGGCTGGGCTGAC
>JAZOBA010000026.1:0-8663 GCA_045595705.1 Oscillospiraceae bacterium
GTCAAACTTCGTGAAGGCCGTCTGGCCGACATCGCCCCCACCATGCTGGATCTGATGGGTCTGTCCAAGCCCCTGGAAATGACCGGCAACACTCTGATTTTCTAAAAACAAAAATCATATAAAGGAGATAACAAATTATGAAGCAGATGATTGAAATTGTTGACGTTCTGGGTCGCGAGATCCTGGACAGCCGCGGCAACCCCACCGTGGAAGTGGAAGTTTATCTGGAAGACGGCACTGTTGGCCGCGCCGCTGTTCCCTCCGGCGCCTCCACCGGCATCTACGAAGCCTGCGAGCTGCGTGACGGCGACAAGAGCCGCTATCTGGGCAAGGGCGTTCTGAAGGCTGTTGAGAATGTCAACACCGAAATCGCCGAGTGCCTGATCGGCATGAACGTGCTGGATCAGACCGCCATCGACAAGGCCATGATCGAGCTGGACGGCACCCCCAACAAGACCCGTC
Source organism: Oscillospiraceae bacterium (assembly GCA_045595705.1). Classification (GTDB taxonomy): domain Bacteria; phylum Bacillota; class Clostridia; order Oscillospirales; family Oscillospiraceae; genus JAJPXI01. The sequence continues at coordinate 463 of JAZOBA010000026.1, forward strand.
TGGGCGCCAATGCCATTCTGGGCGCTTCTCTGGCCTGCGCCAAGGCCGCCGCTGAGTCTGTCGGCGTTGCCCTGTACAACTATATTGGCGGCGTCAACGCCAAGCAGCTGCCCGTTCCCATGATGAACATCCTGAACGGCGGCGCCCACGCCACCAACAACGTGGAAATTCAGGAATTCATGGTCATGCCTGTTTCCGCCCCCTCTTTCCGCGAGGCTCTGCGCCGCTGCACCGAGGTCTTCCACACCCTGAAGACCGTTCTGAAGGAAAACGGCACTCCCGCCGCAGGCGTGGGTGACGAGGGTGGCTACGCCCCCAACCTGAAGAAGGACGAGGACGCTCTAAAGGTCATCGTGGCTGCCATCGAGAAGGCCGGCTACAAGCCCGGCGAGGACTTCAAGATCGCCATCGACGCCGCCTCCTCCGAGTGGTGGAACGAGGAAGAGCAGTGCTATATCCAGCCCAAGTCCGGCCGCAAGATGACCCGCCAGCAGCTGGTCAACATGTGGAAGAAGTTCGCTGACACCTATCCCATCATCTCCCTGGAAGACGGCATGGCCGAGACCGACTGGGAAGGCTGGGCTATGCTGACCAAGGCCATCGGCGATCGCGTGCAGCTGGTGGGCGACGACCTGTTCGTCACCAACGTCAGCCGCCTGTCCACCGGCATCGAGAAGAAGGTTGCCAACTCCATTCTGATCAAGGTCAACCAGATCGGCACTCTGACCGAGACTCTGGACGCCATCCAGATGGCTAACCGCGCCGGCTACACCGCCATCGTGTCCCACCGCTCCGGCGAGACCGAGGACGCCACCATCGCCGACATCGCCGTTGCCGTCAACGCCGGCCAGATCAAGACCGGCGCTCCCAGCCGCACCGACCGCGTGGCCAAGTACAACCAGCTGCTGCGCATCGAAGAGGAACTGGACGACGTCGCCGAGTTCCCCGGCATGAAGGCTTTCTTTAACCTGCGCTAATTTTTGAAACGCACAAGTGGGGTCGTCCAAACGGACGGCCCCACGTTTTTATGTCCTCCAGATCCGTGGCCCCCGGCGAAACCCAGCGTCAGCGGTCTCGCTGGGGAGAGGAGGAGCCGCAAAGTGACCGAGACCTGCCGCTTGCGGCGGGGCGAGGGATACGGAGCTTGCGACGACGAGGACGATGTCGCCGAGTTCCCCGGCATGAAGGCTTTCTTTAACCTGCGCTAAATCCAATCATATATTTGCAGGCCGCTCAAGGTGAGCGGCCTGCTTTTTATCCACCCGACTCCCGGACAAAACTGTTGGTTCTTTCCAGAACTTATGATATAATTTATTAACCCCATCCCCATACAGGAAGAATGCTATCATGAATCACTTTGAAATCGTTCCCATCCGGGATCACCCGGAGTTGCTGCACTCAGCAGCAGAATGGTTCCATCAGAAGTGGAACATACCCCTTTCCGCTTACCTGAACAGCATAGAGGCCTGTCTGCAAAACTATGCTGCCGTTCCACAGTGGTACATTGTTTTGGACGGACCGACTATTGTCGCCGGTCTTGGTGTAATTGAAAATGATTTTCACAATCGACCCGATCTGTCCCCCAACGTATGCGCAGTTTATGTGGAAAAAGCATACCGCAATCAAGGCATTGCAGGCCAAATGCTTCAGTTCGTTTGCAATGATTATCGGGAAAGGGGCATTAACACACTTTATCTGGTTACAGACCACACATCGTTTTACGAACGATATGGCTGGGAGTTTTTATGCCTGGTTCAGGGTAACGGCGAACCAAACATGTCCAGAATGTACATCCACAGAATCGACCGTTCCTCACCCCAACCGTAACCCCATTACACATAGATCAGGAGGCCCCACATGAACGGAGTTCTTATCATCGACAAACCCGCCGGCTGGACCAGTATGGATGTGTGTGCCAAGCTGCGTGGCGTGTTCCACGAAAAGCGTGTGGGCCACGGCGGTACGCTGGACCCCATGGCCACCGGCGTGCTCCCCGTGTTTCTGGGCCGTGCCACCCGTGCGGTGGAATATGCCACCGATTCCGACAAGGAGTACATCGCCGGCATCAAACTGGGTGTGGTCACCAACACGCAAGATACCACCGGTGAGGTTTTGGAAGAATATCCCGCCACAGTAAACCGCTCCGATTTTGAGGCCATTCTGCCCCGATTTAGCGGGGAACTGGACCAGATCCCGCCCATGTTTTCCGCCATCAAAAAAGACGGCAAAAAGCTTTACGAACTGGCTCGCAAAGGTGTGGAAGTGGAGCGCAAACCCCGCCACATTGTGATCAAAGAATTGGAACTCATCAACCGCATCGATGAAACCGTCTATGAACTGCGGGTGCTCTGCTCCAAGGGCACCTATGTACGCACCCTCTGCCACGATATCGGCGCAGCGCTGGGCTGCGGCCCCGCCATGTGCTCTCTGCGCCGCTCCAAGGCCGCCGGGTACACACTGGCCGATGCAATCGCACTGGAGCAGGTACTGACCTCCGATGATCCCTCTTCTTTGGTGCGACCGGTGGACAGCTGTTTTGCTCAATACCCCGCCGTGACCATTGACGGCAAAAATCTGTTCAAAGCAAAGAATGGCACCCCCTTTCCTTGGGAAGGCGAGGGCGGCACCTACCGCGTGTATGACCCCGAGGGCTCTTTCCTGTTGCTGGGTCTGTGCAATGACGGTATGATGAGTACCATAAAAAGTTTTTTTGAGGTAACCTGATGAAAGAACACAACCGTGTCATCGCGCTGGGTTTTTTTGACGGCGTGCACAAAGGCCACGGCGCACTGCTGAGTTTCGCCTGCCAACAGGCTGAACGATTGAACGCCGTTCCCGCCGCCTTCACCTTTGATACCCACCCCAATCAAGTCATTCTGGGACAGACCTTCCCGCTGCTGACCACACCGGCAGAGCGGGCCGATTTGATGCGTCGTCTGTACGGCATTCAGGAAATTATCGTAGCCCGGTTTGACGATGAAATGATGCACATGAACTGGCAGGACTTTGTCACCGAGCTTCTGATAAAGCGTCACGGCGCCATTCATCTGGTGGTAGGACATGACTACCGCTTTGGCTATCGCGGCGAAGGCACGCCGGAGAAGCTGAAGGAACTCTGCGGCAAGTTAGGAATTGGCTGTGACATCATCCCTCCGGTAGAGATGGACGGCATCCGCATCTCCTCCAGCTATGTCCGCACACTGGTCGCTCAGGGCGAAATGGAGCGGGCGCTGGATTTTCTGGGCCATCCCCACACCCTGACCGATCAGGTGCGTCACGGAAAAAAGATCGGCACCCGACTGGGTTTTCCCACCATGAATTTACAGATTCCCGCCGGCTGCGTATTCCCCGCCTTTGGAGTATACGCTACAAAAGTCTGGGTAGACGGCGTCTCCTATCTTGCCGCCACCAATGTGGGTATACGCCCCACCGTGGGCGACGATCGCCCGGTCACCGTGGAGGGTTCTCTGATCGACTTTAGCGGAGATCTGTACGGAAAAACCGTTCGCATGGAATTCTTCTGCCGCATCCGCCCCGAACAGAAATTCGCCTCTCTGGATGAACTGCGTGCCCAGATCGCACGGGATGTTCAAACCGTGCGCACCTATTTTGATACCATCAAAACCGATTAAGGGGGTTCTCAATGCCTCACACTCTGCTTCACCATCAACAGCATAAGTACAAATATCTTTATGCGGCCGGATTCACCTTTTGCCTTGTCCTGATTCTTATGGGTTTCCTTCTGGACGACCCGCGCAACATCCTGCCCGGATTCGTGATTCTTCTGCAAAGTCAGGATGTGCTCATCACCGACTACATCGCTCTGGCAGGCCCCGGAGCCGCCTTTATCAACGCCGGTCTGGTCACCGCCCTCTCTTTAGGACTGAAATGGCTGGTGGATGAACCCCACAACGGCACCGACATCGTGGACATTGGCCTGATGTCCGGTTTCGCCCTGTTCGGAAAAAACATTCTGAACATCTGGCCCATTATTCTGGGCACCTTCCTTTTTACCAAACTGAAGCGGGAACCCTTCGGAAAATTCGTTTCAGTGGCTCTGCTGGCCACCTCTCTTTCCCCTTTGGTCAGTTTTGTCGGTCTCAGTTCCGGCCGTTTCTCTCCTCTTTTGGGCTTGCTGGTCGGCATCGCCGTGGGCTTTCTGGTCGTCCCCCTGTCCATCTACACCTACCGCATTCAGAACGGCATGAACCTGTATAACATGGGCTTTGCCTGCGGTCTGCTGGCCATGGTCATCGTCCCCCTGTTTACCGCCGCAAACCGTTCCCCCCAAAAAGCAGACTACTGGGCCGTCGGCTACAATCTCCCTTTGGGGCTCCTGCTGGCCGTTCTTTGCCTTGTTCTTATTCTGGCGGGCACCTTGTACGGCAAACGGGACGCCTGGCGGAACTACGGTCATATGATCCGGCATATGTCGGGTCGCTCCCCCAGTGACTTTCTGCGTATGTTCGGCCCCGGTGCCACCTTGATCAACATGGGCATCAACGGCGCGGTGGCTACCGCCCTGATCCTGCTGACCGGCGGCGACCTGAACGGCCCCACCGTAGGCTGTATTTTCACGGTCATAGGTTTCTCGGCCACCGGAAAACACATCCGCAACATTCTGCCCATCATGGCGGGCGTTCTTCTGGGCAGTGTGGTGTTCCACTTCTCCATCAACGACCCCGCGGTCCAGATTGCCGCCCTGCTCTGTACCACGCTGGCCCCCATTTCGGGCGTATTTGGCTGGCCCTTTGGCATTCTGGCCGGGTTTCTCCACTCCGCGCTGGTACTGGAGGCCGGATCGGTAGCAGAAGGCGTCAATCTGTACAACAACGGCTTTTCGGGCGGCCTATTGGCCATTGTACTCTATCCGGTCATCTCGGCCATTTTCTACCACCGTCAGGCAGTCCTCCAGAACAAGGAGTACATGGATGTGTTCCTGAACGAAAATTCCCTCTCCCCCGACGAGGAGGAACAAGATCACAGCAAGGACATCGATATGCCCTATTAACCCTGTTTTGCATGTGGGATATCCCTCGGAAGAGGGATATCCCACACTTTTTTCTTTATTTTTTACGTTTCCGTCCAAAATATCGGTTGTCAAGCGAATTTTCTTGGTGTATAATACCCAAGATAGCTGTTTATTCTTGGCTATGCCACTACAACAGGTAAGGAGAGGACCCAATTTATGAACTACTCTGCACAGAACATCCGTAACGTCTGTATTCTCGGACACGGCGGCAACGGTAAAACCTCCCTGGTGGAGAACCTGCTTTATGTGACCGGCGGCACCGATCGTCAGGGCAGACCTGCCGACGGTAACACCGTTTGCGACTACGATCCCGAGGAGATCAAGCGCCAGATTTCCATTTCCACGGCGATTGCTCCTATCGAATATAACGGTTGTAAGCTCAACCTGCTGGACTGCCCCGGTTTCTTTGATTTCTCCGGCGAAGTCATGCAGGCTCTGCGCGTGGCCGAGTCCGCCATCATCGTCTGCTCCGCCAAGGACGGCCTGTCCGTGGGCGCTGAGCGTGCATGGAAGCGCCTGGCCAAGTCCAAGCTGCCCCGTCTGCTTTACATCTCCAAGTTGGACGAAGAGAACGGCGACTTCAACGGCGTGTTCAACGCCCTGCGTGACAAATTCGGCAAGTCCGTTGCTCCTCTGATCATCCCCATCTGGGACGACAGCAAGAAGGTCACCGGCATCGTGGACGTTCTGCACAAGACCGCTTTCACCATGGAAAACGGCAAGACCGTCGAGATCGCTCTGCCCGATGACAAGCTGCCCGTGGTTGAGGAACTGTACGAGGCTCTGAAGGAATCCGTTGCTGAAACCAGCGAGGAGTTCATGGAGAAGTACTTCTCCGGCGAGGACTTTACTTACGCCGAGATGATGACCGGCCTGCGTGCCGGCGTGCGCGACCTGTCCCTGGTGCCCGTTCTGTGCGGCAGTGCCGTGACCGGTCTGGGCAACAAGCAGCTGCTGCAGGCCATTGTCAACCTGCTGCCCAACCCTCTGGATGGCCCCCTGCAGATGTGCGAGAATGCCGACGGCGATCCCGAGACCTTTATCGTTTCCAACGAGGCCGCTCCCTGCGCCTTTACCTTCAAGACCTCTTCCGACCAGTACGGCAAGTACTCCTACGTCAAGGTCATGTCCGGTAACCTGACCTCCGATATGACTCTGGTCAACGCCACCACCGGCGTGTCCGAGAAGATCGGCCGTCTGTACGCCATGAAGGGCAAGAAGGCCACCGAGGTCAAGGAACTGACCTGCGGTGACATCGGCGCCATCGGCAAGATGGACAAGGTCAAGACCGGCGACACCCTGTGCGATACCCGCAAGGTCGTCAAGCTGGCTCCCGCCGAGTACCCCGAGCCCAACTACTCCATGGCCATCTCCCCCAAGACCAAGGGTCAGGAAGATAAGGTCGCTGCCGGTCTGATTCGTATGAACGAAGAAGACCTGACCTTCACCATCGTCAACAACGCCGAGACCCGCCAGATGGTGGTCACCGGCACCGGCGATATGCAGCTGGACGTTCTGGTGTCCCGCCTGAAGTCCCGCTTTGGCGTGGATGCAGAGCTGACCACCGCCCGCGTGCCCTTCCGTGAGAAGATCCGCCGCAAGGTGGAGGTCCAGGGCCGTCACAAGAAGCAGTCCGGCGGCCACGGCCAGTTCGGCGATGTTAAGATCCGCTTCGAGCCCGGTGATACCGAAGAGCTGCAGTTCTGCGAAGAAGTGTTCGGCGGCGCTGTGCCCAAGAACTTCTTCCCCGCAGTCGAAAAGGGCCTGCGTGACGCCGTCAACCACGGTGTTCTGGCCGGCTACCCCGTCGTTTACCTGAAGGCCACTCTGTTCGACGGCTCCTATCACCCCGTCGACTCCTCCGAAATGGCCTTTAAGACCGCCGCTCAGCTGGCTTACAAGGCCGGTTTGCCCGATGCCTCCCCCGTTCTGCTGGAGCCCATCGGCGAGCTGAAGGTCACCATCCCCGACCAGTACATGGGCGATGTTATCGGCGACCTGAACAAGCGCCGCGGCCGCGTTATGGGTATGAACCCCAACGAGGACGGCGATCAGGTGATCGAGGCTGAGGTCCCCATGGCCGAGATGAGCTCTTATGCCATCGACCTGCGCTCCATCACTCAGAGCCGCGGCAGCTTCACCTATCACTTCGTCCGCTACGAGGACGCTCCCCCTGCCGTGCAGGAGAAGGCAATTGCTGAAGCAAAGGCTCTGGCCGAAGCCGAATAATTGCATCAACAAAAAAATCACCGAGTTCATTGGACTCGGTGATTTTTTGTGCATCCTCGTAAATCAGAGGACAGTAGGCTGCATCTCAGGCTTTCAGGAATTTTTCAAAAACCAGTCGAATTCCCTCCAATATTTCTTTTTCCGTGGGCGCAACGCTGACTAAGGTCGGCACATTGGAACCGTCACCGTAGTAACCACTAAAAAAGCAGGCAATCAAATACTGAACAGAATCGTCCTCTTCCGCTGCACGCTTCGCTTCTTCATAATCCGTATAAATGCCCCGAGGCAGAACACCATAGCCCTTGGCAAGATCTGCTGCCTTCTTTCCCAAATCCGGATTCTCAGCGGCAATCACTGCGTATTTAACCTCTCTTGCCCTGCCCAGCAGCTCATCGGTAGTAACAGCAAAGAAGTCTGCCAGAGCGCAAAGCATAAAGACATCCGGCAACGTATAGCCGTTTTCCCATTTGGATACCGCCGCCGCGGTAACGCCCAACTCAGCGGCCAGTTCCTCCTGGGTCACACCCTTCAACTTCCGAAATTCCAGGATCTTGATTCCTAAGTTCATGATATGTACCTCCCAAATAGTTTTGCAAAGATCTTTGTTGCATTCAAAATAGCACAAATTACAAGGTTTTACAAACGAGCATTTGGATATAAACTTTCCCGGCAGTTAAGTCCAAAAGGCAAAACATTGTTTGGCACATTGAATTCGCATAGCGACCTGTACATAATAAAAATGTAGCGTATCAATGTGATACACTACATTTTTATTGTTCTTTTGTTCTCTTTTTAATCCGCATACAGCGCGGTGGACAGGTACCGATCACCCGAATCGGGCAGCAGTACCACGATGTTCTTTCCCTTGTTTTCGCGCCGCTTCGCCAGCTGGATGGCCGCCCATAGAGCCGCACCCGACGAAATGCCCACCAACACACCC
>JAZOBA010000027.1:0-6366 GCA_045595705.1 Oscillospiraceae bacterium
CCACTCTGATGCCCAAGCCCGTTTATGGCGAGGCCGGCAACGACATGCATGTTCACATGTTGCTGCTGAAGGTCGGCGAGCCTGTGTTCTCCGATGGCAACGGCTACTCCCACCTGAGCGAAACTGCCCACTACTTCATGGGTGGTCTCCTCAAGCACATCGCCTCCCTGTGCGCCATCACCAACCCCAGCACCAACTCCTTCAAGCGGTTGGTGCCCGGATTTGAAGCGCCGGTGACGGTGGGCTATGCCACCTCCAACCGCAGCGCGGTCATCCGCATTCCCGCCTACGCCAAGTCGCCCGATAAGCGTCGCTTCGAACTGCGCAACCCGGACGCCACCTGTAACCCCTACTTCTGCTATGCCGCCATTTTGATGGCCGGTCTGGACGGCATCAAGAATAAGATCGACCCCCACGCCAACGGCTGGGGTCCCTACGATATGAACCTGTACCATCTGTCTCCCGAAGAGAAGGCCAAGCTGACCCAGCTTCCCACCCGTCTGGAGGACGCATTGGACGCTTTGGAGGCTGACCATGATTATCTGACCGCCGGCGGCGTTTTCCCCGAAGAACTGCTGATGAAGTTCATCGAAAACAAGCGCAAGGAGTGCAGTGAAATCTCCAAGGTCCCCCACCCTGCCGAGTTCGACCGTTACTTCAACCTGTAATGTTATAACACTTTACAAATAACCAAAATAAAAGGAGTCCGCACTGATGTGCGGGCTCCTTTTTGTATGTCACAGATTGTTGATCTCTTCCTGATCCACACATTGGATACCCCTGGCCGCCAGCGCGGCAGTTGCCGCCTGCAGATCGGGCACACGGAAGATCATATAGGCGTGCGCCGCCTTTTGACCGCCTAAAAAGGCGTACATATACTCCACGTTTATGCCGGTTTCGCCAAGAATCTGAACCACCTTGTTCAGGCCACCAGGCTCATCGGGAATGGCCACGCCCAGAACCGGAGTGACACTATGGACAAAGCCCTCATCCTTCAGAACGGTGGTTGCCTTGTACACGTCATCCACAATGATGCGGACGATGCCGAAATCATTGCTTTCGGCCAGAGACAAGGCGCGCATATCCACATCGTTTTTTGCCAGCACGTCGGTCATACCACTCATCACACCGGGCTTGTTTTCCAGAAAAACGGAGATCTGCTTTACGCTCATTTTCTCAACCTCCCTTTAAATCTTTCGCTTATCGATGACGCGAACCGCCTTACCTTCACTGCGGGCAATGGTCTTGGGCGCCACCAAAGTAACCTTGGCGCCAATGCCCAACATGGAGCGCAGGTCGGAAACCAGTTCCTTCTGGCGGCGATTGATCTCGCCCAGATTATCGGTAAACATCTCAGGGGTCATCTCAACGTTGATATCGAAGGTATCCACATTCTTCACACGGTCCACAATAATCTGATAATTGGCGGGATAACCGTGATTGAGCAGGACCGTCTCAATCTGGGACGGGAATACATTGACACCGCGGATAATCAGCATATCATCCGAACGGCCCATAGGCTTATGCATTCTGACGTGGGTGCGTCCGCAGGAGCAAGGCTCGTAGTTGAGCATGCAAATATCACGGGTGCGATAGCGGATCATGGGGAATGCCTCCTTGGTGATTGAGGTAAACACCAATTCGCCCTTGGAGCCGGCAGGCAGAACCTCACCGGTTTCGGGATCGATGATTTCTGCGATAAAGTGGTCTTCGTTGATATGCATACCCGCCTGAGCCGAGCATTCAAAGGAAACACCGGGGCCGGACAGTTCGGTCAGACCGTAAATATCATAGGCCTTGATACCCAGTGTCTTTTCCACATCACGGCGCATCTCCTCACTCCATGCCTCTGCACCGAAAATACCGGCTTTCAGGGGGATTTGATCCGGGGTCAGCCCCATCTCTTTCATACTCTCAGCCAGATAAGCTGCATAAGAAGGTGTGCAGCAAATGATGGACGCCTTCAGATCCTGAATAAACATGATCTGACGCTCGGTGTTGCCGGAAGATGCCGGGACAGTCATACAGCCAACTTTGTGAGAACCTCCATCCAGTCCCGCGCCACCGGTAAACAATCCGTATCCATAGGAGACCTGGCAAACATCATCCTTGGTTCCGCCGGCTGCCACAATGGCACGGGCACAGCAGTCTTCCCACAGGTCAATGTCGTGCTGTGTATAGAAGGCAACTACACGCTTTCCTGTAGTTCCGGAGGTGGAGTGAATGCGCACCACTTCGGACAACGGCTTGGCAAGCAAACCGTATGGATATGCTTCCCGCAAGTCAGCTTTGCTCAAAAAGGGCAGCTTGTGCAGGTCATCCACGCCCTTGATGTCGTCCGGGGTAATTCCCTTCTCTTCCATCTTCTTTCGGTAATAGGGCAGATTCTTCCAGACATGTTTGACCTGAGCCACCAGACGCTCATCCTGCCATGCCCGGATTTGTTCCCGGGACGCACATTCGATTTCAGGTTGATAATAACGTTCCATTGTTCTCATCTCACGTTTTCAAAATATTTCTGCTTTCGTTATGCGTTTTTACCTAATTCAAACGCTTTTTTATTCAATTCCAGGAATTTGGCAGGTACACAGGCTTCCATGGCCTGCTGCCAGGCTTCCTCCGGAAAATCAAAATACTTGGCCAAACGGCCCATCAGAACAATGTTGACCGCTTTGCTGCTGCCGGCCTCGGCAGCCAGCGACAGGCAATCCAAGGCATCCACCTTTGCCCCGGTGGCACGCATCTTTTCCACCAAATTTTCGGGATACTGGGCGGCACCGGTAACCACCGGCATGGGATCGATCTGCTGGGTATTGGTCACGATCTGGCCATCAGGTTTCAGGTAGGACAGCCAGCGGGCCGCCTCAAGCAGTTCAAAGGAAACGATGTAATCAGCCTCACCCTGATCGATAATAGGGGAAGCAACCTTGTCCCCATAACGCACATAGGTAACCACACTTCCGCCGCGCTGGCTCATGCCGTGCACCTCGGAAACCTTAACGTCATAACCCTGGGTCAGCAGCAGATGGCCCAGCAGTTTGCTGGCCAGCAGACTTCCCTGTCCGCCCACACCGACGATCATTACATTCTTGGTCTGCATACTCATCCCTCCTTGCTCTGCAGCGCACCAAAGGCGCACAGCTGCTCACAGACACCGCAGCCCACACACTGGGTTGCATCCACCACTGCCTTGCCGTCACGCATGGAGATGGCCGGACAGCCGATGCGCATACAGGCCTTGCAGCTGCGGCACTTCTCGGCATCCACAACCAGAGGAGCCTTGTGCTTCACGTGCTTAAGCAGCGCACAGGGGCGGCGAGAAATGATGACCGAGGGCTCAGCCGCGGCCAGTTCTTCCTTCAGCGCCTGATCGCACTCCTTCAGGTTATAGGGATCCACCACACGCACACGCTGGATTCCGATAGCCCGGCAAAGGGCTTCCAGATCGATCTTGCCGGCGGGATCTCCCTTGATGTTGTAGCCGGTAGTGGGATTCTGCTGATGGCCGGTCATGCCGGTAATGGAGTTGTCGAGAATGATCACGGTAGAGTTGGACTGGTTGTACGCAATGTTGGCCAGGCCGGTCATACCGGAATGCATAAAGGTGGAGTCGCCGATAACGGCCACCGTCTTCTTCTCCCCTTCTTCTCCCATGGCCTTGTTGAAACCATGGATCGAGGAAATCGAGGCACCCATACACAGCGTCAGTTCCATGGCTGCCAGCGGTGCGGCAGCACCCAGTGTATAGCAGCCGATATCACCCAACACGGTACACTTGTTCTTGGACAGGGTGAAGAACAAACCACGGTGGGGACAACCTGCGCACATAACCGGAGGTCGGGCAGGAATGACATCTTCCAGCGCCTGACCGACCTGCACCTGACCGCCCATGCTGCGGCAGATCAGATTCTGAGAGAATTCACCCTCGATGGGCAGAATGTCCTTACCGGACACTTCCAGACCCAGCACGCGGCAGTGATTTTCAATGATGGGGTCCAATTCTTCCACCACAACCACACGATCCACCTTGGCGGCAAAATCCTTGATCAGCTGCACGGGCAGAGGATTGGCCATACCCAGTTTCAGCACCGAAACCGAATCACCAAAGACCTCTTTCACATACTGATAGGAGGTGGACGAAGTAATGACACCCACTTCGGTGCCACCCATTTCCACGCGGTTGACCGGAGCGGTCTCCGCCCACTGAATCAGCTTCTGGGTACGCTCCTCCACCACATGGTGGCGACGCTTTGCCATGGCAGGCATCATAACATACTTGTTGATGTCCTTTACATAGGGTTTGACCGCGGGGACCACACGCTCACCGGGTTCTACCACCGACTGAGAATGCGCAACGCGAGTACACATTTTCAGCAGAACCGGGGTGTCAAACTCTTCCGACAGTTCGTATGCCAGTTTGGCAAATTCCAATGCCTCTGCCGAATCAGCCGGTTCCAGCATGGGCACCTTGGCTGCGATGGCGTGGTGACGGGAATCCTGCTCATTCTGGGATGAGTGCATGCCGGCGTCATCTGCCACACCGATAACCAAACCGGCATTAACGCCGGTGTAAGACATGGTAAACAGCGGGTCAGCTGCCACATTCAGGCCCACATGCTTCATACCGCAGAAGGAACGCTTTCCGGCCAGAGCGGCACCAAATGCCACTTCCAGAGCTACCTTTTCATTGGGTGCCCACTCGCAGTAAATTTCATCGTACTTGGCTGCCTCTTCGGTGATTTCGGTGCTGGGGGTACCGGGATAGCTGGAAACCACGCTGCAGCCTCCCTCATACAGACCGCGGGCAACAGCAGCGTTGCCCAACATCAGCTGTTTCATCAACATCAATCCTCTCGTTCTGCCAGTTTTTCGCGGAGAATTACCTCACGCATAATGCCGCCTGCTCCGCCATCCAGCATAGAGCGGCGAACACGACTGATGGTTGCACTGCTGGCACCGGTCTTTTCCAGAATATCCAGATAAACCAGTCCCTGCTGCAGATAAACCGCCACATCGAATCGCTGTTCCATGGCCCGCAGCTCTGCAGGGGTACAAAGATCCTCAAAGAATTTGCAGCATTCTTCCGGAGACTTCAACTTCATAATGGTTTCATAAAAAGCCATACTGTGTCCCTTTTTCACTACCTTCGCCATGTTAAACTCCTTTCGTACCGCAACACGGTACACTGTTATGCTTTACATCATAACACATTAAAGTGTGAAAAGCAATCCGATCATCCCGCTCCTTAGATAAAAATTTAGCGGGATGGCCTCGAGAGCCATCCCGCGTTCGCTCATTTCAAACTCAACAGGTACTGTCCGTAAGGAGTTGCCGACATGCTGTCTCCTACCGCATTCTTCTCTTCATCCGAGATAAACCCCTTGCGCCACGCCGTTTCCTCCACGCAGGCAATGTAGCGTTTCCCCTCTTCCTGCAATTTCCGGATCGCCGATGCCGCTACCAACAGGTTGTCCGCCGTGCCGGCATCATACCAGGTAAACTCACGATCCAGTACGACCGCCTTCAGCTTACCCTGGCGCATATACTCTTTGTTCAGATCGGTAATTTCCAGTTCACCGCGTGCCGACGGAGTCAGCTGATTGGCCAGCTGTGCTGCCCGTCCGTCATAGAAATACAGACCGGGCACGATGTAGTTGGATTTGGGGTTCTCCGGCTTTTCCTCCAGACTGATCACATTGCCGTTTTCATCCAGCTCCACCACACCAAAGGGTCTGGGATCTTCCACATAGTATCCAAAGATCACCGCGCCTTCTTCGATTTCGATCGCTTTTTTCAGACTGTCCTCAAACTGCGGCGAGAAGAACACATTATCACCCAATACAAGGCAGGCGCGATCGCCGTCCACAAATTCCTCACTTAGGATCATTGCATCGGCGATACCACGGGCCACCGGCTGCTCCATGTAGGAAATTCGGACACCCAACGAGGATCCGTCCCCCAGCAAGCGGCGGAAAAATTCCATCTCACCCTGCGGCGGTGTAATAATCAGAATGTCCCGTATTCCCGCACGCAGCAGCACATCCAGCGGGTAATACAGCATGGGTTTATCATAAATAGGCAGAAGGGGTTTGCAAATAGGATACGTCATGGGATACAATCGGGTCCCTTTACCGGCCGCCAGGATAATTCCTTTCATAGTCAGGTTCCTTTCGTATCGTGATCCGTTTTTTTCAGTGTATCATGTTCTATGCTCAAAATCAACCGAACCAAGGCAGTTTTTTCCTGTCCAAAAGGGTTTGACATACATCTGTATATATGTTACAATTTGGTTACAAATGTTATGTAAATCAGAAACCTCCGAAAACGGGGGTTTTCCCTTTGATTTCAAGCCAAATGGAGGTTTTT
>JAZOBA010000028.1:0-4376 GCA_045595705.1 Oscillospiraceae bacterium
ATGGCGGTAGGCATTGGTCACGCAGGCGGCGTAATAGGCACTTTTGGCGCGGCCTTCCACCTTCAGAGAGTCCACCCCTGCATCGATCAGTTCGCCCACATGGTCGATCATACACATATCCCGGGAGCTGAAAATGTAGGCGCCCTTGGAATCCTCTTCCACCGGGAAATATTCGCCGGGTCGCTTTTCCTCCATCAAGGCATACTTGTACCGGCAGGGCTGGGCACAGGCGCCGCGTTGAGCATCGCGTCCGGTCATGTAGTTTGACAGCACGCAGCGCCCGGAATAGGACACGCACATGGCGCCATGAACGAAGGTCTCCACCTCCAGTTCCTTGGGTGTACGGCTACGCAATTCCCGCACCTCATCAAGAGAAAGCTCACGGGCCAAGATAACACGGGAGGCACCCAGTTCGTGCCACATGCTGGCCGAATGATAGTTGGTCACACCGGCCTGGGTGCTCATATGAATCTTAACGTGGGGTGCATATTTCTGTGCCGTGCGCAGCACGCCCAGATCGGCGGCAATGACGGCATCCACCCGCAGGGATTCCAGCAATTCCATGAAGGCAGGCAAGCGGTCCATTTCCTGATTGCGGGCCATGGTGTTGCAGGTCACATGGACATCCACACCCTTTGCGCGGCACAGGGCAACCGCCTGCTCCATCTCCTCGGGAGAAAAGTTGCCGGCAAAGGCCCTCATTCCAAAGTCACTGCCGGCCAGATAAACGGCATCTGCTCCATAGGCCACCGCCATACGCAGGCGCTCAAAATCGCCCGCAGGTGCCAGCAGTTCCGGTTTTTTATTTGTCTGCTGCATACTTGTTCACCAAATTGACATGATCTCGATAATTTGTGGAGTATTCGTGGCGGTTGCTGTTGGGATTGAGCACGTAATAATAGTAGTTGGTCTTCTCCGGATTCATTGCCGCACGAATGGCCGCCATACCGGGGTTTGCAATGGGACCGGCCGGCAATCCCTCATACAGATAGGTGTTGTAGGGCGAATCGATTTCCTTGTCAGCCTCAACCGGCTTACGTCCGCCGTTGATATACGCCAGCGTTGCATCAATCTGCAGTTTACCTGCTGTCTCACGGCTGTTCAGACGGTTGTAGATAACCGATGCGATGATCTTCTCGTCAGTACCGTCGGTTTCTTTCTCGATCATCGAAGCAATGGTTAGGATCTCGTAGATGGAATATTCGCTCTCGGCCACCTGCGCACGCATTTTATCGGTAAAGCGAGCGTCAAAATTCAACAGCAATTTGTTGATCACATACTTGGGGTCGTCACCCACGTAGAAGTCGTAGGTATCCGGGAACAGATACCCCTCCAGCCGGTGGTAATCTCCCAGGGGAATCTCCTGCAGGAAGGAGAATTTATAGGGATGGTTGGCCGCCATATCCCGCAGATCCTCCACGGAGGCAACCCCCTTCTTTTCCATCTGTTCAAAAATCTGGTCGATGGTACTGCCCTCGGTAAAGGTCAGTGTAACGGTGGCGCGGCTGGTGGAGGAGGAACCCAGATTGGTGACAATCGCCAGATAATCCATGTCTGTGTTCAGGGTGTAAGTGCCCGGCCGCAGTTTGAAATTGCCTTTGGTAACCGTACAGAAGAGCTTGAACAACCAGTCGTTTTCGATGATGCCGCCCTCTTTCAGACGCTGGGCCACATAATCCATGTCGGCCTCCTGCACTGTGACAGTCTGCATCTCGACAATGTATTCTCCGTCTTCATCCAAGTCCAAAATGCTGTCCAGCAACTTCCGAACCAGACTATCATCACCGTCTGCCGGTTCCGATTCGACTTCCTCGTCATCGGTTTTCACCGGAATCCGGATCTCTTCTTCTTTTTCGTAGACGGTAAAGATGTCCTCAGGCAGCGTAATTACGGCGGAATGGTCCACCTTGTTCAATGCCAGAACATCGTTGGCCAGTTTCCACCCGAAGGTCGCCAGGAAGGTGGCCACGCCAATCACGAATGCCACATAAAACAGTGCACCCACCACACCCAGACGGCGGCGACGACGCTTGGCCGGCTTACGGCGCGGTTGCTGGCGATTCGTACTCTTTTCGTCCATAAATGAATCTCCTTTGCGAACTCACCAACTTCTGTCCGACTGCATAGTATATCGCAGATGCCAGACGGAAACGAGGTGAAACATATGTGCTTTGGAAACGGTTGGGGCGGCAATAACTGCTGCTGGATCATTCTGATCCTCATTCTGCTCTTCTGCTGCTGCGGCGGCAACAGCTGGAGCAACTGCGGCCACGGGAACGATTGCGGCTGCAGTAACGACTGCGGGTGCTGCTGATTACATCACAGCAATCCATCGGAATCAGCGCGGGGTCTCGGCTCCGCGCCATTCCGCCCTTTCGGTCAGGACAAGCCGAACCGGCAAATCGTACTCATCCCTCGGAAGCTGCTCCTGCAGCCACTGCTCGGGGCAGAGCGAAACTGTCATGCCGGAATAGCCGGCCAAATAGCGGTCATAATATCCGCCGCCATGACCCAGCCGATACCCCTGCTTGTCACAGCACAGATTGGGAACAAGGATCAAATCAATTGTATCCCGCAAAATAACCGGACATTCCTGATCCGGCTCCGGAATCCCGTAAGAACTGTAGACCAGCCTTGACCCGGGCACGATCCGGCAGGCTTCCATCCCCCGCTTGGGCAGGCACCGGGGCAGCAGCACCGTCTTGCCGCGCTGCCAGAGAGCCTCGATCAGCTCAGAGGTATCCGGCTCCCGACCCACACCGTAAAACAACAGAACACTATGCGCCGCCTCTACTTCGGACAGCGCCAGAAAGGCATCCAGCATGGGCTTCCAATCGGGAAGTTCCTGTTCGGCTATCTCACGGCGGAGCGCCGCCTTAGTTTCAGTGACGCCAGCAAGCATCGCCGGCAACCTTCTGCATGGTTTCGGTTCCCTTGAGAACCTCCACCAGTTTCAAACCAAAATCGAATGCGGCACCGGGGCCTTCTCCGGTGACAAATTTTCCGTCCACCACAACGCTTTGACCGCACTGAGCCAAAGCACCTTCCATACCGCCTTCGGTCCCGGGATAGCCAGTGGCCTTCCGGCCCTGCAAAAGGCCCACAGGACCCAGCACCATAGCAGGAGCGGCACAGATGGCACCCATCCAGCAGTCTGCCTGAGCAGCGGCTCGAATCAGTTCCATGGCCTGAGCGCTGGCAGCCACATTGGTCACACCGGGCAAACCACCGGGAATAACCAACATCTCCATGCCATCAACCTGCACATGATCCAGGGAAATATCGCTGTTCACCGAAATACCGTGGGCGCCCGAAACGGTCTGTCCGGTCACACCCACCAGTTTTACCTCTGCTCCGGCACGGCGCAGCAGGTCAGCAGGAACAAGGGCCTCAGCCTCTTCAAATCCATCAGCAAGAAAGATATATACCATGATGCTATGACCTCCTTACAATTCGGCGATCTTGCGCATTACTTCGCTGTGAATGTCTTCAATGGAGCGCACATCTCCGTTTTCGTCTGTGCAGCTGATCCGCTGCCAGCCGTAAAACTTCGCCGCCTTTGCCGCGGCAGCATAACAGGTACGCAGATATTCGGTGTCCACCTCATGGATATCGGCATTGGTGTGGGTGTCATTTTCCCGACGGCGGAGGTTTTCCACCGTCTTGTCGATGGGCATATCCATCCAGAGCACCAGATCGGGCTTGGGCAGACCCAAACGGTCATACTCGAACTCACCCAGCCAGCGCAGAAACTCCTCCCGCTCCCCTTCCGGTACCTTGGAGGACTGATGCACGGCATTGGAGGTGGTATATCGGTCGGACACCATCATACCGCCTTCTTCGTAATAGGCGCCCCATTCCTGCTTGTAACCGGCATAACGGTCCACGGCATAGAAGGTGGATGCGGCATAGGCATTCACATCGGAGGGGCGGCTGCCAAACTGACCGCCCAGATACATCCGCACGAGCGCAGAAGATTCTTCCTTGTAACGGGGAAACACCATGGTACGGAATTCTTTCCCCTGTTCCTTCAACGCCTCACAGGCGAGACGGAACTGGGTGGACTTACCCGACCCATCGGTTCCTTCAAACACAATCAGTTTTCCGGGCATCATTACCCCTTCTTTCCTTTTGCTTTGACTGCCGATACCAGAAACAGCGGCAGCTTGGCCATGCGGCCGATACGGCTGGGCTGCTTAAGCAGACGGTACAACCACTCCAGCCCCAACTTCTGCCAGATTTCCGGCGCACGCTTTACGTTACCTGCAAACACGTCCAAAGAACCGCCCAGTCCGATCAGGAAGGACGCTCCGGTCTCCGGCCCGCGTTCAATCATCCAGTTTTCCTGCTTGGGCGCGCCCAGACACACAAACACC
>JAZOBA010000029.1:0-2137 GCA_045595705.1 Oscillospiraceae bacterium
CCGTCCTTACGCAGTTGGGTGGAGTGGTGGGAATCGGCATAATGGAAGGCAGAGTCCAAGCGCTCGAAGTCGGCGTTGGGAATATAGCTTCGAACTTTTTCTACCAGTATTTGATAACGTTCCAGAACAGGATTCATACAGAAACCTCCCTGTTATGCAGACGCGTGTCTGCTGGATTTAGGCCTGGGTCAGCCGACGCAGTCGGCGCATGAGTTCGGATTCTTCCAAATCCACTTTGGTTTCCACATGGCACAAATCAATGCGGATGCGCCCGGCGGACTGCGATTGCACCCGAATCAATCCGCGCTCGTCAAACACTCGGATGCAGACCATGGTGCGTGCGTAGCCCTCCCGGATGCGGTGGGCTTTGGCAATATTCTTTGCCAGGCGGGTGGGATTATCCTCCAGAGGCGAGGCGGAAGCGTGGCGTTTCAGATAGCGCCAGACTGCCTCAAATTCCTCCCGGGAGGGAATAATGGAGCGGGCTTCTGCGGCGGACAGGTTCTCACCGGCCTGAAGCCGTTCAAACAAGGTGCGTTCCGCTTGTGCGCGGGTGGGCGCCGCCTGCAGGTCGCAGATCTGCAGCTGGACCGAACGAACACCGCGGAACTCATTGATCTGAGGAGTGAAGGCCACATCCACCCGATCACCGGGGGCAAGACCCAGTTGGGCGATGTTGGCAGAGAAGAAAATGGCGTCAAAGGCGGCGCCCTGATGACGCAAGCGAAGCTTTAAATGACGGCCGCCGCCCACCTCAAACATGGACTGGATGGAGGTGCCGGACAGAACGAAAACCGGTTTGGGGTTTCCGGCGCCGAAAGGTTCCAGCAGCGAAAGAGACGCCACACCCTCCAGTGAGAGCAGGGTGGGGTCATTAATCTGCGCATCGGCCTGCAGGACGGAAATCATAGCCTCTCCGCCGGTGCGTTCCCGTACGGCAGTTTCCATTCGGGCACGGAAGGCATCAATGTTTTCCTCGTTGATGGTAAAGCCGGCGGCCAGTTCGTGCCCGCCGAAATCCTCCAACAAGGCCGCACTCTGCTCAAGCGCGGCAAACAGATTGAATCCGCCGAAGGAACGACAGGAACCCTTGCCCTTGCCGTCCTGAAGACAGATCATGAAGGTGGGGCAGGAGTATTTTTCGGCCAGACGGGAGGCGACAATGCCTACCACACCCTGATGCCAACCCTCGTTAGCCAGAACGATGACCGAGTGGTTTCCACCCTGGCGGTCCAGATGGGCCACACATTCTTCGTAAATGGAGCCTTCGATCGTCTGACGCTCCCGGTTCAGGGCGCACAGTTGACGGGCCAGTTCTTCGGCGCGGGCGGGATCATCGGTCAGCAAAAGCTCCCCGGCCATGGAGGCGCAGCCCATACGGCCCGAGGCATTGATGCGGGGGGCCAGCGTATAGCCGATGGTGGAGGCAGTCAGCGGTTTGTCTTCGGCGCCTGCCTCGCGGATCAAAGAACGCAGGCCGGGGCGACGGGTATTCTTTAGGGACTGAAGACCGGCGCGGACAATTGCGCGGTTTTCCCCGGTCAGCTGCATGACGTCGGCGATTGTGCCAATGGCAGTCAGATCGGCGTACTCAGCCATCAGCGCCCGACGTCGATTTGGTCCGCCCAGAGCCAGGATCAGTTTGAAGGCAACACCTACACCGGCCAGACTGGGGAAGGGGTACTGACAGTCTATGCGGTGGGGGTTTACCACGGCAACGGCATCGGGAAGGGTTTCCTTGCATTCGTGGTGGTCGGTGATGACCACATCGATGCCCCGTTCGGCGGCATAACCGGTTTCGCTTACGGCGGTGATGCCGCAGTCCACCGTGATGATTAGGGAGACGCCCTGTTCATGGAGGAGGTCTACCGCCGGATAACTCAGTCCGTAACCTTCTTCCATGCGGTCGGGGATATAAAAGATCACCGAGGCACCCTGCCGGCGCAGAAAATCGGTCAGCAGACAGGTAGCGGTAATGCCGTCCACATCATAGTCGCCGTAAACTGCGATGGTTTCCTTTTGTTCAATTGCTTTTTGAATGCGTGCAACGGCACGATCCATGTCCTTCAGCAGGAAGGGGTCATGGAGCAGATCTTCACGGTCATCCAGAAAATCCCGTGCTTTTTCCGGCGTATCC
>JAZOBA010000030.1:0-10391 GCA_045595705.1 Oscillospiraceae bacterium
GGATGACGTGGAAAAGGCCAAGGCCGAACTGGAGAGCATCATTGCAAAGATCACTGAGGAGATGAAGGTCATCTTTACGGTGCAGTTCAAGGCCATTCAGGAATCCTTCTCCCAGACCTTCCTGGAACTCTTCGGAGGCGGTAAGGCCGCTCTGGAGCTGGAAGATCCCGACGATATTTTGAACTGCGGCATCGAGATCAAGGCACAGCCCCCGGGCAAAGCATTGAAGACCATCTCTCTGCTGTCGGGCGGTGAGCGCGCCTTTGTGGCCATTGCCCTGTATTTTGCAATTCTGAAGGTTCGTCCCACGCCCTTCTGCGTCATGGACGAGATTGAGGCTGCTCTGGACGATGCCAACGTCATTCGCTTTGCCGACTATATGCGCAGTATGTCTGAAAAGACCCAGTTCATTGTTATCACCCACCGACGCGGCACCATGGAGGAAGCTGACGTGCTGTACGGTGTCACCATGCAGGAACAGGGTATCAGCAGAATGCTGACCATCAACCTGAACGACGTGGAAAAGGAACTGCGTATCAAGTAATTGCAATCTTTTAGGAGTTTTCTATGGGATTTTTTGACCGAATCAAGAAAATCGGTATTTTCAACGGCTTTTCCGAGCTGACCGATGATTTTTATGACGAGTTGGAAGAAGCGCTCATCCTGGCCGATGCCGGTATGGACACTGCCTTGGAGGCGGTCGCGTTGCTGCGCAAGCGGGTCAAGGAAGAGAAAATCAAGGACATGGAGAGCGCCCGTGCCTGTATGCGTACCATTCTGGCTGAGATGCTCAGCGTGGGAGATACCGAGCTGAATTTGGCCACCAAACCCTCGGTGGTGCTGTTCATCGGCGTCAACGGCGTGGGTAAAACGACTACCATCGGTAAGATGGCAGCCGTGCTGAAGGGACAGGGCAAGCGTGTTCTGTTGGCCGCCGGCGATACCTTCCGTGCCGCCGCTGCCGATCAGCTGACCATTTGGTCGGACCGCGCCGGTGTGGATATCATCAAGCAGGGCGAGGGCGCTGATCCCGCCGCCGTGGTATTCGATGCCATGGCTGCTGCCAAGGCACGCAATGCCGATGTGGTGCTGGTGGATACTGCCGGTCGTCTGCACAACAAACAGAATCTCATGAATGAGCTGAACAAAATCAGCCGTGTCATTGACCGGGAAAATGCCGATGCTGCCCGTGAGACCTTGCTGGTGCTGGATGCCACCACCGGACAGAACGGTCTGATTCAGGCCAAGCAGTTCAAAGAGAGCGCCGGCATCACCGGCATCGTCCTGACCAAGCTGGACGGCAGCGCCAAGGGCGGTATTGTCATCGCCATTGCCCGTGAGATGGGTCTGCCTGTCAAGTTTGTGGGCCTGGGCGAGGGCATTGAGGACCTGCGTCCCTTTGATGCTCAGAGCTATGTGGAGGCACTGCTGTGATGATTCTGATCCTGTATCTGGGCATTCTGGCCTTTGGCCTGTTCTGCATCATTCGCCCGGACTACATTCTGAACCGTGCAGGGCAGAAAAAGAACAAGGTGTACGAGAAGAAGGATTACAAGGTGATCCGTGCTTTTGGTGTGGCATTGGTTCTGGTATTCCTCGTTGGCCTGCTGAGTCTGATGGGCTCTTACGCAGCATGAGTAAAGGAGCTGTCAGTATGAAACTGGTGCTTGCAAGTAAAAATAAGAAGAAACTGGCCGAGATGCAGGAAATCCTGTCCGCCCTTGGGGTGGAAGTGGTCCTGCAGTCCGAAGTGGGCGTTGATGTGGATGTGGAGGAAACCGGAACTACCTTTGCTGAGAACTCCGCTCTGAAGGCCCGCGCAGTCTGTGAGGCCTCCGGTCTGCCCGCCATTGCTGACGATTCCGGCCTTTGTGTGGACGCTTTGAACGGTGCCCCCGGCGTCTATTCCGCCCGCTACGGCGGCGAGGGCTTGGATGATGTGGGTCGATATCAGCTGCTGCTGCAGAATATGCGCGGTCAGCTGGACCGCCGCTGCGGCTTTGTATCGGCCATCTGCTGTGCTTTCCCCAATGGAGATGAAGTCACTGCCATGGGTGAGTGCCGCGGTACGTTGGCTTATGCCCCCAAGGGAGAGCATGGTTTTGGGTATGACCCCATTTTCTTTGTCCCTGAAAAGAAAAAAACCTTTGCAGAGTTGACGGGCGAGGAGAAGAACGAAATCTCCCACCGTGGCAAGGCTCTGTGTGCATTCAAAGAAGAACTGGAACGCTATCTGAACAAATGAAAGGAACGAATCAATATGGATAATCTGACTCCCGAGTTTACCTGTATCAAGTGCGGCGGCCCCTACAAGCTGGAGGGAATGGAAGCCAGCAACAAGTCCATGGGCGCCAAGGTCACCATGATCCGCTGTACCTGTACCAAGTGCGGCTTCATGGAGCTGCGTATGGACAATAAGGCTTTTGCACAGGCTATGGAAAACCAGAAAAAGTAAGAGGGAACAACGATGGAACTGACAAGTAAGCAGCGCGCCCAGCTGCGCGGACTGGCCAATCATATCGACACCATTCTTCATGTGGGCAAGGATGGCATCGGCGACAATCTGGTCAAGCAGGCCGATGATGCACTGGAGGCCCGCGAGCTGATCAAGGGCAAGGTGCTGGAAAACTCTATGTTTACCAGCCGCGAGGCCGCCGAGGAGCTGGCTCAGCGCACCCGTTCCGATGTGGTGCAGGTCATCGGCACAAAATTTGTGCTTTATAGACCCAGTCACAAAAAGGACAAGACCGATAAAATCGTTCTTGTGAAAGATAATAAAAAGAAGTAAAAAATACACGCAAGAAAGGTGGGGAGGTCTTGAAAATCGGAATTTACGGCGGGACCTTTGACCCACCTCATTTGGGACATATGGAAGCGGCCCGGGCGGCTGTTGTCGCGCTGGGTCTGAACAAGTTGATTTTTATTCCGGCCAAGCAGCCCCCGCACAAGAAGCTTTCGGCTCAGAGCGCCGCTCCCGAGCAGCGGCTGGAGATGACTAGCCTGATGGCCGACGGGCTGTGCCTGCCCGGCATTACCGCTGTATCTGATCTGGAACTGAACCGCCCCGGAAAGAGTTACACGGTGGATACCCTTCGTGTACTCAAGGAGCAGTTTCCGCAGGACGAACTCTGGCTGCTGGTGGGAACCGATATGTTCCTGTCCCTGCAGAGCTGGTATCAGGCGGAAGAGATCATGAAACTGGCCGGTGTGGCCGCCTTCGCCAGAAATGAGACGGACAGCAGTGAAATGCTGAACGCTCAGAGCGAGTATTTGAATGAAACTTACGGCGCCAAAGTGCGTATCGTTACGCTGCCGGAGATTCGTGAGATTTCCTCCACCCAAGTACGTGCAGACAAGAGCGCAGACGGCCTTTGGCCGAGCGTGTGGGGTTACATTCTGCGGGAGGGACTTTACGGCGTAGAGCGGCCCTTGGACCGCCTTGGTGATGCCGATCTGCGTGCCGTTTCTTACTCTATGATCCGAGCCAAGCGTATTCCTCACGTGCAGGGATGCGAGGAGGAGGCGGTTCGTCTGGCCCGCCGGTGGGGAGCAAACGAGGACTATGCCCGCAGGGCGGCCATTCTGCACGACTGTACCAAGTATTTGAATCTGGAGGAGCAGCTTGCTCTTTGTGAGCGGTACGCAATCCAGCTGGATGAGATGGAGCGGGGAGCGGTCAAATTACTTCACTCTAAAACCGGCGCTGCTTTGGCAGAGCATGTGTTTGGCCAGCCGAAGGAGGTATGTCAGGCCATCTGCTGGCACACCACCGGAAAAGCAGATATGACCCTGTTGGAGAAAATACTGTACATTGCCGATTACATGGAGCCCACCCGCAATTTCGATGGGGTGGAACGGCTGCGTGAACTGGCTTATGTTGATTTGAATGCAGCGGTGCTTTTGGGTACCGAGATGACTGTCGAAGAGATGAGAGGATACGCAAGTCCCGTCCATCCCAATACGCTGGCGGCCCGGGACTTTTTGAAAGGAATGTGTCCATGATGGAACAGGAGCGGAAAAAAGGCGGCGAGCGGCTCACGAAAAAAGAGTCTGTATCCCGCACAAAAAAAGAGAAAATCCGCCTGGCGATCCTTTTGGCACTGGTGATTTTTTTGGTCGTGATGGTGACCGTATTTGCCTTGTATCGCGGCTGGGCCAAGGCACCGGATATCCCGGTGGAGCAACCGCCCGTACAAACCGGACCGGAGAAGGAACCGTCCGGCGGGGAAGAGATCATTGAGGACGTGGAGATCGTCAGCGACCGCAAAAAAGATTTCTACACTTTTTTGGTGGTGGGTCGTGACACGGGCGGCGGCGGAAATACCGATACCATTCTTCTGGCGGCCTACGATATTGCCAACCAGAATCTCAATGTTATGAGTATCCCTCGAGATACCATGGTGAATATTCCCTACGATATCAAGCGTATCAATGCCGTGTACAATTACGCCGGTGGTGGGGACAAAGGGATCCAGGCATTGTACGAAGAAGTCAGTCAGCTGGTAGGTTTTGTTCCGGATTACAAGGTCGTCATGGAGTGGAACGCCATAGGTGATCTGGTGGATGCTATCGGGGGCGTCTGGTTCGATGTACCCCGTGATATGAACTACGACGATCCCGATCAGGATCTGCACATCCATGTGGGAAAGGGTTATCAGTTGTTGGACGGCGAGAGCGCTATGGGAGTCATCCGTTGGCGTGAAAACAACGACGGTACCGGTTATGTCACCGGTGACATCGGCCGCATTGAAACCCAGCAAGCCTTCCTGAAAGTGGTGGTCAGCCAGTGCCTGCGTGTCAGCAATGTCACCAGAATAAGGGAATTGGCGCAGGTGTTTTCCGACAATGTGCAGACCGACCTGACGCTGGGCAATCTGGTCTGGTTTGCCGAGCAGGCGGTATTTGGCGGCCTGACCGTGGAAAACGTGAATTTCATGACTTTGCCGGGCAATTACTTTGCTGAGGCGTGGAGTCGATATTATCAGTGTATGCAGTCTTATGTTCTGCCCGATGCGAAGCAACTTCTCGCGGCGGTCAACCAAGGGTTCAACCCGTATCGGGAAGATCGGGTACAGCAGGGGCTGGACATTATGTCGGTCAACCCGGACGGCAGTCTTTCCTCCACGACGGGTACGGTAGAGGACGAGAAAGCGGCTCTTCCGCCGGTGATTCCCACACCGGAGCCTACGCCCGAACCGACACCCGAGCCTACCTCCGAGCCTACACCGGAACCGGAGCAATCTGCGCCGCCGGAGAGCCCGGAGCCGTCCTCGGAACCGTCCGAAACCCCGGAGACTGAGCAACCGAACGAAGATATACCGAACGAAGATGTACCGGACGGAGAAACACCAGACGAAGACACACCGGAACAAGACCCGGAACCGACCGAAGAAATACCCATCCTGCCTCCCATGCAGAGCGCAGAGGAGTCGGATGAATGAGATACCGTATACAGTAAGGAGCGATTAACTATGATGGATTCCAAGACTATGGCCCTGGAGCTTGTCAAGGCACTGGACAGCAAGAAGGGACAGGACATTCAGATGCTGAAGACCGGTGAACTGACCACACTGGCCGACTATTTTGTTCTTTGTACCGCAACCTCTTCTACTCAGATCAAAGCGCTGGCCGATATCTGTGAAAAGAACTTGAAGGAACAGGGCGAGCCTCCGCACCACATTGAAGGTCACCGCGGCGGCACCTGGGTGTTGATGGACTTTTCGGTTGTGGTAGTGCACATTTTCAACGATGAGGCACGCAAGTTTTACGATCTGGAGCGCCTGTGGCAGGATGCCGAAAAGGTCGACCTCAGCGATGTGCTGACCCCCAACTGAGTGAATAAAGAACGAGGAAGTGTAACGATATGACGTTTGATTTTGCTGCCGTTGAGGCAAAATGGCATAAGTATTGGGAAGAGAACGATACGTTCAAGACCGATGTGTGGGACTTCTCCAAGCCTAAGTACTATGTGTTGGATATGTTCCCGTATCCCTCCGGTGTCGGTCTGCACGCAGGTCATCCCGAGGGCTATACCGCTACCGATATTATGTCCCGCATGAAGCGTATGCAGGGCTATAACGTGCTGCACCCCATGGGATATGACTCTTTCGGTCTGCCTGCCGAGCAGTACGCCGTGGATACCGGCAACCATCCCAATGGCTTTACTGAGAAGAACATCGAGACCTTTTCCAAGCAGCTGAAGGAATTGGGCTTTGACTACGACTGGTCCAAACTGACCGCTACTTCTGACCCCGAGTTCTACAAGTGGACGCAGTGGATTTTCAAGAAGCTGTGGGAAAAGGGTTATGCCAAGCGCATTGAAATGCCCGTCAACTGGTGCGAGGCGCTGGGTACGGTTCTGGCCAATGATGAAGTCATCGACGGCAAGAGCGAGCGTGGCGGCTATCCTGTCGAAAAGAGAATGATGCTCCAGTGGGTCATTGATCAGCCTGCTTTTGCGGAAAAACTGTTGGATGGTCTGAACGAGATCGACTGGCCTGAATCCACCAAGGAGATCCAGCGCAACTGGATTGGCAAATCCACCGGTGTGGAAGTGGACTTCAAGCTGGTGGGCGGCGGCGAATTCTCCATCTACACCACCTGTATTGAAACCATTTACGGCATCACCTTTATGGTCCTTGCACCCGACGGCAAGATCACCGCATCTTTGCTGGATCGAGTTCAGAATCGGGAAGAAGTGGATGCATATATCGCAGAAGCTGCCAAGAAGAGCGAGATTGACCGCACCGATGCCAGCAAGACCAAGACCGGCTGCTGCCTGAAGGGCGTCTATGCCATCAACCCTGTCAACGGTCGGGAAGTGCCCGTGTTCATCGGCGATTTCGTTCTGGGCAATTACGGAACCGGCGCTGTTATGGCGGTTCCCAGCCATGACCAGCGTGACTTTGAGTATGCTGTTGCCCACAATATCCCCATGATTCAAGTCATTGAAGGCCGCGATGTATCCGAATGCGCCTTTGAAAAGCAGGATTATCTGGGCAAGGGCTGCCGCCTGATGAACTCCGAGGAGTTTACCGGTCTGACCGTGGAAGAGGCAAAGGAAGCCATCACCGTCAAGCTGGAAAACATGGGTGTTGCCCGCCGCAAGAATAACTATCACTTCCGTGAGTGGATCTTCGCACGTCAGCGCTACTGGGGCGAACCCGTTCCCTGTGTGTACACCGAGGATGGCGAAACCGTTTTCCTGCCCGACAGCGAGCTGCCCGTTGTTCTGCCTGTTCTGGAGGACTATAAGGGCCGGGGCGGTCAGGCTCCTCTGGAAAATGCCGAGGAGTGGAAGTACTACAATAAGGACGGTATCGTTGGCAAGCGTGAGACCTCTACCATGCCCGGTTCTGCCGGTTCTTCCTGGTACTACATGCGCTATATCGATCCCCATAACGACAAGGAACTCTGTGATCCCGAACTGCTGAAGCATTGGATGCCTGTCGACCTGTACATCGGCGGCCCCGAGCATGCTGTCGGTCATCTGATTTATTCCCGCATTTGGAACCGCTTCCTGTATGATGAGGGGATTTCTCCCGTAGCTGAGCCCTTCAAGAAACTGGTTCACCAGGGCATGATTCTGGGTGAGAACGGTATTAAGATGGGCAAGCGCTTCCCCGAGTTTGTGGTGAATCCTTCCGATATTGTCCGTGACTACGGCGCTGACACTCTGCGCCTGTACGAAATGTTTATGGGCCCGTTGGAGGTCTCCAAACCCTGGTCTGCCGCGGGCGTTGCCGGTGCCAAGAAATTTATCAACCGTGTTTGGAATTTCTTCTCGGAAAGTGCCAATCTTACCGATACCGATGACGGCAAACTGACCAAGGTCTATCACCAGACCGTCAAGAAGGTCACGGCTGACTTTGAAACGCTGGGATTCAATACCGCCATTGCCCAAATGATGGTTTTTGTCAATGAAGTGTACAAAAACGGCACCTGTCCCAGAGAGTATGCGGAAGGCTTTGTTAAGATGATTTCCTGCGTGATCCCCCACATGGGCGAGGAGTTGTGGCAGGTTATGGGTCATGACAATACCATTGCCTATGAGGCATGGCCCCAGTACTCCGAAGAGAAGTGCAAAGACGCGCAGGCTACCGTTGCGGTTCAGATCAACGGCAAGATGCGCGGTACTGTGGTGATGGATGCCGATCTGGATGACGATGCGGTCGTGGCAAATGTTCTGGCTGATGAGAAGATCGCCCGTTCTTTGGAGAAGATCGGTGGCCAGATTTTCAAGACCATTGTTGTCAAGAATAAACTGGTCAACCTGATCGTCAAGTAAGAGAGAATTAAATGGCACCGTGCTTTGTGCACGGTGCCATTTTGCTGTAATTGGATGGATTTTTTGGTTTCTTCTTGCGGTTGGAGGACGATTATTTGTTGTTCGGCAACAGGTCGATCTCAATGTCACCCGTGTCGGTGGTGATCTCGCAGCGTCCACCGGTTATGGTTCTGGGGACCTCTACATCGCCCGTGTCGGTGGTGACGGTAAATACCTTTTCGGAGCGCAGAGTGCCTTCTACGTCGCCCGTATCGGTTTCCACAAAAATCTCGGCGGCGTCGCAGCGGTCAAAATCCACATCGCCGGTGGTTCGCTCAATGGAAAACCGTTCTGCGGCAATCACGTCGCGCAGCGTGATATCGCCCGTGTTTCCGCTTGACAGGAGACTTCTGCACGCAAGATCAGTCAAAAGCGCCTTGCCCGTGGAAACCTTGATGCAGATATCTCCCGCGCAGACGGCGCCGGAAACAGTCACGTTGCCGGTTGAAACAGAAAGGTCAAGCATGTCTGCCGAAATGTTTTCTATATGGATATAACCGGTGCTTGTGCTTATTTTAATGGTTTCTGAAGCGGACGCATAGTTGGTTACATCGCCCGTACTTGCCGCAATATCCATGGATTCGAACTGAAAATCCTTGGGTATTTGGATGTCGCCCGTGCTTTCCTTGATGAATAACTTGTCGTATTCTGTGTCCGGCAGAGAGACCGTGATTCTGGGTGTGCCAAAAGAGATACCGATGTTGTTGTACCATTTTCGTGTGTCCGTTTCGCGGATGGTCAGGGTGCTGTTCTGCACGTTGACCGTATGCTTTTCATATTCCGGTTCGTGACAGATGACGCTGCAGCTGCCGTCCTGAGAGGGGACAAAGAAAATGTCGGCAGTATCGGTATACAGGGAAATGCTGTCAAAAGTTTCTTTGATTTGGTGTGTGTTGGTTTCGTACGATGTGGTGTTCAATTGGGCGAGGTCCCAGTCGCAGGTCATAACCGTTCCGGCCATCAGGACCGGTCCGACAACAACAAGAACAGCGGCAACAATCAGCCAAATTTTTGTTTTTCTGTTCATTGCGATTCCTCCTTTCTCAGGAAACAGCGTTTGATACCCAGTACCATCTTTTTCGCAAGCAGTGCGGCTCCTTTGGTGGCTGCCTTACAGCCGAAGAACAGGAAGATAGAGAGTCCTGCGCAGAGGATGCCTGCACCGATTGTGGCCATGCCCGCGGGGACATTGCTGATGGCTGTCCAAAAAATACCTACTGTGATGCCGGCGAGAGCGCAAACGATCAGGGAAACAAAGACGGCCCACAGGGAAATGATCACGGCCCAAAGAGAAATGTACAGAGACAGAACCACGGCAAAAGCAGCGATCAGCAGGGAGAGCCAGATGGGGCTGCCCAGCACCAGCAGCACAATTTCCCACGCTTTGATCCGACGAGACGATTTGATTTTCCTCTTAACCAGCTTGGTCAGGGGAATGTCGGACAGAATTTGTGCTGCGATTTGGTCTGTGCTGCCCAGCGCGGCAACAGCGGCTTCTTCGCTCAAACCCTCTTCCATTCGATCGTCAATCATCTCGCTGTAATAATCCCAGCGGTCGGCAATTTCCTCCCAAGGCAAGGGGGAGAGTTTTTCGGTCAGATCAAGCAGAAATTCAGTTTTATTCATGGTTCTCATCCTCCTTGGTCACAAAACGGTAGATGGACAGAATTTCGCTCCATTCGGATTTGAAATCCTCGATGCGCTTCAATCCCGCGTTGGTAATATGGTAGTATTTTCGCAGTCGTCCGTCATGCTCGGCGGTGCGGACGCTCAGCATATTGGCCGATTCCAAGCGCTTCAGAATGGTGTATAAGGTCGATTCGGACAGCTCGATGTACGGCCTCAAATCCTTTATAATTTTGTAGCCGTAGGAATCTTCGTTTTTGATGGCTGCCAGAACGCATACATCCAGAAGACCACGCTTCAACTGAATATCCATGCCATACCTCCTCTTGCGCAATACATCGTAACACGAGGTATTGAAAATGTCAAGAAAGGAAACGAAAAAAGAAAAAACACCGTGTCAAAAGACACGGTGTTTTGGCAGCGGGTGAAGGATTCGAAC
>JAZOBA010000031.1:0-34094 GCA_045595705.1 Oscillospiraceae bacterium
AGGTTTGATACATCTAATTTAACTGTAGTTTTTATGGGTGCTTTTTCTAGTATATATCAAAAAAAATATAAAGAAAACCAAGATAAACAAAAAAGAAGTATAGGTTTTGGGACACAGGAATTAAAAAACAATATAAATGAAGAAAAAATACAAATAACTAGTGATGATTTAATAAAAGCAGGAATGCCACCAGAATTTTTAGGAAGAATTTCTTTTATAACAAATACTGAAGATTTAAGTATAGAAAATTTGGTGGAAATATTATATAAATCAAAAAGTAGTGCGATTACAGAAGAAATTGAGTTTTTTAAAGATTTAGGTGTTACAATAACATTTACAAGTGGATTTATGAGGGAAATTGCTAGGCAGGCAAAAGAATCAAATACTAATGCTAGAAACTTGAGAAAATTAGTTAAAAATTCAGTTTATATCGCATATGATGAAATATCAAATAATAAAAAAATTAAACAGTTAAAAATTACAAAACAAACCGCACTTGATAATACAAAGTATTTTGCTAAATAGTAAAATACTTTTTTATTTTAAAAGGAAAAAGAAAAGTTTTCATGAATTTTTTGTGAAATCGGTGCTTCGCTCCGTAAACAAACTGTGAAAAGTGACGTTCCGGCATGAATTTTGGCTTGCAAGCCATATGCTTTTCCTGTATAATATCACGGTACGAATTTAAGGCAGATTTTCCCGATTGCTCCAACTGCCTAACACACACGAGAGGACTGAACCAACATGAGCGCATCCCGCAAGAAACAAGAGCGCAAACTCACCGAGGCCCCCGAGCTCTCCGCACGTGAAAAGGAAGAACTGGTCAAGGCCGCACAGCGTAAGCGCAACAACACCGTTTACACCATCATCGGCGTGGTCGTGGTCATTCTGGCCGCCATCCTGCTGATCTGGGACTCCGGCGTATTCCAGCGCAACGCTACCGTAGCTACCATCGGCGGCGAAAAGGTTACCCCCGCCCAGGTCGCTTTCCACTACTACAACAACCCTCTGGCCAGCACCGCTGCCCAGTATGCTCAGTATGGCATGACCATGCCCTACTCCCCCAGTGAGCCTGCCGACAAGCAGGTCATTCAGGCTTCCGACATTGAAGAGTGGACCGGCTGGGGCTTCACTATGGACGAGTCCTACGTGGGCAAGACCTACCACGACTACTTTATTGATGCCGCTTTGGAGACCCTGCGCTCCGAGTATGCCGCTCTGGCTGCTGCCAAGGAAGCCGGCTACACCTCCAAGCTGGTCGACTCTGCCGTCCAGGCCGAGATGGACAGCCTGGATGCCACCATCGATGCATACCTGTCCTATGGCTACAACTTCAACGTTAAGAGCTATCTGAAGCAGGTCTACGGCAAGAACATGACCGTGAAGGCATTCCGCAACTGTGTGGCCAATTCCGAACTGGCAGAAGAGTACTACAACCTCAACCTGAAGACCTTTGCCGATTACTCGGATGCCGAACTGGACGCTTACTATCAGGAGCACACCAAGGAACTGGATTCTATCCACCTCTATTTCCGCACCTTTGATGGTACTGCCGAGTCCCACAAGAACGATGACGGCCAGACCGTGCCTCCCACCGAAGAGGAGACCAAAGCCGCTATGGAAAAGGCCAAGGCAGAAGCCGAGCTTGAGGCTGAAAAAATCAAGGGCAAACTGTCTACTATGAAGGACAACAAGGATTACTCCGAGCAGAAGGGCCGTCTGACCTCCACGACCTCTTTCTACTATGACTGGGCTATGGACCCCGCCCGTCAGCCCGGTGACATTAAGGTGTTCGAGGGCACCGGCACCTATTACGTGGTGATTTTCGCCGACCGTTTCCTTGATGAGACCGCCACCGCCGACGTCCGCCACATTCTGGTCGAGGCCAAGAACGAGGATGACCCCACCACCGATACGGACGAATCCACCCAGGACCCCACCGACGCAGTCTTTGCCGCTGCTGAAAAGAAGGCCCAGGAACTGCTGGCTCAGTGGGAAAGCGGCGATAAGACTTCCGAGTCCTTCGCTCTGCTGGCTAATGAGCATTCTGCTGACCCCGGCTCCAACTCCAACGGCGGTCTGTACACTCTGGTTACTCCCGGCAGCATGATCCCCGCCTTTAACGACTGGGTCTTCGCCGATGGCCGCAAGGCAGGCGACACCGGTCTGGTCAAGAACACCGAATCCTACACCCAGGGCTGGCACGTGATCTATTACCTGGGCGAAAACGAGCCCACCTGGGCCAACCTCGCCCGTCAGGCTATGTGGGCCGAGGAAGTAGTTGACAGCATGGAAATCGTCCGCACCAACAAGCTGTACTCTGTCATTGGCTAAGTAAATTCAAACCACAAAACGCCCCTGCGGCTTTCGCAGGGGCGTTTTCCGACACGCTGGAGGAACAATATGAACGATCAATTTCTGCGCACCGAAATGCTGTTGGGAAAGCAGGCCATGGAAAAGCTGGCCGCCTCCCATGTGGCCGTTTTCGGTCTGGGCGGTGTGGGCAGTTGGTGCGCCGAAGCACTGGCCCGCAGCGGTGTGGGCAAGCTGACTCTGGTGGATGACGACATGGTCAGCCCCACCAACATCAACCGGCAGGCTCAGGCCGTCTACTCGGCCCTCGGCCAGCCCAAGGCCATCGCCATGTCCGTCCGTTTGCGTGATATCAATCCCAACGGCACCTTCATCCCAAAATGTTTCCGTTACAGTGCCCAAGGCCGCGAAGACTTCTTCCCCGCCGACTATGACTACGTGGTGGATGCCATCGATCTGGTCTCGTGCAAACTGGATCTGATCGAAACCACGATGAGAGAAGGCATCCCCATGGTGTCCGCTCTGGGCACCGGAAACAAGCTGGATGCCACCCAGTTCCAAATCACCGACATTTCCAAAACCGAGGGTTGCCCTTTAGCCCGCATCATCCGAAAGGAACTGCGTGCCCGGGGCATCAAGCACCTGAAGGTGGTCTTCTCCCCCGAACTGGCTGCCGAAACCACTCAGCCGGAAACCGAAGCACCCCCGCCGGGCCGCCGCTCGGTCCCCGCAAGCGCACCTTGGGTGCCTCCGGTGGCCGGCTTCCTGCTGGCCCAAACCGTCATTCAGGATCTGATTTCCGATAAAGCCGAATAAAAAGTCAAACAGCCTTTGGCTCACATGAACCAAAGGCTGTTTTTTTGTTATCTCTTTCTGCGGCTGCCGCGGTAGTTTCCCCCGCTTCTGCCGCCCCGGCGCCCGTAACGGCGACCGCTCCTGCGGCGCGCAACAGCACGCACGATCAGCACAATGATTGCAATCAGCAGGAGGATGACCAGCAAAACCACCAGCGTGATCCAGTTGGGATTCTTCAGCAACTGGATGGGGTTCCAGGAAGAAATCACCACCTTGCGACCTTCCGCCGCAGCGTAGGTTTCAGGCACCTGTTCCAACTCATCCAGATAGGAGGCCAATGCGTACCATTCCTTGACCTCACTTCCGTTTTCACTCTTGATGATATGGGCCTCAAAGTCGGTAATCTCATTGCCCTGAGCATCCTTGGGCACGATAGAAAGCAGACCGAAGGACTTTTCACGGACGGTTCCAAGCATCTGAGCCGAGTACAGACCGGTGACCACGCGGTACAGGCGGTCGGCCTCCAACTCCACCACACTGCCGTCCTCCAGAATCTGGCCGCAGTCGGTGACCTTGTTAAAAATCATACGGTTGGTATTATAGCTCCATGTCATGCCGGCGCCATACAGCTGTACACCCGACATCAAAGGGGCCACCGAAGCGTCCACCTCAAAGGCATCCCTCAGCTCGTCCCCGGTCAGATAGACCGAAACCAGCGGATATCCGGGAGTTCCATCTGCACCGGAACCCAGGGAAGACACATTAAAGGCATCGGCCACGGTAATGTCACCGGCAGGGAACGAGCCGCGGATGACACCGTGACCCACCACGGCAAAATCCACGGGAATATAGTTCTCACCCTCGGCCTGCTGCACGGCGTAGCGGTAACTGTCGGCAATCAGATTGCCCAGACTGTCCTCTTCCTGTTGGTTGCCGAATCGGCTGAAGGGCGTAAAGTCGAAGGCTGTATTGGCCAACACCTGATCATAGGTAAATTGGAACTGGGACAGGTACTCCTGTTCCACCTCATGCTTGAATTGCTCGGCGAGGGCAGCCACGGCGGGATTCTCGGCAACCGTTTCATCCACCGGAATCAGACGGTAATCCTCGACCACCAGTTCGCCCCCCTTGCGGGCGACGGTCAGCTTACCCAAATTTTTCACATACTCATTGCAGGACACGATGAGCGTATCGTTGACCCGAATGGGATCTTCCAGCTTAGTATGGGTATGGCCGGAAATGATCACATCGATCCCGTCCACCGCTTTGGCCAGTTCGTAGTCCTCACCCTCACCGCTCCATGTTCCGGTGTGGGACAGGCAAATCACAAAGTCGGGCTTTTCGTGCTCCTCCACATAGGCCACGGTGCGTCTGGCAGCATCTGCGATGGGCTCAAACACCATGCCGGACATCGGTGCACATTCGTCGGCATCCACACCCATCAGGCCAAAGACAGCGATGCGCAGTCCGTCCCGCTCCACGATCACATAATCACTGATGCCGTAACGCTCCCACGCTTCCCGGGAGCGCACATCGTCCTTGGGCGGCTTATAGTTGGCCTGCACAACACGGGGCAGCCGGTCACCGCTGTCCACGGCGGCGTGGAGCATATCGGCCAAGCCGGCGGCACGGTAGTCAAACTCATGGTTACCCAAGGTGGTCACATCAAACCCCAACGCGCCCATCAGCCGAAGCTCGGGTGCGTCGGTTGTATAGATAGTCTGATACAGACTTCCCATGGAAAAATCGCCGCCATCCAATGTGACTACGGGGTACTGCGCGCCGGTACGCTCCTGCTCCAGCAGCGTGGCCAGGCGGGCAAAGCCGCCGTATTCTCCGCCATTCTCGCCATTCATGGGCAGAATGTGGTCGTGCATATCGTGGGTAAACAGAATGGTCAGTCCCTGCTGCACCGGAGCAGCCAGAGCTGACACCGAAACCGTGCACAAAAGCAGCACAGCAGCCAAAAAAGAACAGATTGCTTTTCTCATAGGTTACCTCCCATGATCCAATTCCGATTTTCCGGAAATCACAACGAGTGAACTTCCTGCTTACCCTGCCGCGCCAATTTTGCACCGCAGAGCATCAGGCCGAGAACAAGCCAGAAAATCACCATCACGCGGGGATAATGCCACAAATAATCGGCCAGACCACACACCATCACACCCACCAGACCGGACAGGCAGCCCACGGTCAGCCCGTATACCTCCCGATCGCGCTTGGCCCCGAACAGAGCGTGCAGCGATTCCTTGCAGGAAGTGATAAAGCCGCCGGTGCAGGCAACACAGCCCACCAGACCAAGCTCCACGGCCAGCTGAATGTAGATGTTGTGGTAGTGGGGGAACCAATACGGATCGGTAAACCAGTCGCTCGTGTGGGCCGCTTTTGCAGCCAGTTCGGTGCCCAGTCCCACACCAAAAAACGGACTTTCAGACCAGACTTTGTACCCCGAGGAATAAATCATGAATCGCGTGGACGTGGAACTGTCCGCAAGATTGAAAATGGAAAGCAGACGGTTGAAAATCGAGGCCGGCAGGAAGGGCAACAGTGCGAAGGCACCCACGATCAGGACCGGGATCAACCGGCGCTCCACCAGAAGGACGAAGAGAAATACCGCCACAACGAGGCCGATCCAGCTGGCACGGGAGTAGGTCATCACGATGGCTACCAGACCGCACCCCAACGCAAACAGGGAGAGCAGTTTCCCCCACAGAGTACGGCTGGAAACCAACAGGCCCAGCGCCAGACCGATCATCAAAACCAACACCTGCGCAAAGGTATTGGAATTTTCAAAAAAGGCATATACCCGGCCGGGCAGGTCGGCATTGAAGGCCATATCCACGGCCTTTTCGCTGTTCTGAATGTCCAGCACAAAGCGCTGATACAGGCCGCAGCCGGCTGCCACGGGAATTCCGGCAACGCCGAATGCGACCAGCCGTTTGAACTGCTCCACCGTCTCCACGGAGGAAACCACCAGCAACGCCAGCAAGATAGCAGAGGCATAATAGGTCAGATAGCGCAGAGAGGTCACAAATTCCGCCGAGTTCACAACACCGAACAGCAGCATAGCAAAGAAAATCAGCAAATAGAGGTTGTATTCCCGCACACGAAGACGCAGCGCAGGGCGGCTGACCGAGGCGGCATAGCAAAGCAGCACACCCAGCAAAGCGATGGCCAGTGAATATGCATTGTTCCACATATTCTGCGGGCAGACCATAACCAGCAAAAAGAACCAGGACAGCAACGCGGGGACATGGTTCCCGCAGGATACCGCAAAACGGGCGATCCAACTGCCATCCCATGCCCGGCAAAACCGACCGCTTCGGCGCAGCAGAGCCGGCAAAACATTGGCCACTGCGTCCACCGCGCGACACAGGATACTTTCCTGATACCACGCAGGAAAGCGTCCGGGGCGGGCCAGCCATCGGCAGACGGCGCTGCCCTTAACGCAGTGCAGCACCCAACGCTCTACCTGATGGCAAAAACGCGCAACCCCGCTGTCAGAAAGCCAGCGAAGCAGCACCACCCAGATTCGATAAACGAAACTGTTTTCCCAACATTCGGTCATCAATCAGTTCCTCCTGTTTTTGATGCGATAGAGCACGGTCAGCAGAGCGTAGCATTTTTTGTGTAGCAGAGTCGCCACGATCTGCTTGTTGCGGGAAAGACCGGACGGGGCCGGTCCGGCAATCACTGCGGCAAAATCCTTCTCCCCGGCAATGGTCCGCACGGCGGCAGTCTGCTGGGCCGCGGTAAAAGGATTTCCGGGGGCATAGACGTTAGACACAGCAATCAGAAGTCCGGCCCACAGCGTTGTATACTCCCAGTCGGGCAGATGTTCTGCCGTACCCAGTCGGTGGGCCAGAGCACGCTTGCGGGAAAGGAACAACCGGAAGGTGTCCATGTAACCGGCCATATACCGGTGAATGGCCGAATTGGGATTGAAGAAATAATTGTAAAGGGGACGGTCGGTCATGGCCAGTTTCTGTGCATGACAGAAATATTCCACCAGAAACAGCTCGTCCTCCAGATAGGCACCCTCATATACGATGCGTTCCCGCACGATAATGTCACGGGAGAACAGAAACCGCCAGATATATCCGTTGAGAACCGGTTTCCCGGGCTGCTCCAGCCGATGCCCCATGAGCCGATCCACGATGCCGGTCATGATCTGCTTATGATCATAAACACCGGCGGGCAGGGCGCCCACCTCGGGCAGGACGGTTCCGCCGTCGGGGCTGACGTTATTGTGAGCGCATCCGGCGCTGTCGGCGCCGTGCTCCACGATCAGGCCGTGCAGAACCTCCAGTTCCTCCGGCTCCATCCAGTCATCCGAATCGGCAAAGGCGATGTAGGTTCCCACCGCCTGCGCCATACCCAAATTGCGAGCTGAACTGACGCCGCCGTTTTCCTTGTGAAACACCCGGATTCGGCAGTCCCGAGCAGCATACTCATCACACAGGGCGCCGCTTCTGTCGGGCGAACCGTCATCGATCAGGAGGATCTCAAAGTCCTGAAAGGTCTGCGCCAAAATGGATTCCACGCACTGAGAAAGGCAGTTTTCCGCCTTGTAAACCGGTACGATGACAGAAATAGCAGGCATGGCGAACCTCCGAATCAACATGATATAAAAAGCGCCCCCGTCACCAAAATGACGAGGGCGCATGATGACATATTACATTTTATCCGCTTTCCCTGCATTTGTCCAGCAGTTTACAGAGGAATATGCAATCCGTCCGGCAGCAAAATCACAGGGCAGCTTTCAGCTGGTCCACTTTGTCGGTGCGCTCCCAGGGCAGATCCAGATCGGTACGGCCAAAGTGACCGTAAGCGGCAGTTTGGCGGTAGATGGGGCGGCGCAGGTCCAGATCACGGATGATGGCAGTGGGACGCAGGTCGAAGACCTTGTTTACAGCCTCTTCCAGCATAGCATCCGAGACTGTGCCGGTGCCAAAGGTATCCACACGGACCGACACGGGGCGAGCCACGCCAATGGCGTAAGCCAGCTGCACCTGGCAGCGCTCAGCCAGACCGGCAGCCACCACATTCTTGGCCACCCAGCGGGCGGCATAAGCGGCGCTGCGGTCCACCTTGGTGGGGTCCTTACCGGAGAAGGCACCGCCGCCGTGGGGGGCACTTCCGCCGTAGGTGTCCACGATGATCTTGCGCCCGGTCAGGCCGGAGTCACCCTGAGGACCACCCACCACAAAACGGCCGGTGGGATTGATGTAGATCTTGGTCTGCTCATCCAGCAGCTCAGCAGGAATGGTGGGACGGATGACCATGGAGATCATATCCTGAGCAAGTCGGTCATGCTCCACCTCGGGTCCGTGCTGGGTGGAGAGCACCACGGTATCCACACGGATGGGATTGTTGTTCCCGTCATACTCCACGGTGACCTGGGTCTTGCCGTCGGGGCGCAGATAGTCCACCAGACCCTCCTTGCGTACGGCAGTCAGCTTGCGGGCCAGCTTGTGGGCCAGACTGATAGCCAGGGGCATCAGTTCCTCGGTTTCCCGGCAGGCATAGCCGAACATCATACCTTGGTCACCGGCGCCGTTGTCCAGTTCATCTGAGGCTTCACGCTTGGCCTCATAGGACTTGTCCACACCCATGGCGATGTCAGCAGACTGCTCGTCAATGGAGGTCAGTACGGCACAGGTGTCACAGTCAAAGCCGAATTTGGCACGGTCGTAGCCAATGTCCCGCACCACTTCGCGCACCAGTTTGGGAATGTCCACGTAGCAGGAGGTGGTGATCTCGCCCATAACATGGACCAGACCGGTGGTCACAGTGGTCTCACAGGCCACACGGGCGGCGGGATCTTCCGCCAGAATGGCGTCCAGAACAGCGTCGGAAATCTGGTCGCAGATTTTGTCGGGATGACCTTCGGTCACCGATTCAGAGGTAAACAGTCGCTTTGCCATAAATCATCTTCCTTTCGTTTTGAGGGCAGAAAAACCGCCCGGTCGGAAAGACCGGGCGGTGATAATTCGTCTTTCCTCATCTTTCGATTTGCTCGCCGGATTTGGCACCTTACTTGACGCAGGTTGCCGGGTTTCATAGGGCCGGTCCCTCCACCTCTCTTGATGAGAGCTATTCAGTTGCGGTTGGTATCGTAACAGATTCAGCACACTTTGTCAAGGCTGAATTGCAAACTCTTTCATTTTGTAAACTCAGGCTTTCCAACCGTTCAGGTATTCCACCTGTTCGTCGGTCAGAGTGTCGATGGACAAGCCCATGGCGGCCAACTTGACGCGGCCGATCTCGTCGTCAATTTCAGCGGGCACCTGATAGACCTTTTTCTCCAGATTGCCGCGGTTTTTAACCAGCCACTCCAGCGCCAGCGCCTGCACGGCAAAGGACATATCCATAATCTCGGCGGGGTGACCGTTTCCGGCGGCCAGATTGACCAGACGGCCTTCGCCAATGACATTGAGAACACGGCCATCGGGCAGAGTGAAGCCCTCGATGTTGTCACGGCGCACTTCCCGCTTGACGGCCATCTTGGCCAGACTTGCCACGTCCACTTCGCAGTCAAAGTGGCCGGCGTTGGTCAGGAATGCGTTGTTCTTCATAACAGCAAAATGCTCCGGGGTAATCACATCCTTACAGCCGGTGACCGTAACAAAGATATCGCCCTCTTTGGCAGCCTCACTCATGGGCATAACGCGGAACCCCTGCATGGTGGCATCCAGTGCCTTGAAGGGGTCCACCTCTGTGACCACCACGTTGGCACCCATACCGGCAGCACGCATGGCCACACCCTTGCCGCACCAGCCAAAACCGGCCACAACCACCGTCTTGCCGGCTACCACCAGGTTGGTGGTGTGCATGATACCGTCCCACACCGACTGACCGGTGCCGTACTTGTTGTCATAGTAGTGCTTGGCCTTGGCATCATTGACCGCCATCATGGCGCAGGGCAGAATGCCCTCACGCTCGCGGGCCTTCAGACGCAGAATACCGGTGGTGGTCTCCTCACAGCCGCCAATCAGATTCTCGCCCAGCTCGGCGCACTTACCGCCCAGCAAATGGATCAGATCACCGCCATCGTCCACCACCAGATGGGGCTTGAATTTCAGCGTCTCGATCAGGTGCTGTTCGTACTCCTCAGGGGTAGCGCCGTGGATGCCAAAGGTCTCCACACCCATGGATGCAAGACCGGCGGCCACATCATCCTGCGTAGACAGCACGTTGGAACCGGTCAGGCGCACTTCGGCGCCGCCCTTGGACAGGACGTAACCCAGATTGGCGGTTTTGGCCTCCAGATGGACCGAGACTGCGACACGCAGACCGGCAAAGGGCTTCTCCTTTTCAAAGCGGGCCTCAATGCCCGACAGGGCAGGCATAAAGTCACGCACCCAATGGATTTTCTTGCGGCCGCTTTCGGCCAGAGACATATCCTTAACGATGCTCATGTTTCAAGCTCCTTTGAATTTCATAATTTGATTCAGCATATCACGAAATCCGCCTTTTTTCAACGGTCTCGGTTGCGATTTTATACGGAACGTGGTAAAATTATTAATTTGAAGGAGTGATTGCTTTGACAACCGGACTGGTCACCTTTTTCCGACACCATCATTACGGGGCCCAGCTTCAGGCCTATGCCGCCATGCGCGCCATGACCGAGTTGGGACATCCCTGTCAGATTATAGATTACCGCCCGGAGTATGACGCCGGGCTCAATGACCTGTTCCGCAAGGGCGGACTGCGTGCTCAACTGACTAATGTTCACACTGCCGCCCACCTGGCCGCCATGAGCCGACGCGGCGCACGGTTTGATGCTTTTGTTGCCGAGCATATGACGCTGACTCCTCAATGCTACACCAATTATGAGCAACTGTGCGACACGCCTCCCGATCTGGATGTGTTTGTGGCCGGAAGCGACCAGATCTGGAACCCCAATATTTTTCCCAACAAGCAGTTTGACCCCACCTATCTGCTGGGCTTCGCCGGAGAGCATCGCCGCATCTCCTACGCCCCCAGCTTCGCCGTGTCCGAACTGCCTGAGGATAAAGCACAGCAGTTGAAGGAACATCTGCAATCCTTCTCCGCCCTGTCTGTACGCGAAAAGCGCGGACAGGCTCTGGTGGAGCGCTATGCCGAGCGCACCGCCCGGGTGGTGCTGGATCCCACTCTGCTGCTGCGGCGTGAGGACTGGGCGCAGCTGGCTGCGGCTCCCAAGGACAAAGCGCCCTACATTCTCTGCTACTTTGTGTCCGATTCCGCTGCCGCCGCTCCCTACGCCAAGGCACTGTCCGAGCGCACCGGACTGCCCATCGTACAGTTGGCCGGCGCCCGCAAGAAAATTGACGGATGCAGCAAAATGGTCTTTGATGCCGGCCCGCAGGAGTTCCTTGGTCTGTTCCGGAACGCCGCCTATGTGGTGACCAATTCCTTCCACGGTGCCGTGTTCTCTCTGCAGTTTGGCCGCCCCTTCTTCACCTCCATGTCACCCAAGGAACTGGCCAATCCCACCGACTCGCGCATTTACAGTCTGCTGTCCCGCTTGGGCTGCGCCGAACGTATCATCGGTCTGGACTCCACCGCCCCGGTGGATGCCCCCATGGACTATGATGCGATCAACACAAAACTGGAGGAGGCCCGCGCCGACTCCCTGACCTATTTGAAGGCCGCCATTGAGGGCAGCCAACTGCCCGGCGTCCCCGTCTATGAAACTGCACAGCGGGTCATCCCCACCCTGTGCAGCCGACAGGACTGCACGGGCTGCACCGCCTGCGCCGCAGCCTGTCCCGCAGGTGCCATTACCATGCAAGCCGACCACGAAGGTTTTCTTCGCCCGGTTATTGGGGATACTTGTATCCACTGCGGCAAGTGTGAGATGGTCTGTCCCATGCTGACCCCTCCCGCTCACACAGAGGGCCCCGACAAGGCCTACGCCCTCTGGAATGCCGACGAGAGTGAGCGTTTGGTCTCTTCCTCCGGCGGATTCTTCTCTCTGCTGGCCCGGCATACATTGGAGCGTGGCGGCGCTGTATTCGGCAGCGTGTTGGACGAAACCATGATCGTCCGCCATGTCTGCGCCCGCAGCGAACAGGAACTGACCCCAATGCGCGGCTCCAAATACGTCCAGAGCGATATGGGGGATTGTTTCCGTCAGGCCAAAGCCCTGTTGGACCAAGGTGTGGACGTCCTGTTCTCCGGCGTCCCCTGCCAGATTGACGGTCTGCTGCGCTATTTGGGCAAGGAGTACGACAATCTGCTGACCTGCGATCTGGTCTGCCACGGCGTGCCCTCCCCTGCCGTATTCCGCAGTTTTCTGAACCGATTGGAAACCGATCACGGCTCCAAGGTCACCGGCGTACGGTTCAAAGACAAGTCCCACGGCTGGTCCACCCCCTATTTCACCGCCACCTTTGCCGACGGCAGCAGTTACACCGAGGATTTCAACCGCACCACCTATGGCCGCGGCTTTGGCATGCAGCTGTTCCTGCGCCCCTCCTGCGCCCACTGTAAATACACCAGCACCGACCGCCCGGCCGATTTCACGCTGGCCGATTTCTGGGGTCTGGACCCCGCTTTGGAACTCCCCGTGGACCGCGACAAGGGAATTTCCATGGTCCTGGTGGGCAGTGAAAAGGGACAATCCGTTTTTGATGCGCTGTCCTCTCAAATGGGCTTTGTAGAGCGCCCCGTCAGCGAGGCAGTCACCGGCAACCCCCGTTTGGCATCCCCTTTGACAGCCAACCCCAAGCGCGCCGCCTTCTTCTCCGCCTTCCGTACCCGCGAATTTGACAAAGTGGAGACCGCTTATCTGGCCCTGCCCTCGTTGCCCTACCGCGTGGCTGCCAAGGTGCTGACCCCGAAAATGAAAGCCATGATCCGCAAGATTATCAAATGATTTGTTTACAATTTGTTCCCCATTTCGCCCGGTATGTCTGCTATACTGGTCGTAATTTCCTGTTTGGGAGGTATCACCCTTGCGTTCTGTTGAATCCTGGCTGAACCGCTTCTGCTACAAGCATCCC
Organism: Oscillospiraceae bacterium; assembly: GCA_045595705.1. Lineage (GTDB taxonomy): Bacteria > Bacillota > Clostridia > Oscillospirales > Oscillospiraceae > JAJPXI01. The sequence goes on from JAZOBA010000031.1 coordinate 13,101, forward strand.
CGGTTTGGCATTCCCAATCTGATGAACATCATCGTCATCGGCTCTGTGCTGGTCTATCTGCTGGATATGTTCAGCCAGAACAGCTTTTCGTCCCTGCTCTACTTCTCCCTGCCCCACATTCTCCAGGGACAGGTCTGGCGTCTGGTCACCTTCGTGTTCCTGCCTCTGGATGGACGGCTGCTTTACTTCGCCCTGTCCACCTATCTGTACTGGATGATCGGCACCACACTGGAACGGGAGTGGGGCAGCACCAAGTTCACCCTGTTCTATGTCATGGGCGTGGTGCTGAACATGCTGCTGGGCTTTGTGACCGGCTACGCCACCATGACGTATGTAAACCTGTCCATGTTTTTCGCCTTTGCCACTCTGTACCCCAACACCCAGTTCTTACTTTTCTTCTTTATCCCGGTCAAGGTCAAGTGGCTGGCTTGGCTGGACGCCGCCCTGTTTGCCTGGTCCATCATTCAGTATCTGATTGCCGGCCGGTTCCTGCTGGCGCTGATCCCCATCCTCGCCATTCTGAACTATTTCCTGTTCTTCTCGGCCGACTTTGCCCGGCTATTTGGCAGGGTCAAGCACAAAACCAGCAAACAGACTATCAACTTCAAAAAGGCCCAGAAACAGGCACGGCAGGCCAAGGGATATATCCACAAATGCGCCGTGTGCGGCATTACCGACGAGATGGACTCCAATATGGAGTTCCGCTACTGCTCCAAGTGCAACGGCTATTACTGCTACTGCATGAACCACATCAACAACCACGTTCATATTGAATAAGATTTGAGGGGGCGCTGCAAATTGCAGCGCGCCCTTTTGCTGCCACAGACAACAGGAGAAAAAACAAGGCCCTGCACCCAAACGGTGCAGGGCCTGTTTTTGATTTTTACGGATTACACACCGGCCAGAGCCTGCTCAACGTCGGCAATCAGGTCGTCAATGTGCTCGATGCCCACCGACAGACGCACCAGATCGGGGGACACACCGGCAGCAACCAACTCGGCATCGTTCATCTGACGGTGGGTCGCCGATGCGGGGTGCAGCACGCAGGTCTTGGCATCGGCCACGTGGGTGGCGATGGAGGCCAGCTTCAGACCGGCCATGAACTTCTCGGCGGCAGCACGGCCGCCCTTCACACCGAAGGAGACCACGCCGCAGGTGCCGTCGGGCATATACTTCTGCGCCAGCTCATAGTGGGTATCCCCCTCCAGACCGGGGTATTTGACCCAGGCCACCTTGGGATGGGCCTGCAGATACTTGGCCATGGCCAGACCGTTTTCACAGTGACGGGCCATGCGCAGGGGCAGGGACTCCAGACCCACATTGAGCAGATAGGAATTCATGGGAGCAGGAATGGAGCCGAAATCACGCATCAGCTGGGCGGTGGCCTTGGTGATGAAGGCACCCTCCAGACCGAAGCGCTCGGTATAGGTTACGCCGTGATAGCTGTCATCGGGCGTACACAGACCGGGGAACTTGTCGGGATACTTGGTCCAGTCGAACTTGCCGCTGTCCACAATGGCGCCGCCCACGCAGTTTGCGTGGCCGTCCATGTACTTGGTGGTGGAGTGCGTAACAATATCGGCACCCCACTCAAAGGGCCGGCAGTTGACCGGAGTGGGGAAGGTGTTGTCCACGATGAGAGGCACGCCGTGGGCGTGGGCCGCCTTGGCAAACTTCTCAATATCCAGCACGGTCAGGGCAGGATTGGCGATGGTCTCGCCAAAGACCGCCTTGGTATTGGACCGGAAAGCCGCATTCAGTTCCTCTTCGGAGCAGTCGGGCTCCACAAAGGTAAACTCGATGCCCATGCGTTTCATGGTAACGGCGAACAGATTATAGGTGCCGCCGTAGATGGCGGAGGATGCCACCACGTGATCGCCGCAGGAAGCGATATTGAACACGGCATAGAAGTTGGCAGCCTGACCGGAGGAGGTCAGCATGGCTGCGGTACCGCCCTCTAAAGCGGCGATTTTAGCTGCCACATAGTCGTTGGTCGGGTTCTGCAGACGGGTATAGAAATAGCCGCTGGCCTCCAGATCAAACAGTTTACCCATGGCCTCGCTGGTCTCGTAGCGGAAGGTGGTGGACTGAATGATGGGAATATTGCGGGGCTCCCCGTTCCCGGGGGTATAGCCCGCATGGAGGCAATCGGTATTGACTTTCATCGGAATCATCCTTTCGGTGTGCGGCTGTGCCGCCATTGCAGTATTTCTGTATTGTACTCCGGAATCGTTTGCGCGTCAATTATTTAGTCTTTGGCAAGATCATAATTTGCGCTGATGGGATTGTTGAGCGTCAGACCATGATAATCCTGCAGAGGAACTCCCTCCACCAGGATACGAACCTGACTGATTCCACCCAAGGAGCAAAGGGTGTTCACAAGGGCATACAGGGTGGTTCCCTGCCCCTCCTGCGGAGCATTTTCTACAAATTCGGCCGACAGATCAACCTGACAGACCGTTCCGCTGACCGAGAAACCCAGAATCTGTGTCCCGACCGGCAGGGCCTGATTGGCCTGCGCTTCTTTGGGCCCGCGCAGCAGTTCGGTTATCACAGTCTCGACCGCGGAAACGTCACTTCGCTCCACCTGACGGTATTCTGTAATCAGACCAAGGTTGTCCCGATCCGGGAAATACAGAACTGCCAGGAAGGTTTCTGACGGCTCGCCCATATCGGACAGAAGCAGATCCGTATCCTTCATATTCTGACGGTCGCGGTAAGGGATGGGTTCCCCCTCCACCACAATCCGAACATTGTCCACACCGGGAATCTGACACAAGGTCATCACAATACAGTAATCAGCCACCGTCAGATCAAACCCCAACAGGCTTCCGTACTGTTCACTTAAATTGACATACACCGTGCCGGAATCTGCATCCATACGAAGATCCAGCACCTTTACACCCCTGGGGAACGGGGAGACAAGGCCGGGATTTTCAGGACCTGCAAACAGACTGTTCAGCAAATTTTGGGCCGAAGGAAGTTCTTCCCACGAACGAGGTTCAAACTCTACCGCAGCGGAACGGTCTGCCCCTTCCCGCCGATCGTCCACGGCATACCAGAGGCCGTATTCCCCCGTTGCCGGTTCATCCTTCTGCCCAATCACGGTACAGCCGGTCAGACAGAGGAGCGCCAACATAAGGCAAAGACACTTTCTCACCATGTTTCCTCTCCTTTCTGCCAGGCAGGGAAACACACGGTAAAGCAGGAGCCCTCCGGTTCACGGTGGCTGGCCGAAACGGTGCCACCGTGCTGCTTTGCCATGTCCCGCACGATGGAGAGGCCAAGGCCTGTGCCGCCTGCGGCACGGGAACGGGCCTTGTCCACGCGATAAAAACGGTTAAAAATTTTGTCCATATCCTCATCGGGGATACCTACGCCGGTATCTTCCACCCGCAGGACTACGTCATCTCCCTCACGGCACAGGTTGGTCATAACCATGCCCCCGCTTCGGTTATACTTGATGGCGTTTTCCATCAGGTTAAAGGTAATCTGATACAGATCATCGGGCAACGCGTCCACGATACACCCTTCCTCCAGATCACATTCCAGCGTAATGCTGTTGGCCTGAGCCAGGGGACGCAGCATGTGCTCCACCTTGCGCACCACTTTGCCCAGATCGACCGCGATGCGCTCCACTTCAAGCTGGGCGTCCATACGGGTCAGGGTCAGAAGGCGCTCGGAAATGCGGGTCAGACGCTCGGCCTCTTCCCCGATGTCCTCCACAAATTCACGGGTGGTCTCCAGATCAATGTTGTCGCTTTGCAAAATGGAGTCAGACAACAGGCGGATGGAGGCCAGCGGCGTCTTCAATTCATGGGATGCATCGGACACAAAGCGGCGGCGCACCTCATCGGTGGTCTGCAGTCGGTCGGTCAGCTGATTGAATTCGTCGGCCAGTTTGGCCAGCTCATCGCCGCCCTTCACCTGAACACGATGGCTGTATTTGCCCTCACGCACGATCTGAATGGCGCGCAGCAGTGCGCCGATGCGGCCGGTCAGTGCTTTGGAGAAGATCAGACTCATAACCACGACCACTGCGGCAATGGCAATGGAGAGGGAACGCAGATTGGACTGCACGCCCTGCAGCAGAGTTGCCTGGGCGGTATCCTCCTCGTACAGCACCACAGCACCGATCACCATATTGCGGTATACGATCGGCAGTGCCGCGGTACTTTGAAACTGTCCGTTGACAAATTCGCTGCGGAAGACCGTGTTGCGGTCCAGCGCACTGGCCACCTCACGGAACATGGCATAGCGGTACAGGGTACCGCCTCCCTCCTGCGTGTCATACAGAATCATACCGGAACCGTCTGTGACCATAATTCGGGTCAGCCCCATGTCGTCCAGCTGATTCATGACCTGCTCCACGCCCTCGGCGCTCAGGGATTCCAGACCGGCCAGCGCGGAGGCCACCACAGCGGTCTGGCTCTGCAGCGATGTCTGCTTGGATTGGAAAATCAGATCCTCCGACACCAGAACGGGATATGTATTCAGCAGCACCAATACGGCGGCGATGACCGCCAGATAGGTCAGGGCATACTTGGTCTGAATGGACTGGAAAAAGCGGATCTTTCGCTGTTTGGGCACGGTCATCACCTCCTAACCGATGATTGCTATGATTCTCAGGTTGCCTTCATATAGTAGCCCACGCCCCACTTGGTCAGAATGTACTGGGGATTGGCGGGGTCCATCTCCAGTTTTTCACGCAGGCGGCGCACGTGAACGTCCACCGTGCGGTAATCGCCCACATACTCATAACCCCACACCACATTGAGCAGATTCTCACGGGAGTACACGCGGCCGGGATTGCGCATGAGCAGCTCCATCAGATCAAATTCCTTGGCAGTCAGCTCGACACTCTCCTCTTCCTTCCATGCGGCCCGGGCATCGGGATCCAACGTGATGTGGCCGGTAATCAGGCGCTCATCCTTCTGCTCAGTCAGACCGGAACGGCGCAGCAGCGCACGGATACGGGCCTTGACCTCCAGAATGTTGAAGGGTTTGGTAATGTAGTCATCGGCTCCGTATTCAAAGCCGATCAGTTTATCGGTATCTTCGCTGCGGGCAGTCAGCATAATGATGGGCACATTGGAAAACTCGCGAATGCGCATACAGGCCTGCAGACCGTCAATCTTGGGCATCATCAGGTCCAGCATGATCAGGTCAAAATTACCGTTGCGGGCACGCTCTACCGCTTCTTCCCCGTCATAGCCCACTTCCACCTGATAGCCGTCGTTTTCCAGATTGAATTTGATGCCTTTGACCAGCACCTTTTCATCATCCACAACCAAAATTTTCGGCATATGTCTGCACCTCCGTGATTTATTCCACTGTGATATACTTCAGAATTTCGCTCAGCGTTCCCTCTCCGATGCCCGAAACGCGCATCAGATCTTCCGGGATCCGAAAGGGCCCATTGGCTCGTCGGTCCGCCACAATTTCGGCCGCTTTGGTGGGGCCGATACCGGGAATATTCTGCAGTTGGTCAACGGTAGCCGTATTGATATTAATTAACCGGGTGTCGACAGCTGCACCTGTCTCATCGTCCGCCTCTTCGGTCCACTTGGTCTGAACATCCACGGTATACGGTGCGTCACCGCCTCTGCCGCCCAGAAAATATCCGACGGTAAGCAGGAGAAAAGCCGCCGTTACGGCAAGAATCGCCTTTTCCGGCCCGGAAATCTTCATCCTTTACCGCCCCCTTTCCTGTTGCACCATTGCCGAGAGTTTGCTATAATCAAGTTAAATATCGCCCTTCGTTTCTGTTGACTCCCAACAGACGAGAAAAACAAACATACCATCGACAGTTGCCGATATTATAACATAACTTTCAGGAGTTTCCTATGAAAAAATATCATTTCATCCGATTTCTGGCTGTATTTTTGCTGCTGGTCCTTTTTGTGCCCGGCGCTGCCCTCGCCGTGGAGGATCCCGCGCCGCAAGCTACCGCTGCTCTGGTGGTGGATGCCACCTACGGTGAAGTGCTGTATGAGATGAACATCCACGAAAAGCGCTACCCCGCCAGCATTACCAAAATCATGACCGCGCTGCTGACGCTGGAAGCTGTGGACCGGGGTGAACTGGCTCTGGATGACATCATTACCGCACCGCCCGGTATCCACAACGGACTGACGGCTGACAGCACCACACAGAACATCCGAAATGGCGAGCAGATGACGCTGGAAGACCTGCTGTACTGCACGCTGGTTGCCTCGGCCAACGAGGCCTGCAATGTACTGGCCCACGCCGTGGCCGGCGGCATTGACCCCTTTGTGGAGCGCATGAACCTGCGCGCCGCCGAGCTGAACATGACCGGTACCCACTTTACCAACACCCACGGTCTGCACGACGATGACCATTACACCACCGCGTGGGATATCTGGCTGGTCTCCAATGAGGCCATGAAGAACGAGACCTTCCGCAAGATGGTTTCCACCAAAAGCTATACCGTCCCTGCCACCAACGTCAGCAAGGAACGCCTTTTTTATAATACCAACGGCCTGCTGACCGCATGGAAGTATTCCGGCTATGTCTATCCCCCTGCCATCGGTATCAAGACTGGTACCACGGTGGAAGCCGGCTACTGTCTGGTCTCGGCCGCCGAGCAGGATGGGCGCACCCTGTACTGCGTGGTGCTGGGTGCCGAACTGGTCAAGCAGCCCGACCAGTCCTACCGCCGCATGAACTTTGTGGAGTCCACCCGGTTGCTGGAGTGGGGTTTCAACAATTTCCGCTACCGCACCATCTGGGAAAGCTCCGAACCGGTCCAGCAGCTGCCTGTCACCCTGTCGGAAACCGACCATGTTCTGGTGCGCTCGGAGGGTTCGGTCTCCGCCCTTCTGCCCAGAGATGTGAATGTGGAAGATTTTGAGAAGACAATCACCCTGTACTCCGACAGCGTGGAGGCCCCGGTCACCAAGGGCCAAATCCTGGGTGAGATGACCATCTCCTATCAGGGCCGGGAATACGGCACGCTGGACTTGGTCGCCTTAAACGATGTGGAACGCTCCGAGCTGATGTACCGCATCGACCGGGCCGAAAAGTTTATCGCACAAACCTGGGTCAAGGTTGCTGCCGTCGGCATTGTAGCCTTTATCCTGTTTCTGATTATTCTCATTGCCGCCCTGACCCGCAAAAAGCGCCGCCGCGCCCGCTCTTACAGCGGTTACAGCGGACGCCGCCGCCGATAAGTCACACACATCAAAAAACGCCTTTGGTTGCATAACCAAATGCTTTTTTTGATTCAGTTGCTTTCCTGCTTCAGGCACTTCAGGGCGCTTGCCAGCTGGTCGGGGCAGGATGTGGGCTTCGTGCCGCAGCGGATACCCTCCATGCGGGCAATGGCATGATCGATTTCCATGCCCTTCAGCAGACTCATGATGCCCTGCAGATTGCCATGGCAGCCGCCCACCACCTGCACATCGGTGATGATACCGTTCTCGGCCTCAACCGTCATCTGTCTGGAGCAGACACCCCGGGGGGTATAGGTAATTTTCATTGGAATTCCTCCGTATCTCTTTGTATTGCAGATATTATATCGAACAAGCCGGTTTTTTGCAACCGCTTTTGCACAAATTCGGCCCCAGTGCATCGCCGCACGGGCAAAAACCGCCGGACACCCCCATCGGTATCCGGCGGCTGCAGTTTGTTTAAATCTGAATGGTGTTGGAGTCCAGAAAACGCTCCTGAGTATACAGAATCACGCGATCGCCCTGCTTGAGCATCAGACTGCCGCGGGGCACCAGCATGGTCCCTTTGCGCTTGACCATGACGATCACGGTCTGACGGGAAATGTCCAGATCTCGGATATACCGGTCATTCCACGGATTGTGCTCCATCAGAACGATTTCCTTCAATTCAATGTGTTTGTCGTCCTTGACGGCTTCGGCGCCGATAATCAGGGTATCACCGCCCTGCAGAACCACGTCACCGCGGGGAACCACATTCTCTCTGCCCCGGCGGACCATGGCCACGATGACACCCTCGGGCAGGCCCAGATCCTTGATGGGCATACCGACCCACTTGTCGCAGTTGCGCAGATGTGCCCGGATAAAATGGACGTCCTCTTCCACGCCGTACTCACTCATGCGCTTCAGGCGGGAGTACTGGTCCACGAAGCCGGCCGAAATAATACCGGTTGGAATGGCCACCATGCCCACGCCGAGGAATGTGATGATAATACTGAATATCTTACCCATGGTGGTGATGGGATATATATCGCCGTAGCCCACCGTCAGCAGGGTGGACACCGCCCACCAGATACCGGAGAAGGCGTTGGAGAATACCTCGGGCTGGGCCTCATTCTCCAGACTGTACATACAGAGACTGGAACCGACCATAAGCACCAGAATGATGAACACCGAAGAAAACAGTTGCTGCTTCTTGCTGGAGATGACCGCCGTGATCACGTGGATGGAATTGTAATAGGCGTTGACCTGGAACAGACGGAGGATACGCACCACGCGGAACATACGGAACACCGCCGCACCGGCCGGGAAAACGATGGGCAAATAATGGGGCAGGAAGGACAGCAAATCAATAATACCCGTAAAGGACAGCAGATATTTCTTTGTGGCCTGCGGCTTGGGAAAATCCTCATACAGGTAGGCAGCCGCCCACACACGCAGTACATAGTCCAAAGCGAAGAAGGCCACCGTGATCTCCTCCAGAATGGTCAACGCGAGGGCGTGGACCACCATGGCATCAAAGGTCTGCAGAATAGTCACGATCAGGTTTATAATCAGCATGATCGTACCAAACCAGTCATACCCCTGACTGACCCAGTCACCGGCAGAGCCCACTTCTACGATTTCATGTACACGCTTGCGCCGGGCTTCCCATAATAATTTCTTTTCGTCCATGGTATTTCCTCCAGGAACGTACGATTTTGGAACATTCTGGCGCTATTATACCCAACCGCCCTCAAATTGTAAATATTCCTTTTAAAAAACAACCGGGGTGACACGCACCCCGGCTACTATCATTTGTTCTCGGTTTCCTTCATCCGATCTACGATTACCTTAAACTTGTCCGTCACATAGGCATAACCCTTCTCGCTGTGGGGAAGGGTGCAGTTTTCGCAGCTTTTAATGCCGTTTTCCAGATAGACGAAGTTGCCGCCGCACTCCCGCCCCAGCATATACAGAGGGCAGTAGCAGAACAGACAGTTGAAGTCCTCTTCCTTGGCATTCTTGTGGCAGGGAAAGTATTTGCATGCGCGGTTCTGGAAAAATTCAAAGCTTTGTTCTTTCATCTTGCTTCCTCCCGGTTGAGCGCCATCTGCTGACGGCGCAGCATGGTTTTATGTTGCTTTAAGTCATTGGAAATAAATTCAAACGTCAGATAGTCCGGGGCAATACGCTCAATCAGCTCCTGTACACCCGGGGTGACAAAGGGCCGGTGCAGGTCGGCCTGAAAAACATACTCAAACAGCTGCCCCATCTTTTCGTTGTAATCCTTCGACAAGATCGGGGGATTTTTGCGTACCCGGCGCATATAGGCCCCGGTGAGAGACTGATTCAGATGAATACCCCGAATATATTTGCAAAGATCTCCATGCTCGTCCAACCGGCAGTGGATATACGCCAGGCCTGCCTTCTGGGTTCGCAGAGATAAGTTCGTATGCAGCAGATGTCCGGTGTCCAGCATAATCCCCTTATGGGGGTAGCGGATGCCATCCATCAGCCGTGCCGTCATCTCCGGACGGGTAAAGGTCAGCCCGGGCTCCCACAGGTTTTCCAACAGAAGCATAGGGCCGTCGGCAACACCGTCCAAAGCAATGTTGATCAGTTCGCAGGTTGCATCAATGACCTCTTCGTCGGTATGGGCATAACGACCGGTCAAGGTTTCCAGTGAGTTCGAGTCGGAGACATGGTACACCATGTATTCCGCGCCGTAACGCCGTGCATTGGCAAGGTCGGCACGGAACCGGTCAATCAATGCCTGCCGGGTCTCGCCGCCATAATAGGCGTACATAGCCTCCTCGGTGCCAAATTCCTGCAGACAGCGGTCCAAATTCCCCTGCCAGAAGTCCAGCCAGCAGTAGAAACTGCCCATGTGCAGTCCTACCACATTCTCCGGGCGAATGATGTTTCGTTCGTCCTCGCCGCAGACCATCAGCTCCACGCCGTCAAAGCCATTCAGCAAAGCCAGAAAATCCTCCCGGGATGCAAAGCGATCCAAATCGCAGAAACTGGTTGTGACGTTGAACTGAGTTTTCAAAGATTCCCCTCCCACACAGTCCGATTCTCCAAAGCTGCCACATTGGCTTGCCCGTCAAATATCACATCACACCGATATCCCTGCGCATTTTTCAGCCGGTAGGAGTAAAACTCCCCCGCAGGTTGGGCATACCGCTCCATGATGGCCATGACTGTGCCGCCGTGGACCACAAAGGTTACAGTCTGCTTCCCCGCTTCGGCCGCGCGGCAAATAATCGTTTCAAAGGCGGCGCAGACTCGCTGGCAGAATTCGGCACGTCCTTCTCCGTTGGGACAGGGTGCCAGGCTGCCGCTATCCACCCATGCACGGTAGGCCGCATCGTTCTCCATATCCAGATAACTGCGCCCTTCGAAGTCGCCAAAATCCATCTCCCGCAAGTCGTCCACAACGGTCTGCTCCGCATTGGGGAACAGGATTTCTGCCGTCTGTTGGGTTCGCTGCAGCGGGGTGACAAAGACCTGACCCACACATGGGTCTGCACCCATCTGTTTAAGTTGCTCGATCCCCTCCGCTGACAGGGGTTCGTCGGTGCGGCCGTTATAGCGCAGCAGCGCATTGCCCGGGGTTTTCCCGTGGCGGATCAGAATTACCTGCATGGCAGTTCACCTTTGATGACAGTAGGAATGCCGCTGACCATACGCACCACGCAGCTGGCCTTTTGGGCCAGCAGAACGCACAGGCGGCCGGTGGCCTCACGACCGATTCGCTCGGTCCGGTCCGCCGGAATGACACCGCTGCCCACCTCGTTGCAGATGACCACTTCCTTTTCTGCCAATACAGGCAGGAGGGTATCACCGCATTCGGGATCGGCAAACACCATCTGCTCCAAGTGGTACAGTACGGGACGCTCATCCAGCATGGCGTCGGCAATGTCATTTTCGGTATATCCAAGGGACTTGGCAAAGGTCTTCTTACCGGAACCCTCGCCGCCAACAATTAAAAACATATGGTTACCACCTTTTCCGCAAAGATGAAGCAGGCCAGCAAAACCAGTTCGCTCAAAGTAATCAGATAGCCGGCCAGATCGCCCGACATGCCGCCAAACTCCTTCAGCGACATAACGCGCAGCCCCAACAAGAGGACCACCGCAGCCAGCGTACAAAACAGACCGCTGACAGGAGAAAGAACGGTCAATGCAGCGGCACAAATCACGCACCAGATCAGCAGGATCCATGTTGCCCGCTTGGTTGCACCCTCCCGGAAGGAGGCCAGCATGCCGGTGGAACCGGATGCCGGAAATGCCACACCGGCCAATGCACCGATGGCACGGGCAAACACATGATGAATGCCGGCAATCAAAATCACTGACCACACCTGCGGCAGTTCGGTGCAGAGTGCAAAATACAGCAGAAAATATGCTGCCGTAAATAGAATGGCAAATGCACCTGCATGAGAGTCTTTCAAAATCTCACGCTTGCGCTCGGGAGCGGCATGACTGGACAGTGCATCCACGGTGTCACAGAATCCGTCCAGATGGATGCCGCCGGAAACGGCAAGGGGGATCAAAGTCATACCTGCGGCGAACAGGATGACACCGATATTCAGCCACTGACACAGCCCCTGCCACACGCAAAGAGCAAGGCCAACCACCACTCCCACCAGCGGCAGAGCGCAGAGCATGTACTTCATGTTCTCCTTTTTCCATTCCACCATTGGCATGGGAACGATGGAAAACATAGAGAAAGCCATGGCGATAGAACGAAACAGGGTCTTCATTACAACCGCTCTCCTTTCAGCACAAGGGGAATACCGCAGACCAATTCGTAAACCGCATCGGCCTGTTGGGCAAGCGCGGCATTGATGCGCCCCAAGGCCCGGACATAGGCTTTTGTGCCGAGGTCGTAGTCCTTGTTGTCACTGCCCACGTCATTGGTAACCACAATCAGGTGCCCGCACTGACGGCGCAGGGCAGCCACCCCCTCCAGAACAGCGTCATAGGGGTCAGTCATGTTGCCCGCATCGTCAAACATCTCATTGGCGGTCAGATTGCAGATGCACTCCAACAGCACGGTTCCCCGCTCCGGCAAAGTCAACCCGGCCAAATCGGTATAGCGTTCCACGGTCTCAAAGCCTTTTCCCTTACGCAGCTTGCGGTGGCGCTCGATTTTCTCTGCGCTTCCGTCGCCATAGGGTCGCATGGCGGCAATATAGTAACGGGGCCCATCAAAGCGCAGACAGAGGGATTCGGCGTAGGAGCTTTTTCCGCAGGCCGAGCCTCCGGTCAGTAAAATCATCACTTGGTTTCCCCTCCCTGGGGCTGATATTGTTCGATGCCGGTATCGGTAAAGGCGGCCGAATTGTGGTAAACCGACAGGGCCATATCCAACAGGGGCATCATGCATACAGCGCCGGTACCCTCACCCAGCTTCATGCCGGCATGGAGCACGGCAGTCAAACCCAACTCGTTCAGAATGGCAGCGGCAGCCGGCTCGGCCGAGGTATGGCTGGCCAGCATGGCACAGCGGCTGTTGGGGCAAAGACGGGCGGCGATCAGAGCCGAAATGGAGCTGATCAGTCCGTCGATCAGCACGGGCACGCGGTACAACGCACCGCCCAAAAAGATACCTACCATACCGGCGATATCAAAGCCGCCCAGTTTGGCGAGGACATCCAATGCATCGGTCGGGTCAGGTTGATTGACCGCCATTGCACGGCGGATGGCATCCCGCTTGCGCTGAAGGCCGGCGTCGGACAGACCGGCACCGCGGCCGGTGACCGTCTCCACCGGCAGATTCAGCAGTGCGGCGGCAACCGCGCTGGAAGTGGTGGTGTTTCCGATGCCCATTTCGCCGGTGGCCAGCAATTGATAGCCCTGCTCGGCATATCCCTTCACCAGTTCCATTCCGTAGGCAATGGCACTGCAAGCCTGCTCCCGGGTCATGGCAGGACCCACGGCGATGTTGCCTGTGCCGTCGGCAATGTGACAGCCGTTCACCCCGTCCACACGGGTCAGCATACCCATATCCACGGCAAAGACGTCCGCATTGGCGCTGGCCGACATGAGACAAACCGAGGACTTATGGTCACGAATCTGCCCCGCCATGGTGGCGGTCACCGATGCGTCGGTCTGGGTCACACCCTCTGCCACAACGCCATTGTCGGCACACAGCACCACCACGGCACGCTTGTCCACACGTACCGTCGGCTTGCCGGTCAGGGCCGCAATCCGGACCACCATATTCTCAAAATGGCCCAGTCCCTTCAGCGGCTTGGCAATAGAATCCCAATGGGTCTGCGCCTGTTGGGCAGCATTTTCATCAGGCAAAGCGATGGTTTGATTCAAGGCATCGAAATTCAGTATCATAGTCAGTCTTCCTTTTCCCACTGGGAGAGCATATTCCGCATCCATTGGTATACATCCATACCATAGACCGGATCCAAATTGGTCGGTGACAGCACCTCATCCACATGACCCTGTGCAACCGTTTTGCCCTTGTGCATCAGCAGCGCATCCGAGCCGAAAGTCTTGGCCAGCGACAGATCATGCACCACGCTGACCACAGCGCGGCCGGGCTGCTTCACCCATTCTTCAATCAAGGCAAATACCTGTTTCTGATAAACCAGATCCAAATGATTGGTGGGCTCGTCCAGCAGCAGAAGTTTGGGGTCCTGCGCAAAAACTTGAGCCAGAAAGGTGCGCTGCAGTTCGCCGCCCGACAGGGCCAGCACCGACTGATGGCGCAGCGGCTCCATGCCGGTCAGTTCCAAGGCACGCTCCACCGCCTCGTTGTCGGCATCGCTGCGACCGGACAGCAGGCCTTGGGAGTGGGCGTAGCGGCCCAGACGGACCACCTCTTCCACCGTAAATTCATAACCCACAAAGTGGTTCTGAGCCAGCACACCGATCTCACGGGCACGCTTGGCCGCCTTTTCCTTTTTTACATCGTTTCCGTGCAGCAGTACCTGCCCGGAATATCCCACACCCTGGGTGATGGCATTGAGAACTGTGGATTTGCCGGCGCCGTTGGGGCCGACGATCATCAGCCACTGGCCCTCGTCCACCCGAAAACTTACATCGTTCACTACGGTGTGGGCGCCGTAGCTTACCGTCAGATTCTGGACATTCAACATGGCGCTCACCCCTTTCTTGTGCGGTAGAAGATAAAGATGAACACCACGGCGCCCACCAGACTGGTGACCACACCGATGGGCAGTTCCAGCGGATTGAGCAGAATGCGGGCCACCAGATCGGCCAGCAGCAGGAATACGGCGCCGCCAAAAATGCAGGCAGGCAACAGGCGCTTATGGTTGGGACCTACGATCATACGGACCATATGCGGGGTTACCAGACCCACAAAGGCAATGGTGCCGCCGATGGATACGCACACACCGATCAGAATGGAAACGGTGATTAGAATGACCAGTTTGGTTCGTTTGACATCCACACCCACGTGGCGGGCGTTGTCCTCGCCCACGGCAAAAGCGTTCAGTTCCCTTGCGTGCAGGACAATAATGCCACCGCAAATCAGCAGGACCACTGCCAGAATTCCGGCATTCAAATAGCTGGAGTTCTGCAGGCTGCCCATGGTCCAGAAGGTAATGTCCTTGACCTTTTCCGCAGAAAAGGTAATGATCACATTCATGGCGCTGGATACAAACATGGAGTAAATGACACCGATCAGAATGATGGTGTTGGTGGACAGAGAGTAATCCAGTTTATAGGCCAGTCCCAAAATGATGGCCAGCGACAGAAAGGCAAACAGAATGGCCATGAGCATGGTGCCCGCAACGGGCATCGCCGGGAATGTAATGCCAAAAGCAATCGCCAGCACGGCGCCCAAAGAGGCACCCGAGGATACACCCAACGTGGAGCCGTCGGCCAGCGGATTTTTCAACAGGCCCTGCATGGCGGCACCCGCCAGTGACAGGGCGGCACCGGACAGGGCAACACAAAGCACACGGGGCAAACGCACCGACAGGATAATGGAGGGCGCCAGTCCGGCCGGCTGAGGTTGGCTCGTGATGGCGTTCCAGATAACCGCCACAGTATCCTTCAAGGGGATATTCACGCTGCCGATGCACACACAGGCGCACAACGCCGCCACGGTAACCAGCGCAAAAATCACATATTCCACCGCGCGGAAATGTTCCGGTTTTCTCTTCAAGGGTTTCTCCCCCTTCGGTTTATTCTCCGTAGAAGAATTCAAACAGCGCCCGTGCTCCGTCGGCCAATCGGGGACCAGGGCGGGACAGTTCGTTATTGCGCAGATTCAGCACCTTGCCGGTCTTTATGGCAGTCACATTCTCCCAACCGGCGCGGGATAGAATTTCCTCCTCGGGCGTGGGGCCCTCACCAAAGTACATGGCAACGGTAACGATAAAGTCGGGGTTGCGCTCCAGCACTTGCTCTTCCGAGATCTGCCCCCAGCCGTCCACGTCGGCAAAGCAGTTTTTTACCCCCAGCATGGTGGCAATTTCATCCATAAAGGTGTTGGTTCCGGCCGTCCAAAGGCCGTACTGCAGCGGGGAAACCTCAAAATAAACCGTCTGGGTTCCATCGCCGGTGGACTTAGCAGCTACCTCGGCAAAGGTAGACTTCATACTTTCAATCAGTTCGGCCGCACCGGCCTCTTTCCCGGTCAGCGCTCCGATCAGTTCAATGGCGGTATACACCTCGGCAATATCACTGTCATCGGTGACCACCACGGGGATGCCCGCCTGTTCCAGCTGCTCCACCTGTTCCTTGGGCTGGTCCATGTCGTTCATCAGCAGCACGTCGGGCTGCAGGGCAATGATCTGCTCGATGTTGGTCTCGCCCCCCGAACCGATGGCAGGCACATCCAACACTTCGGCAGGATAGTCACAGTACTCACCCCGACCGATCACCCGGTCGCCGGCACCGATGGCATACAGGATCTCGCAGTCGGATGCGGCCAGCACCACGATGCGCTCAGCAGGCTCTTCCAGCGTGATTTCACGGCCCTTCATGTCGATGACAGTCACAGCAGTGGAGATTTCTTCGGGAGATGTGGGGCTGTTCGGTCCGTCAACCGGCTCAGTCGGTCCGCAGCCGACACTGAGGACAAACAGCAGGGTCGCCGCCAACAGAGCGGCAAGGGTCTTGGTTTTTTTCATGGATTTTGCTCCTTTCGTTTTGGGACCCAGACAGGTCCCTTGATGTTTTACTGAATCATACATCGTTAAAGGAGCAAAATTTCCACCAAATAAAAATTGCTCCCCATGATTGGAGAGCAACGACAACAAGAGCAGACCCTCGAATAGATACACTACGGCCTACACTGATATGATTGTTCCACCCAACCCCAGAAGTGTTTCGCACGCAGACAGGTCTCCCGGCTTTGCCTCATCCTACTTGGACGTCTTCCCACCTTGCGGCAGTGACTTGGGTGTCCGTTCGTCAGCTTCACGGTTACTGGGATAGCTCGGAAGTTTCATCCGATTCCCTCGATGCCAATACATCGGTGCCTCCCGGCACAAAAGCGTACGTGATTCAGTTGCTTTCATTATATAAGTCTGATTGGAAATGTCAACTGTTCCGGCGCAAATTGTATCCTCACTGCCCTGTCAATTTTTGTCCATCACCCATCAGATACCGGGCAGTTTGCCTTCCAATGCCGCACGCAGTTTTTCCACCGCCTTTTTCTCGATGCGTGAAACATAAGAACGGGAAATATTGTATTTGGCCGCCACCTCCCGCTGAGCCAGCGGCTCACCGCCGTCCAGTCCGTAACGCAGCCGAATCACATCGGCCTCCCGCTCGGTCAGACAGGCATCCACACAGCGGCGCACCTTTGCCCCCGACTCTTTGGCGTCCAGATCCTCCAGCATGGTGTCGTCCACACTGATGACATCCATCAAAGACAGGGCGCTGCCCTCGGGGTCGTTTTCCAGCGAATCCGACAGGGAAATCTCCCCCTGCAGTTTCCGTGTGGCCCGAAAGTGCATCAGAATTTCATTTTCAATGCAGCGGGACAAATAGGTCGCCAGTCGCACATTTTTATCCATTTTAAAGGTCGATATCCCTTTGATCAGACCAATGGTACCAATGGAGATCAGGTCATCCTGATCCCGGCTTTGAGTGTAGTACTTCTTAATGATGTGGGAAACCAGTCTCAGATTGTGTTCAATCAGTTTGTTGCGGGCCTCCATGTCCCCCTGAGCCATGCGCTCCAGACAGTCCCGTTCCTCTTCGGCCTTCAAGGGGCGTGGAAAGGACCCTCCATTGGCCAGACGCAGGGTAAAAAAGGAGCCGCTGAGCATCAGCAGCAGCCAGGCAGAAAGCATATTTGCGCACCTCCTGCCCTACTGTATGAAGGCGCTGCAAGTCCCTATCCGTACAAAATGGGTTTGTATCCGGGCAAAAAATGTTGTACAATGTGAAAAATCTGATGCAGAAACGGACTGATCACATGCGTATTGACTGCGCCCCGCTGGAGGGTGTTACCGGGCGGTTTTTCCGGCAGGCCCACAACCGCTGGTTTGGCGGCATCGACCGCTATTATGCCCCCTTCCTCTCCCCCACCCAGAGCCATTGTTTCGGCAAAAAGGAACTGGACCAGGTGCTGCCCGAACACAACGAGGGCATCCATCTCATTCCCCAGCTGCTGACCCGCAACGCCGAGGATTTTCTCTGGGCCGCAGGAGAACTGGCCGCCATGGGCCATAAAGAAGTCAATCTGAATCTGGGCTGTCCCTCGGGCACTGTAGTGGCCAAGGGCAAGGGCTCCGGTTTTCTGTCCCGGTATGAGGAACTAGCAGTCTTTCTGGAGGAAATTTTCTCCCGCTGCCCCATCGACATTTCCATCAAAACCCGTCTGGGTCTGACCGACGCGGAGGAATTCGGCCCCCTGCTGGAACTGTACAACCGCTTCCCGGTTAAGGAACTCATCATCCACCCCCGGGTACAGAAGGATATGTACAAATACCCCGTTCGGCGGGAAGTTTTTGCGGCTGCCGCGCCCCGCTGCACTCGCCCCTTGAGTTACAACGGCGATCTGAATACTGCAGCCGACTGCCGGTCGGTGCAGCAGGAATTCCCCATGCTGGAGAGTATTATGCTGGGCCGCGGTCTGATCGGTGACCCGGCGCTGGCCCGCAAGGTAAACGGCGGCTCCCCCGCCGATCTGGAAACACTGCGTGCCTTCCACGACCAGTTGTACGAATCCTACTGCGAATCCTTTAAAAGCCGGCGCAATGCCATGATGCGCATGAAGGAACTTTGGTTCTATCTGATCGGCCTGTTTGAAGATGACGGCAAGCACGGCAAGGCCCTGCGCAAGGCCACCGACGACAAGGAATTCGAATTCCGGGCCAACGCCATCTTCCGTGAGCTGCCCCTAAAAACCGAAAACACCGCACCAAAATCATAAGAAAACGGCCTGTCGCAGAATTCAAATTCTGCGGCAGGCCGTTTGAATTGTTACTCCCGTCCTTCGGTGGGCGGGACATTCTTTTCCGTTGTAAAATACAGTTCGGTTCCGTCACTTGTCACAACGACGGTTCCCTGCTGATCCGTGCGGTACACCGTGACCCCGGCATCGTACAGTCGGCTGGTGACCTCCTCATGGGGATGGCCGTAAGAATTGCCGGTACCGCAGGAGATCACAGCATACTCAGGCATGACCTCACGCAGGAACACATATCCCGTAGAAGTATAGCTGCCATGGTGACCCACCTTGAGCACATCCACATCCAGATCGCAGCCGTCCGAGAGCAGGTCGGCCTCGGCTGCTATCTCCATATCTCCGGTGAACAGGAAGGAGTTTTCTCCATGGTCCACACGCAGCACAATGGAGGTATCATTGGTATCCGTATAGTTCCGGCGAGGACCCAGTACGGTCACAAGGGCCTCACCCAGCAGGAAGGAATCGTCTGTCTGGGGAAGGGTTACCTCCAGCCCCTGCTGGTGGGTATATTTCAGGAAATTCCGGAAGGCATCGGAATCATACTTGGTTACCGGAGCGTACACCGCTCCTGCGGTACCGGTGCTCAGCGGTCCGGACAGACCGCCCACATGATCCTCGTGGGCGTGGGTGCAGATCACATAGTCCAGATACGAAATGCCCTGACTGTCCAGATAGGATACCACCAGACTGCTGTCACCCACATTGCCGCCGTCGATCAGCATGGTCTGGCCCTGACATTCCAGCAGAATGCTGTCCGCCTGACCTACATCGATATAGTGGACGGTCAATTGGCCGACATTTTCAGTCGGACCGTGGTCCTCGGTCGGCCCGGGGTCTTCGGTCGGCCCGGGGTCTTCGGGCGCCTCGGGGTCCTCGGTCGGCCCGGGGTCCTCGGTCATCACGGGGTCTTCGGTCGGCCCGACCGGTTCCGTTACCCCCGGAGGCTCCGTTGTCCCCACATCACCCGGCAGCATTTCCGGGAAAAGATAAAAAATAATTGCAAGGACTGCCACTACAGCAATCAAAATCGAACGAAGTTTTTTCACGGACATTCTCCTTTACGGCACGGTATATCGTATGTGACCATTTTATCATATTGATCGGTCTTTTGCAAAGGAATCCCGATACAAAAAGGACTCCACGGCAAGCCGTGGAGCCCTTTTAACCTGTCGAAAAAGGCAAAGCCTTTTCCGACAAAAAGTTGCGGCCTGTCGCAGCGCACGAATCGTGCGCCACCGGCGCACAATTCTCACGTTTACAGGCCGAGATGTATTTTCCCCGACGCACATGTCGCCGGAGAAAATGGGTTGGCGAATTGTCAAGTCAAGTGCAACACCTTGTTAAAAAAGATCTCAGCAGGAGAGCGCCACCCTAAGCATTTGCGAGGACGCATATTCATGGAATCAACAAAAGCGGAAACATAGTCTTCTGGGATACCTTCCATCGTGGTGTGTTTAGGCAAGAACTCTCGGATTAAACCGTTCGTGTTTTCGTTCGTTCCTCTTGCCCAAGGAGAATAAGGCGGAGGGAAATAAAATACGACGTTGTGTAAGCTTGCAGAAACAGTCTCGTACTTGGCAAACTCACATCCCCGATCAGGGGTAATAGATCGGACGGCTGTTTCCGGCAATGTTCCGAGCAGTTCGATTAATTTTTCATTTACTGCAGCAGTAGATTTGCTTTGTATCATGGCTGCCAGCAGATACCGAGACCGACGATCTGTAAGTGTCAGCAAACAGGCAGAGCCCTTCTTTCCTGCAACGGTGTCTGCCTCCCAGTGCCCAATTTGCAGCCTGTTTTCGGCTTCGATTGGCCGTTCCGTGATGTGATGAGAAATTTGAAACTTACCTCGGCGCTGTTCTGCATTGGTCTTTTTTCGCTTTTTTCCTTTCTTTCGAAGGTAGATGGAAAATCGTTCGGATTTTCGCACATAATCATGCTTATTATATTTGACACCCGAAAATAGACCGTCATAAACTGCACGATATATTGTTGCATAGCTGATCTGAAATGAGTTGTTTTCTAACTTGAGCCGATTTTCTATTTGTTCCGGCGACCAGCGTTTATTTAAGATAAAATCCCGCACTCGTTCCCGTTTTGCCGCATCTGATAGAATACGTTTGCGGCCGCTGTTTTTTCTGCGTTTCCGGTATCGTGCTTGTGCAGTTGATGGCCTGTATGAGTGTTTTTTATCATGACCTCTTCGCAATTCTCGACTGATTGTCGAGGGAGAACGTTGAAGTTGGGTTGCAATATAACGGATACTTTTACCCATCTCGTGCAATAGGTATATACTTTCTCGTTCCTCTATGTTAAGATGTTTGTAGTGGCTCATAGCCTGGCTCCCTTCCTGGTTGTCCGCAAACACCATTATAGGGGTTGCCATGCTATGAGTCACCTTTTT
>JAZOBA010000032.1:0-4696 GCA_045595705.1 Oscillospiraceae bacterium
CCATGCCGGCCAGGCTGGTCAGATAGACCAGCAGCAGTGTTCCGCCGCCTACACCGAATCCGGATAATATGCCGGTGGCAGCACCTACAAGAACGGGAAGGAGCCAGTCTGTCATAGCAGTGCATTCACCCCGCCATATAAGATGAAGAGGGCAAAAAGGCGCCGCAACCAGACCATGTTTACTTTTTTGAATACGGCTCCACCTGCCCAGCCGCCCACTAGTCCACCCACAAGGTAGGGCAAAGCGACTGTCAGGTCCAATCCTCCACGGAAATAATAAATGATGGAGGACAACACGCAAAGGGGCAGAATGACGGCGACCGAAGTGGCAAAGGCCTGCCGCTGAGACAGACCGCATCGCCGCACCAGAAGGGGGACCAGAATCATGCCGCCGCCCCCACCGAAAAAGCCGTTGACAATGCCGGCTGCGCCGCCTGCAAGAATGGGAGCCAGCCGGAATATTTTCTTGTTCATGGTTATTTTTTGGACTTTGGCTTGAAAATCAGGGCCACCAGCAGACCGAAGAAAATGGCCGCTGTAATACCGCCGGCTGCCGCAGTTACGCCGCCGGTAAAGGCGCCGAGAA
The DNA here is from genome assembly GCA_045595705.1 of Oscillospiraceae bacterium. Classification (GTDB taxonomy): domain Bacteria; phylum Bacillota; class Clostridia; order Oscillospirales; family Oscillospiraceae; genus JAJPXI01. The sequence goes on from JAZOBA010000032.1 coordinate 587, forward strand.
TACCCATTTCCTCCACGGCCTTTGCCACGCCCTTGGCCAACAGATAACCAAAGCCGGTCAGAGGAACCGTTGCTCCGGCACCGCCCCATTCTACAATATATTTATAGATACCCAGTCCGCCCAGTACCACACCGGACACCACATAGAGCACCAGAATACGGGCGGGGGTCAGTTTGGTCCGATCAATCAAAATCTGACCGATGACACAGAACAGGCCGCCACAGACAAATGCGTTCAGATATTCCATCGTTTCACCTACACTTCAATGGCTACAGCGTGACAGACACAGGGGATGGATTCCCCTTGCTGGGTCGAGGTGGGGGACAGCAATGCCCCGGTGGGGCAGAACAGAATGCGGTTGTACCGCCCGTCCTCCATGGCGGGCAGAAGATGGCCGGTCAGTACGGTGGCGGCGCAGCCACAGCCCGATCCGCCGCAGTGGACATCCTGCCCCTGCAGGTCATAAATCAAAAGACCGCAATCGGTATAGTTGTTCATCTTTACACCGTCTCGGGCAAAAAGATCTGAAATAATTTCGTGCCCCAATTTTCCCAGATCTCCGGTGACGATCAGGTCGTAATCTTCCGGTGTGCGTCCCGTGTCCTGAAAATGGGCCTGCAGGGTATCGTAGGCGGCAGGAGCCATGGCAGCCCCCATGTTGTTGGCGTCGCAAATGCCCTTGTCCACGATTTTTCCCACCGTGGCGTGGGTAACCTTGGGCCCCTTTCCCCGGTTGGAAACAAGGACGGCTCCGGAGCCGGTGACCGTCCACTGTGCGGTGGGCGGCCGCTGCCCGCCGTATTCCAGCGGTGCGCGGTACTGACGTTCGGCAGTGCAGAAGTGGGAGGAGGTCACGGCAGCCGCCAGGTTTCCGTATCCGCCGTCGATCAGCAGGGAAGCCAGCAGCAGGCTTTCTCCCATGGTGGAACATGCGCCGTACAGTCCCAGAAAGGGCACCTTTTGGGAGCGGGCGGCGAAGGAGGAGGAAATGCATTGATTCAGCAGATCGCCGGCCAGAAGAAAGTCCAGATCATCACTGGATTTGTTTGCGTGATTCAGCGCATTCTTCAGTGCCTGCTGCTGCATGGTGCATTCGGCTTTTTCCCAGCTTTTTTCCCCAAAGTAGTCATCCTGAGAGATAAAGTCAAAGCAGTCCGCCAGCGGGCCTTGCCCCTCCTTGGTGCCCACAACGTTGCCGTGGGATAAGATGACCGGAAGGTTGGGAAATACAACCGTTTGTGTGCCTATTTTCTTGTTGTCCATATTGTCAACAGCCTTTTTCTTGAAATTTTTTCTAGTTTAAGCAAAAAATCAGAAAATATTCGGTGACAAAAGGTTTGGTTTTCCGTATAATATATAATAAGGAATTATGCAAAAATCTGGAGGATCAGTTCCATGACGGATGAAACAAAACGCACCATTGCATATCTCTGCCCGGATTGCCGTCAGACGGTGATTGTTGAGCGCACCGTATTTCAGTTGGCGGCTGCCCCGGCTGAATTGCCTTGTCCTTGCGGCAAGTCAGCCGTGCGCACCGAAATGATGGGAGAGCAGTGCAAACTGACGGTCCCCTGTCTGTTCTGCGGTAAGGAACACACCGTAGTATGTCCTACTGAGGCCTTTCTGCAGAAAAAGTGTCTGGCATTTTCCTGTGCGGCATCCGGCCTGACCTGTTGTCTTGTGGGTGAGGAAGACGCCGTATTTCAGGCGGCCAAGCGTCTGGAGGAAGCGCTGGACAAGGTGGGCGGCGAAGAGGAAGAGCGCGGCAGTTTTCTGGATGAAATCATCATGCATGAAGTTCTGTCCGAGTTGAAAGACATTGCCCAGCGCGGCGGTATCTCCTGCGAATGCGGCTCCAAGGAGTGGAATCTGCAGGTCAATTACAGTTCGGTGGATGTGATCTGTCCCCAATGCGGCAGTGTGCTTCGTCTGCCTGCCGCAACCGACAGCGATCTGGAGGACCTGTGCTGCAAGTATACCCTGCAGATCAAAAAGAAAGGTTAATGCCATGTTTTACGAGGAAACCTATCGTGTGGGTGCCCGTGACACCGACCCATTCAACCAGTGCCGTCCATCGTCTGTGCTGAACTTCCTGCAGGAAGCGGCTACGCGAGCGGCTGGTGAACTGGGTGTCTCCCGGGAGGAGATCGTAGAAAAGTACAACTGCTTCTGGATGCTGGTGCGCATCTGGTACCGGCTGGACAAGCCCCTGTATTTTGATGACCGGCTGACCGTGAAAACCTGGCACCGCGGCGGTAAGGGCGTGTCCATGTACCGTGATTTTGATCTGTACCGCGACGGTGAGCAGATCGGTGAGGCTGTTTCTACCTGGATTCTTGCCGATTTGAATACCCACAGAATGAAAAAACTGACCGAAATCCCTGAGTTTCAGGTGACCACAGGCGGAGATCTGTGCAAAACCATTCAGCTTCACAAGGTCAAATTGCCGGATGAGCTGACCGTTGTGGAGGAGCGCCGCCTTCGCTACAGTGATGCCGACATTAACGTCCATGTGAACAACGTGCGTTATGCCGATTTTGCCTGCGATGCCATTGGGATGGAGCAGGAGGGAGAAGGTAAGTACGTATCCTCGTTGCAGATCAGCTATGTGAAAGAGTGCAAGGTGGGGGAGACCATCGCCCTTTCGGCGGCTCAACAGGACGGTATTTGGTACGTTTGTGGAAAAGATAGCACAGGAATCGAGCGGTTTGATGCCGCAATTTCGTTAAAAAACATCCATTGACATCCATTGATACGGGTAGTAAAATAGGAAAAATTTATAGAATTGAGGAGTTGGAAGCTATGATGAACTTTGACGCCAAGTTCGTAAAGCAGGGCCTGACCTTTGACGATGTGCTGCTCATTCCCGCAGCCAGCGACATTCTGCCTGCCGATATCGAACTGAAGACCCAGCTGACCAAGAATATCACTCTGAATATTCCTGTCATGAGCGCCGCTATGGATACTGTTACCGAGTATCGTATGGCCATCGCCATCGCACGTGAGGGCGGTATCGGTATCATCCATAAGAACATGTCCATTGGCGCTCAGGCCGAGCAGGTTGACATGGTCAAGCGCAGTGAGAACGGCGTTATCACCAACCCCTTCTGGTTGAGCCCCGAGCATACTTTGGCTGAGGCTGATGAGCTGTGCGGCAAGTACAAGATCTCCGGCGTGCCTATCTGTGAGAACGGCAAGCTGGTGGGTATCATCACCAACCGTGATATGAAGTTTGAGACCGATATGTCTCAGAAGATCCGCGATGTCATGACCAAGGACAATCTGGTCACCGCTCCCGAAGGCACCACTCTGACCGAGGCTAAGGATATCCTGCGCCGCCACAAGATCGAGAAGCTGCCCATCGTGGACAAGGACTTCCGCCTGAAGGGCCTGATCACCATCAAGGACATCGAGAAGGCTGAAGTGTATCCCAACTCCGCCCGTGACGCCAAGGGCCGTCTGCTGGTCGGTGCCGCCATCGGTGCTACCGCCGACGTTCTGGACCGCGCCCGTGCTCTGGTGGATGCCGGCGTTGACGTTCTGGCTCTGGACTCCGCCCACGGTCACTCTGCCAACATCCTCAAGGCAGTTCGCCGCGTGAAGGATGCATTTCCCAATGTGGACCTGATTGCCGGTAACGTGGCTACCGCAGAAGGTACCCGCGCCCTGATCGAAGCCGGTGCCGACTGCGTCAAGATTGGTATTGGCCCCGGCTCCATCTGTACCACCCGTGTAGTTGCCGGTATCGGCGTGCCTCAGATCACTGCCGTTTATGACGCTGCCCGCGTGGCTGCCGAGTACGGTGTGCCCATCATTGCTGACGGCGGCATCAAGTACTCCGGCGACATTGCCAAGGCGCTGGCTGCCGGCGGCAACGTGGTCATGCTGGGTTCCCTGCTGGCCGGTTGTGAAGAGTCTCCCGGTGAGACCGAGATTTTCCAGGGCCGTCAGTTCAAGGTTTACCGCGGCATGGGCTCTTTGGGCGCCATGGCCTGCGGCTCCAAGGACCGTTACTTCCAGACCAACAACAAGAAGCTGGTTCCCGAAGGCGTCGAAGGCCGTGTGCCTTACAAGGGACCTGTGAGCGAGACCATCTTCCAGATGATGGGC
>JAZOBA010000033.1:0-42486 GCA_045595705.1 Oscillospiraceae bacterium
CGGGCAGATGTAATGTTTTCCCCGGAAGGAACATGCGTCACAGAGCCGGTGAGAAGTTTTTCGTCACCGAAAATAACCTTTCCAAGTTCATGCATACCGCAGTGGGAAAGACCGCCGATGCCGAGAATTTCACCTTTATGTACCTGCATGGAGAAATTCATCAGCAGTCCTGAGCCGGAGGTAACATCCTTGATGTCAAGAATGAGTTCGTCGTTGAGTGTGCAGTCCCAGTCGGTGCGATAATATTTTTCGCCCATCTCACGGCCGACCATGTGTTTTTTAATGACATTGGAATCAAACTCGGCACGGTCAAGTGCGGCGATATAGTTGCCGTCACGAAGCACAACCATGCGATCGCAGATTTCCATCAATTCGTCCAAATCGTGAGAGATGAAAATAATGCATTTATCTTCATCACGCATTTTGCGCATGATGTCGTAAATAATGTTGCGTCCGCGCTGGGACAGGGCAGTCGTGGTTTCGTCAACAACAAGAACTTCGGGGTTGTTGACCATGACGCGGGCGAGCTCAACCAGTTTGCGATCCTGAATATTCAGCTGGTCGATGATCCAACTGGCATCGATTTCGGAACAGCCGATCTCATCAAGTGCTTTCTGAGCGGCTTTGTTCATGGCTTTGCGGGAAATGCCGGGACCTCTACGGAACCGGCCCTCTTCACCCAGGAAAATGTTCTGAGCGATAGAAATGCCATTGACATAGCCCTGCTCCTGAACGATCATGCCGATGCCCTTGGAGGCACCTTCGATCATGGTGGAGACTTTGTGAAGCTCACCCTTGTAGTAAATCTCACCGCTGGTTGCAGGCTGCATACCTGCCAGAATGGAGGTAATGGTAGATTTTCCCGATCCGTTTTCGCCAATCAGGCCGGTGATTTGTCCGCGATAGATTTTCAAATCAACATTATTCAGCGCAACAGTGGGTCCGAAATTCTTGCACAGTTGTCTGGTCTCGATGATCAGCTTGTCTTCATTCATGGCCAGTTCACCTCGTGATTCATCAAAGAAATTTCATGAATTTTTAACATACGTAACATATCAACATAAATATATCAAAAGAATATCATCTCGTATACACAGGATTTTGCTTAAAATCCGACTTTTTTTGCCACATGTGTTGACGATGTATTGTGTATGAAGGTATACTTTATTTATAAATTCGAAGGGAGGAATTGACGGTGAAAGAAGTCAAAGGGTACGCGACGATTGGCATGATGTTTGACTATATTGTGAAAATGCACCAAAAAACAAACCGCGTCTATTCTTTTCCCGAAGCTTTGGAAGGGCTGAGGAAAGAGGGAAGCTTTTTATCGTCTCGTCCAGAATTTCCGCCTTTTCATTCCAATATGAACATAGAAGACTTCCGTGGATTTATGAATGGGCTTGTGATATATACGGAACGGATTCTTCCGCAAGCCCAGACATTTATGACGGATCCCACCATCGAAGAGGCTGCATTATTCCCTGAAAGCAAAGACGTCTTTTGTTTTTTGAACATGCCTTATATGGTTGAGATTCCGCATTCTCACAATTTTTTTGAAATCACATATGTAATAAAAGGAAGCTGTAAGTTTTTGTTTGAAGGAGAACAGGTTACTCTGTCAGAGGGAGATGTTTGTATTGTTTCTCCCGGCTCGGGACACAGTTTGCCGCTGGAGCCGGATTGCTATGCGATCTCTATCGTTGTCCGCAGGAGTACATTTGACACTGTTTTTGGAAGCTTGCTTACGCAAAAAGATCTTGTCAGTCTGTTTTTCCGAAACAGCCTTTATGCAGTAAAACGAGCCAATTATGTGTTGTTTAAAACCGGGAATGATCCAACGGCATTTCATACCGTCCAGGAGTTGGCTTATGAGGCCAACCTGGAAGATCAGTATTCCAATGACTGTGCCGTGTCGCTGCTGAATTTGTTCTTGGCTCGTGCGTTGCGGGCTGCCAGTGCTGCAGTTACGCTGCATCATTACGAAGGATACAGCGAGAGCGGATCGGATTTCTCTTTGATCCTGCGGTACATTCAGCGCAATTATCAGACAGTGACCCTTTCCGGACTGGCAAAAACTTTCCATTTCAGCGAGACCTATCTGAGCAAGCAAATCCGAAAAAATCTGAACCAGAATTTTACCGAGGTACTTCGGACATTGAAGATGGGACATGCCATGGACTATCTGATGAATACGTCCATGAAGGTCAGCGAAATTGCTGAAAAAGTAGGGTATGACTCGGTTGACCACTTTTCTCGGACATTCCGAAAAGTATACGGCATGTCACCGATGGAGTATAAAAAAATCCACTAATCGTTTGTGAAAACACGGAGGCGGCAGAAATGAGCAAATGTCTTGCAATCACTCATTTCCAAGTGAACAGACAAGAGAATATTGCATTGATTGACGGCAGAGATCTGGTGTTCGCTTTATGGATTGAAGGCCGGGCTCAAACTATGCGCTTTAGCTTATTTACGGAAGGTGCGCAGTGTTGGGACAGCGGTGAAATGCAGTGGACCCCCTATTGTTCTTTTTCCGGTCTTCCGCTGAAAGCGAAAACTGATTACGTAGCGGTCGCTGAAATTAAAAATGACGAGACCGTCATCGAGGCGCGCATTGAGGTTCGCACCGGTCTGATGGGTGAGTCGTGGACCGCCCAATGGATCGAGCCGGAACAGGACGATGCCGTACGCGAGCGAGACATTGAGTTTTTTGAGCAGTTTGTGCCGATGCCGGATCATTTTGGTGGCCACGACCGGCTGAAGCCGGCACAGGAATTGCGCAGAGTGTTTGAATTGAAGGATCTGCCTGAACGAACTGTTCTGTATGCCAGTGCACACGGTGTGTATTCTCTGTGGATGAATGGAGAACGTGTTGATGCACGCCGCCTTGCTCCCGAAACGACGCCTTACGAGCAGTTGCTCTATTATCAGATTTACGATTTAACCGGTTTGGTTCAAAAGGGAAAAAATGAACTGAGAGTTCTGCTTGCTGATGGTTGGTGGATCGGTCGCATCGGTCTGACCGGCCATAGTTGCCAATACGGCGATCGGCTGGGATTTTTGGGCCAGTTGGAGTTTTCGTATTCGGACGGAAAAACCGAGTGCATTGTTACTGACGAACAGTTTGAGTCACGCTGCTCCCATATCTGTTATTCCGACCTGCTGATGGGAGAGAAATGGGATATGAGCGTTTCTCCTGCGCAATGGAAGGCTTGTAAACCGGCGGGTACGGTGTCGGAGAATATGCTGGCCCAGCCGATTGCTCCCGTTTCTTCCTGGGCTGTTCTGGAACCTGCTGCATTGATCACCACACCGCGTGGAGAATTGGTGGCTGATTTCGGCCAGTGTCTGGCCGGTGTGCCCGAATTAGTTTTGAGTTGTCCCAAGGGCACTGAGGTTGTTTTGGATCACTGCGAAGTATTGGATGAACAGGGTAACTTCTTCCGGAATATCCTTGGTCGCAATAAGGACCAGCAGGATGTGGTTATCTGCGGCGAAGGGAATACATATTTTTGTCCTGAATTTACTTACCATGGGTTCCGCTATCTGCGGATCGACGGCGCAGCGCGCGATCAGATCAAATCCGTTCGTGCTATTGCAGTTGGTACACCTCTTGAAAATCTTGGCAGTTTCTCCTGTTCGGATCCTAGACTGAATCAATTACAGCACAACATTCGCTGGAGTACGCGCAGTAACATGGTATCAGTACCTACTGACTGTCCGCAGCGCGAAAAGGCAGGCTGGACCGGAGATATTATGGCTTTTGCTCCGACAGGATGTTTTAACTATGATTTGAGCGGTTTTCTCGCCGGGTGGCTTGGCCAGATGAGGCTATCTCAGACCGAGGACGGTGGGGTCCCGGTTGTGATCCCATCTTACCCGGAGCAGACCGCTATGCAGACCAAAACCTTTGGAGGTAACACATCGGCTGCTTGGAGCGACGCGTGCGTATTGGTTCCCCTGGAACTGTATAGAGCATATGGTGATAAGCAGATTCTTCGGGACAATCTTGAGATGATGACCAACTGGATGGGGTTCATTGATCGGGCATCCAACGATTATTTGTGGACAGAAGGGTTCCACTTTGGTGATTGGCTCATTCCCAGCTATCAGGACGATCCCATGGGTGGTGCTGCAGTGACGCGGCAGGTAATTGCGGCCTGTCAGTATGCGGTTACAGCGAAGGCATATCTGGAAGTACTTGAAATATTGGATGAACCCCGTCAGGTACAGGATCATTACCGTGCGCTGCTCGGCGAGATTCGCCGTACCATTCGGGAGAAATTGATCGATCCGGACGGCCGAATACCCGGAGATCTTCAGGGAATGTATGTTATGGCCCTATATTCCGGGGCGGTAAAAGGTGAGATGGCGCATAAAGCAGTCGATCGTCTGGTCGAGTTGATTGAACACAATGGCGGCAGCCTTGACACCGGATTTGTATCGGTTCCGCATCTGCTTGACATGCTGACCGAGTACGGCCACAAGGACCTTGCGTGGAAGCTTTTGTTCCGGACCGAAAGTCCGGGTTGGCTTTATCAAGTGGAACACGGCGCGACAACAATCTGGGAGAATTGGAATGCGATTCGGCCGGACGGAAGCGTTACAACAAGTTCGTTCAATCATTACGCGCTCGGCTGTGTGGGAGATTGGATTTATCGGCATATTGGCGGCCTAAAGCCCACGGCTGCAGGGTGGCGTGCGATTGAATATGCACCCGATTTTGACTGCGATCTGGAATGGTCAAGCTGCAGCCGGATTACTGCGTACGGTCTGGCTGCCTGCGATTGGTGCAAAACCGAAGATGGGATGCGCGTTGAGCTTTCTGTTCCCAGTGGAGTGGCTGCACATCTGATCCTGCAGGGTGAAAAGCACGAGCTGTCTGCAGGAAATCATGTTTTTATTGTTAAAAGGAAGATGTGATTTGGTGAAATATTATCTTGCGATTGATATTGGAGCATCCTCAGGTCGGCATATTGTCGGGTGGATGGAGAGCGGAGAGTTGCAGACGAAAGAGGTCTATCGGTTTCCGAACGGAGTTCAGAAAGTGGACGGACATTTGATTTGGGATATTTCGTCTCTGCTGGAACATGTGCGCAAGGGAATTGAAACCGCAATAAAAGAGTTTGGAATCATTGAAAGTCTGTCCATCGATACATGGGGTGTGGACTATGTTCTGATGCAAGGAGACTCCGAAGTGTTTCCCTGCTATTCCTACCGGGACAGCCGTACCGAGTCAGTGATTGACTCAGTACATGAATTGGTTGTTTTTTCTGAATTGTACCGGCGAACCGGATGCCAATTCCAGACATTCAATTCGATCTATCAGTTGGTTGACGATATGCAGAAGGGACGTTTGGAAGGGGTAACCGATTTCCTGATGATCCCGGAATATCTGCTGTACAAGCTATGCGGAGTGAAAGCAAAAGAGTATACCAATGCTACGACAACTGGTCTGGTTAATGCCCGGACAGGAGAGTTTGATTCTGATGTCGTTCGCAGACTTGGCCTACCGGAGCATCTGTTTCCGAAATTGGTTCAGCCGGGCACAGTGATCGGTTTTACCGAGGAAGGGATCAAGTGTGTTCTTTGCGCGACCCATGATACGGGTTCTGCTGTGGAGGGAATACCCATGAAAGGCGATGAGCTTTACATTTCCTCCGGCACATGGTCTCTTCTCGGTGCGAAGACACCAAAACCGATCACGGACGATTCCAGCGAACAGGCTAATTACTCTAATGAGGGTGGCGTTGGATACAATCGCTATCAGAAGAACATCATGGGTATGTGGCTGATGAACGAACTGAAAAAGGACCTGTGTCCCGATACTTCGTTCCAAGAAATTGTAGCGATGGCAGAAAACAGTACCTGTGACATTTTTGTTGATGCAAATGCAAAGGAATTCCTGGCGCCCCAAAGTATGAAAGCGGCCTTTGACCATGCCGCGAAAGGAAAGCTGGTTACCATCGGAGACTATTTCCGATGCGCTTATCGAAGCCTTGCGTGCAGTTATCACGAGGCGATCCGGGAACTGGAGCAGAGCATTGGAAAAACCTATGATATACTTTACATTGTTGGCGGTGGAGCTAAGAATGCGTTTTTGAACGGCTTGACTGAGGAGATTACAGGCAAAAAAGTAATTGCATTGCCCATTGAGGCAACGGCACTTGGAAATCTGAAAGTTCAGATGGAGGCGAAATGAAATGAGTTATCTTGAAGCAAAAGCAAAATATGCTGCACTTGGCATTGATACGGACGCAGCGATTGAAAAACTGAAAAAGGTGCCTGTGGCTCTGCATTGTTGGCAAGGCGATGATGTGGGCGGATTTGATCAGAAGGAGAAGTCTCTGACCGGTGGTATCCAGACTACCGGCAATTATCCCGGAAAAGCTCGTACTCCCGAGGAGCTGATGGCCGATATTGATCAGGTTATCGCCTTGGTTCCCGGTCAAGTAAAAATGAATCTCCATGCCAGTTATGCCATCTTTGATGAAGAGAACGGCGGCTGGGTCGACCGTGATAAGCTGGAGCCCAAGCACTTTAAAAAGTGGGTGGACTTCTGCAAGAAACGCGGACTTGGATGCGACTTTAACCCCACGTATTTTTCTCATCCAAAATGCGACCCGTTGACTCTGTCCAGTCCCAATGAAGAAACTCGAAAATTCTGGGTTGAGCACGGCAAAGCCTGCGTCCGAATTTCTCAGTATCTGGCTGACGAACTGGGTCAGCCTTGCGTGATGAATATCTGGACCGGTGACGGCTATAAGGATGTACCTGCCGACCGTCTTGGGCCCCGCATGCGGTATAAGCAGTCTTTTGATGAGATCCTGTCGGAACCCTTTGACAAGGAGATGGTTTACCCCTGCGCGGAAAGCAAGGTGTTTGGTATCGGCGTGGAAAGCTACACTGTGGGCAGCGCCGAGTGGTGTCTGAAATATGCGGCATCCAGGGATGACTGCATCTGCCTGATGGACAACGGTCATTATCATCCCACAGAAGTGGTTTCGGATAAGATCTCCGCTGTTTTGGCATACGACAAGAAGATGGCACTTCATGTGACCCGCGGTGTGCGCTGGGACAGCGACCACGTAGTGTTGTTTGATGATGAGACCAAGGAAATCTGCAAGGAAATCGTGCGCTGCGACGGTCTGGACCGTGTGTTTATTGCGCTGGATTATTTTGACGCATCCATTAATCGCGTCAGTGCATGGGTTACCGGATTCCGCAACCTGCAGAAGGCATTGCTGTTTGCTCTGCTACAGCCCAATGCTGAGCTGACCCGTCTGCAGAATGAGGGTGATTTTTCCAAGCTGATGGTCATGCAGGAGGAACTGAAGACGATGCCATTTGGCGACGTATGGAGCGAGTACTGTAAAGCCTGCGGCAAGCCTGTTGACGGCGAGTGGTACCCTGAAATTGAGAAATATGAAGCGCAAGTGCTTTCCAAGAGAGGATAACGAATATGAAAGAAATCATTACTGCTCCCTTCGTAGAAGAAATGAAGAAGACCACTGCGAATATGTACCGCCTTGGCTGGGACGAGCGCAACGGCGGCAACATCAGTTATTTGCTGGATGAGGCTGAAGTGGCAGAGTATTTGGATCTGAACCGTGTGATCCGCACCATCCCCACCGGCTTTGATGCAAAAGCTTTGATCGGCAAGATCTTCATTGTTACCGGAACAGGTAAATATTTTAAGAATGTGACCGAAGATCCCGAAACTAATCTTGGTATCATCCGTATCGCACAGGACGGCTCCACGGCTGAGCTGCTTTGGGGTTACAAGGATGGCGGGAAATTTACCTCCGAACTTCCTGCGCATCTCATGAGTCACATCAGCCGTTTGAAAGTGAATCCGAAAAACCGTGTTGTCATGCACTGCCATCCGACCAACTTGCTTGCTATGACTTACGTTCATACTCTGGATGAACGTGAATTCACCCGCACGCTGTGGCAGATGTGTACCGAATGCATCGTTGTGTTCCCTGACGGTGTGAATGTGCTGCCTTGGATGCTCTGCGGTACAAATGAGATCGGTGAGGCGACTGCGGAAAAGATGCAGACTGCCCGCCTTGTTGTATGGGCGCAGCATGGCCTGTATGGAGCAGGTGCAGATATGGATGAGACCTTCGGTTTGATCGAAACGGCGGAAAAGGCCGCTGAAATATACCTGAAGATCGCACATCTTCCTTTGGTCAATACGATTACTGATGATCAGATGCATCAGCTGGAAGAGCGTTTTGGTGTGAAGGGTCGCGAAGGATACCTAAACTAAGGGAACAGAAGGGAGGACACTCCTTTGAAATCCTGTGAAATTAATATTCGGGATCCTTATGTGCTTCTCCACAACGGTACTTACTACATGTACGGAACGCGCAGCGCAACATGCTGGGGTCTGGCTGACGGATTCGATTGCTACACCAGCGAGGATTTGGATGAATGGGACGGCCCTTATGAAGTATTTCACAGACCGGACGGCTTTTTTGCAGACCGCAGTTACTGGGCTCCGGAGTGCTATTTCCATGAAGGCAGGTTTTGGCTGATTGCTACCATGGGCGGCGAAAGACGGAAAAAGGGTGTTTATGTTTTAACGGCGGAAAAACCGCTTGGGCCGTTTGTTCCCTTGTCCGAGAATCCGCTTACTCCTCCCGAATGGACTTGTATCGACGGAAGTTTGGTCTGGGTTGAGAACGGCGATCCCTGGCTGCTGTTTTCTCATTCTTTTGAAGACACTCCAGATGGAGATATGTGTGCGGTCAAACTAAGTGATGATCTAAGCCGCAGTGTATCGGATCCCGTGGTGCTGTTTTGTGCTGCTGACGCACCTTGGGCGGTGCCGGTTCCTTTTGCGAAAGCAGAATTTGGTATGGACGGTGATGTGTACTTTGCAGATGGTCCGTGTGTGCATAGGCTGAGCAGCGGTTCTCTGGCGATACTCTGGTCTAGCTGGTCATTGCGCGGTTATGCCGTTGGCTTGGCATATTCAAGTAGCGGTTTCGTTCAAGGTCCGTGGGAACATGCACCCAACGCGCTGTTTCCGGAGAACGGCGGACATGGAATGCTGTTTCAGAGTAGGGAAGGGAAACTGCTTTACACATTACACTATCCAAATGAAAAACTGAGTGAGCACCCGATTTTTGTTGAAGTATTTGAACGGGATGGGGAATTAATCCTGAGTTGCGATTGACCGGGGAAATAAGTATGACAGGGGGGAGACAATGAGTAATCTGACAGAATGTACGATGGGTTCGCTGGACAAAGGAAAGTTTGTGAAGTTTGTTGCCGCCGGTTCGTTGTTCCAGTTTTTTGCTAATTTGATGCAGGCAACTGTTGCGACTTATTTTAACAGTTACATGACGGATACTGCTTTGATCCCCGCTGCTGCAGCATCCATGATCATGTTGATAGCGTGCATATGGGATTTGTTCGCAGACCCCGTGATTGGCGGACTGATCGAGCGAACCGAAACAAAAGCGGGACGGTACCGGCCGTATATTTTAATATCGGCGCCTGTTTTGACGGTGGTTTGCTTTTTTCTTTTCTATAACATCAGAGAACTGTCTGAATCCGGGAAGATTCTGTATCTTCTGGTTGCTTATGTTCTGTTCGGCAGTGCATTGACCTTTTACTCAGTTCCTACATCGGCTGTCATTACGAGTTCAGTAGGAGATATGGAGCAAAGAAACAAAGCATTTATGGCTGCCGGAATCGGCGTTGGGGCAGCATTTACCGTGGCTTCGACCTGGACAGAAGATATTTCGCGGTTGCTGGGAGGCGGCTCAAACTATTGCTGGAACATGCTGTTATACGGCGTGCCGTTTTGTCTGGTTGGAATTCTATATTTCCGTTCATCTCGGGAGAATTATATTGTTCGAAAAGAAAAGACTCCTGTCTTAAAATCGCTGAAAACGATTCTGCGTCATAGAGCGGTTTGGAGCTGCGTCGCAGTCTGGGTGCTGACCTCGCTGGGATATGGATTGATGTTTAGTTCCTCTGTATACTACATCAAATATTACATTGCGGTTGAACAATCTCAGTGGGCTTTGATCGGTACATATATGTTTGTGATTTCCGTGGGTGCGCTGGTGTCTATGGTGATCGTGCAGCCTTTGTTTTTGAAACTGTTTCAGTATGATCACAATAAGGCTGTAATACTGTCGCAATCCTTGACCTTTGTGTGTTATATCGTTTTGTTCTTCTTTGGACGCAAAGGATTTCCATTTTTGTGCACGGTTAGCTTTCTGGCTACTTGCTGTAATGCATTGACACAGGCGCTACAGGGGGCATATATCGCGGATACGATCGATTATGTTCAGTTAAAAGAGGGCGTCACTTTAGGTGCGGTTGCTAATTCTATCAAGACATTTGCGTGCAAGGTTGGCAGTGCGTTTGCAAATTACGGTATTCTCGCTATGCTCGCACTTACCGGATATGTTGAAAATGCAGTCGGCGCAAGTCAATCTGCTGCAGCCAGGGAGGGCATCAATTTGTTCCGCTTTGGTTTGCCGGCACTCTGTAGCATTGCTCTTGTTGTAATCATTGCGTTGTATCCGATTCGCAAATGCTATCCCGAAATTCGGGCGATGAAGGAGAACTTATCGAATGGCAGATGACTTTGGGTATCTGCCATTCATTTTTTAAAAATTAGGATTGTCGAAAATCAGACCTTTTGATATAATACGTAAAAATTACGGCTCGCGGTGCTGTTTAATGTGCCGTATTTTGAAAAGAGAGGTTATTCAATTGAAAAAGAAAGTCTTTTCAATTAAATACCGTGTTCTTGTCTGGGTTCTTGCTCTGCTGTTTCCTTCAATTTTGCTGTTGGGAGCAATCACAACGCTGCAGGTGAATAAGACCTATGAACAGCTTCAGACAAGTGAAGAAACCAATTTGAATCTTTTGGTTTCTCAATTGGAGCAGGAACTTCAGGACGTGGAAGAGTACTTATATGATCTTGCGCTTCAGAACCGTGTCTTCCGCGCCATGGCTGATCCGCATGATGAAATCTATTTGTATTCCAGCGCATACGACGTGCTGGAGAGCAGTGACAGCTTGTTCCAGAACAAACGTAACCTTTCCTTCCTGGCATTATACAGTGAAGGAAATGAGTATTTTGCATCTCGGGATGATGGACTGGA
Organism: Oscillospiraceae bacterium; assembly: GCA_045595705.1. GTDB lineage: Bacteria > Bacillota > Clostridia > Oscillospirales > Oscillospiraceae > JAJPXI01. The sequence goes on from JAZOBA010000033.1 coordinate 11,139, forward strand.
AAATCTGGAACTGGATGAGCAGATTGAGCTTCGCAGGGCGGTACAAAAGAAATTTCTTCGCTTTTTTTTGGAAGGAACAAGTCAGCATCGACAATGGTTTACGGTTGAAATTGGTGGACGATGGTTTCTCTGCCGCATGGTTTATTATCAGGGTATGTACTGCTCCGCTCTGTTTGACCTGACAAATCTTGCGTTAAACTCGATGCCGCAGTTAAAGGAAGATTGTGAACTGATTTTCCGGGACGGTGACATTCTGCTGACCGACTTGACTGAGGAGTTGACTCCCTCGGATTGGACACGCACAACCCTTCGTTTGGACGGAAACAAGCGATATATGATTTTGAATCAGGATTTCTTTGGCATCGAGATGACATACTTGTTTCCATATACCGGAATTGGCGGTCTGATGGGTGTTTCACTGTTTTTGGTGATATTCCTTGCGATTGTTGTTTTGATCGCTGTTGTTATTTTCTACATTCAGCTGAAACGTGACTTTTTCCAGCCGCTGGACAACCTTGTCGGAACAATGCAGAAAATCCGTGATGGAAGCACAGACGAGCTTTCGGATGAAAATCGAACCTGTGAGGAGTTCCGGGAAGTTAACCATACATTCAATCAGATGCTGGAGCAGATTCGGAATCTTAAAATCGAGCAATATGAAAAGGAACTGGAAACTCAGCGAGCCGAGCTGTCCTTCTTACAGGCGCAGATTCGTCCTCATTTCTATTTGAACTGTCTGAAGGTTCTGTATGCCCTGACGCAGCAGGGACAGTATGCAGATATCAAGTCCTGCATCCTGTTGGTGTCGAAGCACCTTCGTTATGCCTTGCAAGTACGTAACGACACGGTCCCTATGCGGGAAGAACTGAGTTTTTGTGAGAATTACTTAGAACTCCAAAGAATTCTGAGCAATGTGGAGCCCAAGATTGTGATTGATGTTGATGAACCGCTTTTAGATCTTCAGATTCCGCCAATCAGTTTACTATCATTGGTAGAAAATAGCGTAAGAGTGAATTTGGCGCCCGAGAAATCGCTGGAGATGCGAATTCGAGCCAAGCAGATTCAGACCGAGGAGGGCGTTCTCCTCTGCTTGAGTGTGCACGATAACGGAATCGGCTTTACGGAAGAACAGTTGGAGCGGTTTAACGGCGATGCGTGGCTTGACGATAATACTACTCATGTTGGCCTTCAGAATGTAGCGAGAAGATTCCGAATTCTTTACGGAGAAGAATTTTCCATGGCGTTTCTGAATCGGGACGGCGCATTGATTGAAATGTATTTTCCTGTGAATCGCGCAGGAGAGGAGGTGCACACGGATGAAACTTTTGATTGTTGATGACCAGAAAGCAGTTGTAGATGGATTGCTTAACCTCATTGACTGGAATTCCATTGAGATTGATATGGCGATCGGAGCAAACAGTGCAGCGGAAGCGCGCAGAGTCTTAGCAGAACATAAAATTGACATTATGCTTTGTGACATTGAAATGCCTGTTGAGAACGGACTGAGTCTGGTCAGTTGGATGCGGGAACAAAAGATGGATACTAAGTGCATCTTTTTGACTGCACATGCTGAATTTTCCTATGCACAGAAATCGGTTGGTCTGGGTGCATTTGATTATGTTGTTCAGCCGGCACCCTATACACAGATCAAGGAAGCAGTTGCCCGTGCGGTAGACAGTCTGCGGGGCGATGAGCGCCGTTATTCGAGAAGAGTTGAGCCGGTTGAAGAGTGTCAGCCCAAATTGGTGGAGAAAAAACTTTGGAGTGTGGAATGTGACGTGCTTGAAAGCGCGGAACGGACCCTGAAAAAGATGCGTGAAGAAGGATTGGGTGATGAAGAGTGCGTTGAAAAACTTTATGAACAACTAATTCGCGCGATTGACGAGCGGACCGGTGATGCTGATGTGTTTTGGCAGGAAACGCTGGTTGACACCAAAAGCTATGATGTATACCGTGGTGCGAAGCAGTCTGTTGAATCGTTCATGCAGCTCGTGCATCTTTGTGCTGTGCGGCTGAGCGGAAATGAGCCGCGTCAGGAACGGGATGTCGTGGAAGAAGTGATTCGCTATATCAATGAAAATCTGGATCATGAAATTCACCGTCAGGATTTGGCAGACCATGTGTATCTGAATCCGGATTATCTGAACCGCCTGTTTAAAAAACAGACTGGAAAGACGCTGAAGGAATTTGTCATTGAACATAAGATGGATGAGGCAAAGAAAATGCTTCAGGTGACCCGTCTGCCAGTAAGCATCATTGCGGCTAAGGTCGGGTATGACAACTTCTCGCATTTTTCTTACGCGTATAAAAAAGTAACTGGCTTCAGCCCGCTGGAGAGTCGTAATGCATACCAGCGTGGCGTGAGTAACGCAGGTGATAGGCATGAAGAATAATAAGCTGTGGGTACTTCTTGCCGTAGTACTTGCCGTCATTCTGCTTGGCTTGTCTGCTGTCTTTTTGCTGGGAAATGAGAATACAGAACCGGAGTATATTCAGGACGGAATCCCGACTGTTCGAATTCTCACCATCGGGGAAGTGAACGCCAGTGAGTTGGCTCGAATCTCTGCCGCGATCAGTGAAATTACGGTGGAACAGGTTGGCTGTCGCGTGGAACTACGTATGATTCGGGAAGATGAATACGATGAACGAATTGACGACTTGTTGTTGGAGAGTGATTTTGCGGATATTTTTGTTTGCCGCAACCGAACTACAATGAATAAGTTGATGGCAGGTAGTTATATCTACCGACTTGACCGTTATCTGAAAAGACGCCCTGATCTTCGTGCTGCGATTGCAGATGAAACCGACTGGGAGCGTGTGAAAAGTCAGGGATATACCTATGGAATCCCGTTTGGCAACAGCGGTAATTCTGCATGGGGATTTCTCATGCGTGAAGACATTTGCGTGGAGTTGGATATCGACACTTCGAAAATCACTACACTGGAGCAGCTTCATTCGGCTTTGTTAAAGGTTCAGGAGGCGTATCCCGAGGTGATCCCAGTTGTGTCGGATTATGGACAGGCACATACCTTTGCGGATGAAGATCTCTTGATTGAAGGTGCCGGATGTCTCGTTGCAAATGGGGAAGTTGCGGATGTTTGTAGTATGCCTGAATTCATGGAACGCAGCAAGATGATGGAGCGCTGGTATGAGGAAGGACTGATCATACCGAACGCACAGCTGAATCAAGCAGGACGCGATCGCTGGATGAAAGAAGGCTTGGCATTTGGCTCCTTTGCGCAGTTGGATCGCTATACTGCGCGTGAACTAGAGTACGTAGTAGGAGCGCCTGTGGAGTGCGCAACTCTGGATGAAGTATATTTTGGCAATGATCACTCGGATATGTTCTTTTCTGTGTATGCGTACACAGAGGATGTTGACTTGTGCCTGCGTGTGTTGGAACTGATTTATACGGATGAATCCGTGCTTAAACTTTGTATTTACGGAAAAGAAGGTGTGGATTACACTTTGTCTTCGGATGGGGCAGTGATTCCGACGCCAGAATGCGGATATTACAACTGGTGCTGGGCTATGCGCGATGCTGTTCCTGCGCCCATTTCAAACGAAGATCCGACATGGTTTGGCCTTCAGGAGGAACGGTTCCGCTTTGACAATCGCCTGGTATCCAATGAAATCTATCAATGCGGTGAGATTCTCGGGAAGTATTACGAGGCGATTTGTTTCGGAGTGATTGATGCAGAAAACGGAATCTCACGTATGCTTGAGGAGTTGAGAAACGCAAATCAAAGTGCAGTGCAAACGGAATTGCTGAAACAGTGGGAAATCTGGAACAATTCGAACTGAAACAGGTTTTGGCCGGGGCAAAATGGTGCCCCGGCCGCTTTTTATTGCCGCATTGAGTCGGATTTTTTAAAATTATATGCTCAGATAGAATGAATTTCGATAATGAGAAATCTGTTTTTACAAAACAAATGCTCGGTGATTTGGTAGATACGTTAATTGGTAACTTATATAATATTAATTAGTTTAAAGGGTTATTAGGCCCATTGTATTAACGAGCTGGAAAGGGGGGCGTTTCATGCCGGATAATGTACTTCTGCAAGTGCAGGATATGTGCAAGAATTTTGGCGTGACCGTCGCATTGAATCATGTCTCTTTCGAAGTACGAAGGGGAGAGATTCGAGGCCTTATCGGTGAGAATGGCAGTGGTAAATCGACTGCGTCTTCCATTATTGCCGGTATGCAGGGTGCAACCAGTGGATCTATGATCTATCAGGGTGAGCCCTGGGCACCGACAACTATGCTTCAGGCTGAACAGGCTGGCATTACCATGATTGTGCAGGAGGCTGGCACGATCCCTAACATCTCCGTTGCTGAAAACATTTTCCTGGGTCATGAAAAGATGTTCTCGAAGGGACCTTTTGTGAATCAGGCAAAGATGAATAAGGCTGCAGATGCATTACTGGATGAACTCGGAATCTCTGAGATTCGCGGGCATATGCCCACTTTCTCTCTGGACATCCAGAGCCGTAAGCTGATCGAGGTTGCCAAGGCTATGTATTGGAAACCAAAGCTGTTCATTGTTGATGAGACTACGACAGCCCTTTCTCAGCGAGGCCGTACATTGATTTATGAGCTGATGAAGAAGATGACTGCAGAGGGTAACGCTGTTCTGTTTATCTCCCACGATTTGGATGAGCTTATGGAGCAGTGCGACACATTGACCGTTTTGCGCGACGGTGTTATTGTCGGCACCCTTGAGCACGATGAGTTTGACGGCAATATCATCAAGCAGATGATGGTTGGTCGTGAACTGAAGGATAACTACTACCGTGTGGACATGGACGGCTACGGGGATGAGGTTGTGCTTCGCGCCGACTGTATCACTACCATGGAAGACATTATGTGCTTGTCGCTGGAACTCCACAAGGGTGAGATCCTTGGTATCGGCGGTCTGAGCGAATGCGGTATGCATCGTCTTGGCAAAGCCCTTTTCGGAGCGGAAGAGGTTGTGGATGGAAAAGTGTACGTGGGCGATACCGTAGTCAAAAATACCCGTGTAGCAATTAATAATCGCATGGGCTATCTGTCCAAAGACCGCGATACGGAATCTCTTTGGTTGGCGGCACCCATCCTTGACAACATCAAGAGCACCGGTTACAAGGTAAACCGCTTCTTTGGCCCATTCATCTCCGGTCGCAAGGAGAAGAAGTATGTCGACAAGCAGATCGAAGATCTGTCCATTAAATGTGCATCTCCCCATTATGCGGTTGATACACTTTCCGGTGGTAACAAGCAGAAGGTTGCAATGGGTAAGTGGCTGGCTGCTGATGCAGAGGTCTTGATTCTTGACTGTCCTACCCGTGGCGTGGACGTTGGTGTTAAGGCGGCAATTTATAAACTAATCTACGATATGAAAAAAGCCGGTAAGTCCATCATTATGATCAGTGAAGAGTTACCTGAACTGATCGGTATGAGCGACCGGATTCTGATCATGCGTGACGGACAGATCGCACATGAAGCGCTCCGAACCGATAAGCCCACCGAAGGTGAGCTTATCAACTACATGCTGTAAAGGGGGGGAGCGGAAAATGAAACAGACTTTGATGAAGTTAAAAGAAAACCGCTTCCTTCAGGCGGTTCTGCCAATTGTTTGTCTTGCTCTTATCGTTCTGATTTTTGGACTGGCCACAAAAGGTCGATTTGTTACGAAGGTCAACCTGAACATGATTGTTGACCAGGCTCTGATCGTGGCTGTTGTTGCAACCGGTGCCAGCTACATTTTTGCAACCGGAAACATAAACATTGCAATGGGTTCCTGCACGGCGCTGACCGCTGCAATCTGTGCAATAACGTTTGAAAAGACCGAATCGGCAGTGGTAATGATTGTTGTTGCAATCGTTATGGGTATTGCGATTATGGGTCTTTGCGCTCTGCTTTCTACCTTGCTTCGAGTTTCGGTTATTCACGTAACCATTGTTATGATGGTTCTGCTGACTGCGTTGCAGGAAGAGGTGCTGGATGGCGGTACGGTCAGCATTCCGTATGCTCTGACCAGCAAGATGCAGGCATTGAATGTTCCGTACATCATTTTTGCGGTATTTGTTTTGGGATGTATCGTTGCATTCCACTTCACCAGTATTGGCCGTTCATTGAAATCGGTTGGTTCAAACGAAAAATGTGCAGGACTGACCGGAATTTTCTGGAACAAATATGTGCTCATTGCATTCCTCGTGGCAGGCTTAGGCGCAGGTCTCGGTGCACTTTTGATGATCATTCGTTCCGGTTCGGTTGGTGTTACTACTGGCGCGACAATGAACATGGACGTTATGCTTGCCATTGTTTTGGGCGGCATGCCCATCTCCGGTGGCAGCAAATCCCGTGCTTATGCGGCAGTGATTGGTGCAGTAACCGTAACCGCACTGAACAACGGCCTGCTGATGGTTGGTGTCCCGTCTACCTTCATTCAGGGTGTACGCGGCATTGTATTTTTACTGTTGGTTCTTGCGGGCAGCAAACGCAGTCAGCTGCTTCCTGCCCGAGAAGGATAAAAGGAATTAACAATTTTTTTAAGGAGGACAAAACAATGAGAAAGCTTCTCAGCATGCTCCTGGCATTGGTTATGGTCTTCTCCCTGGTGGCCTGCTCCAATACCCAGAGCGACGACAAGACCCCTGACAATTCCCCCAGCACTTCTGCACCCGTTGAAAATGAGCAGACCCCCAACGAGGGTGAGAAGGAAGAAGTCAAGCTCGAGCCCTACAAAATCGCAGTTGCTTTTACTCAGATCAATGCTACTGCTTTGGCTCAGCAGGAATATCTGAAGAACTATATTGCTCCTGCATTCAATGTGGAATTCATGTTCTCTGAGGCTGTTGACAGCGCCGAAGTTGCTATGACTTTCCTGGAGAATGCTTATGCTGCCGGCTGCCAGGCTGTTATGAACTTCCAGAACAGCTCCGTTGAGCAGATCAATGCAAAGGCAAACGAGCTGGGCATGTACATCATCAGCAATGCTCCTCCCGCCGAGAATGCTGATCTGCCCTACGTTCTGGGCAGCATGCGTGCTCCCGTCAGCGGTGTTGCCGATGCCTACACCGAGATGGTCAACAACTTCACTGCCGATGGCAAGCCCCACAATGTTGTTATCATTTCTTCCGGCGCCGGCCTGGGCAATGCTCAGCACTATGAGTGCACCTATGCCATGCTCGAGGCTCTGCAGGCCAAGTACAACCTGAAGTTCACCGACTCCGTCGAGAATCTGGCTTCTTCCCGTGGCATGACTCAGGTTGAGACCGGCACTGATATGAAGATTCTGCTGTATCCCGGCTATCCCAACTCTGATACTTACGTTTCCGGTCTGTCTGCTGAGCTGCAGACTGGTGAGTATGATATCGTTCTGGGCTGCAACCAGGCTACCACCAAGTTTGCTGTTGCTATCGACGAAGTGGAGCGCGCATACAACATCAACGTGAAGGTTGGCTATTTCACCTCCATCGATGATGCTGCTACCGCAGCCGTTACCACCAAGGATGTTCACGGCAATGCCAGCATCGACTCCATCGTTATCAATCCCGGCAACATTCTGGTCGGCGGCATGTTCGCTGTTCTGTACAACGGTGTGTCCGGCCATGCTGATGCTATGAAGACCAACGGCGCCGGTTCCGATTTCTCCACCCCCCTGTGGCTGGCAACTGACGCTGAGACTTATCTGAAACTCGCCGGTCTGAATGTCAGCGCCGAGACTCTGGAAATGAGCGTTGAGGACATTCAGGATATGCTGTGCATTTACAATGCCGGTGCTACCGCTGCTTCCGCTCAGGAGAAGCTGCTGACCCTGACTGCTGACGGTGTTCTGTCTGCCCGCGGCCTGAAGTAATTCATTTTTAATTCTACATCGAAAATCAAATCCCCGCCCTGCGATAACGCAGGGCGGGGGACCAAAAAGGTGGTATGCAATATGCGCACTGCAAATAAAAGAAAATTGAACTCGGTTCTGATAACGGTCGGGGTTCCCTTGATTATGTTGATCATCATGGATACCTTATGCATGATCAATCAGGGGCGTCACATATTCGTGACCATTCTGGACGTGCAGAACTTTGTGCGCGCCACCTGTATTGCGGCCTGTACCGCTCTTGCGCTTTCACTGAATCTGAGCAACGGCCGTTTTGACCTTTCTTTGGGTGGTCAACGACTTGCTGCATCGATTTTGGGCGGTAACCTTGCCATAAATCTCGGCTTAGGTGGCATTGCTGTTCTGGTGTTTGCGTTGGTCTTCGGTTTGATTTTCGGCGGTGTGGTTGGACTGATCTTTGTTTGGTTCCGTACTCCCGCAATGGTTCTTGGTATTGGCATGGCCTTGATTTATGAGTGTCTGGCTTTTGTTGGCTCCAATTCCAAGGGCTTGCAGCTCTATGCTGCTCCTGCAGCCCGTAATCTTTCCAATATGTATCTGTGTATCACGGTCCTGATGATGATTCTTGTGATTTTCCTGGTTCTCATCAAGTATACCAAATTTGGCTATCACATGCGCGCTATCGGCGGTTCTCAGAAAATCGCTTACAACAGCGGCATCAACATCTTCAACCATGCAATTGGTTGCTACACTTTGGCAGGCGGAGCAATCGCCTGTGCCGGCGTTTTTGAGGCTGCCTACAGCGGCTCCATGGATGCTGCGATGGGTCTGACCTCCAACTCGGTGGTTATGACCAACTGTTTCCCTATGTATTTGGGCAAGTATTTGGGCCGCTGGTCCAATGAGGCAATCGGAATTTTAGTTTCCTCTATGACGATCAAGCTGTTCCAGACCGGCCTGTCCATCATGAAGTTTTCTATGACTGAACAGCGCGTCTTTACGCTTTGCCTGTTCCTGCTGTTCCTGGTCTTCCGTGCCAACGAAACTATCTTCCGTGACCGTAAGGCTAAGAGAGATCGCATTGCACTGGCTCATGAAATGAAAAAATCAATGGCGCAAGCCGTTTCCGCATAAATAAATTGAAACCCCACGGGGCCATTGTGCCCCGCGGGGTTTTTACGAAAGGAAAATGTACCATGAAACAAATCGCTTACAATCCGTATCTTCCTGTTACAGAATTCATTCCGGACGGAGAGCTTCGTGTATTTAATGACCGGGTTTATATTTTTGGCTCTCATGACCGATGCGATGGACAAGATTATTGTTTGGAAGATTACGTCGGTTGGTCTGCACCGGTAAATGACCCCATCCAGTGGCGGTATGAAGGAGTGACCTTTCGTCGGGACCAGGACCCCAAAAACACCGACGGTTCCCGTTTCCTGCAGGCACCTGATGTGACAAAAGGACCGGATGGTCGTTATTATATGTATTATGCTCTGACAGTGCCAAAATGGAGCGACTTGGAAATTGCCGTCGCCGTGTGTGATACTCCGGCCGGTCAGTATGAGTATCTGGGTGTGGTTCATTTCCCGGACGGTAGAAAACTGGATACCCCGTTGGCGTTTGACCCTGCAGTGCTGATGGATGACGACGGGCGGGTGTATTTGTACTTTGGTTTTGCACCGCATTTCCCCATGCGAGGTCAGCCTGTTCCTGAGACCCTCGGAGCCTTCTGCGTGGAATTGGAAGCAGATATGTTGACCTGTAAGGGTGAGCCGATCAATATCATGCCCGATCAGAAACACGCACTGGGAACCGAATTTGAAGAGCATCCTTTCTTTGAGGCTGCATCCATTCGTAAGGTGGGGGATACCTACTACTTCGTATATTGTTCCCGCTTAATGCACGAACTGTGCTATGCAACCAGTAAATATCCTGACCGCGATTTCAAGTATGGAGGTACATTGGTTTCCAATGCTGATGTGGGTTATCACGGTCTGGACCAGAAGAATGCCCGCAATCAAATCGCAAATATTCATGGCGGCATGGTGCAGATTGGTAATCAGTGGTATATCACATACCATCGGCACACCCACGGAAGACAGTTTTCCCGCCAGTGCTGTATGGAACCGATCAACATCAAAGAGGACGGCAGCATTGAGCAGGTTGAGTGTACCAGCTTTGGTTTGAACGGTGGTAAAGCACCTGCAAAGGATGTATTTCCCGCTTGGTGTGCGTGCAATATGTACAAAGGTGAGGGCGGTGTGTTTATCCGATTTAGCCGTGAACGCACCGTGGAGGCGCCTTTTGTGGTTGTAGAAGATGAAGTTGGGTATGTAACGAACATTTCCGATACCGATGTAGTTGGATTCCGTTACTTGACGTTTGATGGCAGCGAGAGTAATATTGTTCTGAAGGTCAGAGGATGCTGTAAGGGTAACTTGAGCATCTACCTCAACGATGAAAATTTTGATTCCGCAGGAGAATGCGAGCTGTCTTTGGACAGCGACACTGCGTGGAAAGAAATTGCGGTTTCTCTGAAAGCAACTGCCGGTGATCACCCCGTACGTATCATTTACAGCGGCGAAGGTATGTGGGAGCTGGCTGAATTCAAAATTGACTGAAGAAGGGGATTTGGAAGTGTATTTCATCGGAATAGACTTGGGAACGTCCTCTACTAAATTGATGCTCGTAGATGAGAAAGGCGAGATCCTGAACAGCATTTCCAAAGAATACCCTTTGGAGTTTCCGCAACCCGGCTGGAGTCAGCAGGCACCGGAGGATTGGAAAAACGCTGTTTTTGAGGGTATTCCTGAACTGATCAAGGGATTTGATGCAGACAAGGTTCGCGGCATCGGTCTGGGTGGACAGATGCATGGCCTTGTAATTCTAGATGAGAACGACAGGGTGATCCGTCCCGCCATTCTGTGGAACGACGGGCGAACTGCCAAACAGGTGGATTACCTGAACGGCGTGATTGGCAAGGAACAGCTGTCGACTTGGACGGCAAACATCGCTTTTGCCGGGTTTACCGCACCAAAGATCCTTTGGGTTAAAGAGAATGAACCGGAGAATTTTGAAAAAATCTCTAAAATCATGCTTCCGAAAGACTATGTGAATTATTTTTTGACCGGCGTACATTGCTGCGATTATTCCGATGCATCCGGTATGCTCTTGCTTGACGTAGAGCATAAGTGCTGGAGCAAGGAGATGCTGGATATCTGTGGAATCGAAGAGCATCAAATGCCGAAACTCTTCGAAAGCTATGAAGTTGTCGGTACTCTACTGCCGGATGTCGCACATGAATTCGGACTGCCCGAAACGGTTCGGGTTGTAGCAGGAGCAGGAGACAATGCTGCAGCAGCGATTGGAACGGGAACGGTAGGGAACGGAGGCTGCAACATTAGCCTCGGAACCTCCGGCACCGTATTTATTTCGACGGATTCTTTTGGGGTTGATCCGAAAAATTCGCTTCATGCATTCGCGCATGCAGATGGCGGATATCATCTGATGGGGTGCATGCTTTCGGCAGCCAGTTGTAACAAGTGGCTGTGTGAGGATATTCTGAAAACCGCAGATTACAATGCCGAACAAGCTGAAATAACTGAGGAGAAACTTGGCCGAAATCATGTTTATTTCCTTCCGTATCTCATGGGTGAGCGCAGTCCCATCAATGACACCAATGCGCGGGGTACATTGATTGGAATGACTATGGACACCACCCGCTCTGATTTGGTGCAGGCGGTTTTGGAAGGCGTGGCATTCGCAATCCGTGATTCACTCGAGGTTGCAAAGGATATCGGCTTGACAGTTCCTATCAGCAAGATTTGCGGCGGAGGAAGCAAATCTTCTCTGTGGAGAACTATTTTCGCTAACGTACTGGGCATTCCGCTTCAGATTCTGAAGACTGAACAAGGGCCGGGATACGGCGGAGCCATGCTGGCAATGGTTGGTTGCGGTGAATATGAGACAGTGGAAGCAGCAGTAAATGCTCTTGTTGAAGTGGTTGCTACTGAGGAGCCAAATGCTGACTTAATGCAACGCTACGAAGAGCGTTACAGCCAGTTTAAAAGAATATATCCTGCGTGCAAAGATCTGTTTGCCCAGATTGGAGGCTGATTATGAACGTCTACTCAATCTATGATCCTGAGTTTAAAGCTTACGGTCAGGTCGTGGCCGGACTTGATGATTCTGTCTCGGAGATTTTAGGCGCCCTTGCTGATACTCCGCTGCCTATGGATGTGGGTTATGTTCCGACCGATCCGAATCTTCAGGAATTGCCTGCAGCAATCGAAATCAGCGAACATTGTTTTGGCGGTATGCCAGTGCAATTAGGCTGGTGTAACGGTCACAACACCAAACTGAACTGTTTGGAATATCACAGAGATTCTGAGTTCAATCTCGGTACAGAGGATTTTATTCTTCTTCTTGCACGCCAGGAAGAGATCGAGAACGGACTTCTTGATACCGCAAAGGTAAAGGCATTTCGTGTGCCTTCCGGCGTATTGGTTGAAGTATTTGCTACTTCGCTTCATTACGCACCTTGTCACTGTGACCCGGAAAAGGGATTCCGTGTGCTTGTGGCTTTGCCGTGGTTGACGAATACTGAGCGTCCTGTTATGGTTAATAAGACAGAAGAGGATGCTATTATGACTGCCAGAAACAAGTGGCTTTTAGCGCACCCTGAGTCTGACGAGGCCAAGAATGGAGCAAAGGTCGGACTTACCGGTGAAAATATTGATATTGCATACATGCTTTGAGGAGGAATATAGCATGAACATTCCTGAAATTAAACTTGGTATTATTGCAGTTTCCCGCGACTGTTTCCCCATTGATTTGTCTATCTCCCGCCGCAAGGCAATTGTGGCCGCATTCGGCGAGGGCCTGTATGAGTGTCCTGTTACCGTTGAAAATGAGAAGGACGCTCTGGCCGCTCTTGCTGATGTGACTGCTGCCGGCTGCAATGCACTGGTTGTTTTCTTAGGCAACTTTGGTCCTGAGACTCCCGAGACTCTGATTGCCCAGAAGTTCAACGGCCCTGTTATGTACGCTGCTGCCGCTGAAGGTGACGGCGATATGATCAACGGCCGCGGTGATGCATACTGCGGCATGCTCAACTGTTCCTACAATCTGGGTATGCGTGGCATTAAGGCATATATTCCCGAATATCCTGTGGGTACCGCTGACGAGATCGTGGAAATGATCCGTGAGTTTATCCCAGTGGCACGTGCCATCGTTGGTGTGAAGAACCTGAAAGTTATTACTTTCGGCCCCCGTCCTCAGGATTTCTTTGCCTGCAATGCTCCTATCAAGGGGCTGTATGAGATCGGCGTGGAAATCGAAGAGAACTCCGAACTGGATCTGCTAGTGGCTTATAAGGCTCACTCAAACGATCCCCGCATTCCTGAAGTTATCAAAGAGATGGCTGAGGAGATGGGCGAAGGTCGTTATTATCCTGACCTGTGCGAGCGCATGGCTCAGTTCGAGCTGACTCTGCTGGACTGGGCAGAGGCTCACAAGGGCGCTCGTGAATACGTTGTATTTGCAGACAAGTGCTGGCCCGCATTCCCCGAAACCTTCGGCTTTGAGCCCTGCTATGTCAACTCCCGTTTGGCTTCCAAGGGCATTCCTGTAGCTTGTGAAGTTGACATCTACGGCGCTCTGAGCGAGTACATAGGCACTTGCGTGACCAACGATGCTGTTACTCTGCTGGATATTAACAACTCAGTACCAAAGTATATCTATGATGAAGACATCGCCGGCAAGTTCGATTATGACATCAAGGATACCTTTATGGGCTTCCACTGTGGCAATACCCCCAGCTGTAAGATGTGCAATGACTGCGCCGTGAAGTATCAGCTCATTCAGCACCGATTGCTGGAGCCCAAGGATTCCGAGCCTGACTTTACACGTGGCACTCTGGAGGGTGACATTGCTCCTGGCGAGATCACCTTCTTCCGTCTGCAGTGTGACAGCGAAGGCAAACTGCGATCTTATGTTGCTGAGGGTGAAGTGCTGCCCGTTGCAACCCGTTCTTTTGGCGGTATCGGTATTTTTGCAATCCCCGAGATGGGACGTTTCTATCGCCATGTGCTGATTCAGAAGCGTTATCCTCATCACGGCGCCGTTGCCTTTGCTCACTGCGGCAAGGCTTTGTTTGAAGTGTTCAAGTATTTGGGTGTGGCGGACATTGCATACAATCAGCCGCAAAGCCTGCCTTATCCTACCGAAAATCCCTGGGCATAAGATATGGATGACAAGCGCTTTTTAGGTGTTGAGCTTGGCTCCACCCGAATCAAGGCTGTTTCTATTGACAGTACCCATATGCCCGTTTCTTCCGGTGATTACACATGGAAAAGCGCCTTTGAAAACGGGATTTGGACCTATTCCATGGATGAGGTGTGGGTCGGCCTGAAAACTGCACTTCGTCAGTTGGGAGGCCGGGATCAGATTGCTGCTATGGGCGTATCGGCCATGATGCACGGTTATTTGGCCTTTGACGCGGAATGGAATCTGCTGGTTCCATTCCGTACATGGCAAAACACCATAACCGGACAAGCGGCCGAAGAACTGACGTCCTTGTTTGGATTTAACATTCCTCAGCGCTGGAGTATTGCCCACCTGTATCAGGCGATTCTGAACGGGGAGGAACATGTAGACAAGATCGCCCACATCACCACTTTGGCCGGTTATGTTCACTTTATGCTGACCGGTGTGAATGCTCTTGGTGTTGGTGAGGCATCCGGTATGTTCCCCATTGACAGTGAAACGCTTGGCTACGATGTAGAGATGCTGAGCAAGTTCGATGATTTAGTTTCCGAAAGTCCGCTGAAACACAAGATTATCGATTTGCTGCCCAGCGTTCTACTGGCCGGTGAGGACGCAGGCGAACTGACTGAGCAGGGAAGTGCACTTCTCGATGGTATTCTTCCCGTCGGTATTCCCTTTGCTCCTCCTGAAGGAGATGCCGGTACCGGAATGACGGCAACAAATGCCGTTGCTCCTCGTACAGGAAATGTGTCGGCCGGAACATCCATTTTCTCCATGGTTGTTCTGGAACATCCCTTGAAGAAAGTGTACGAGGAGATTGACCTTGTTACGACTCCTACCGGAAAGCCGGTGGCCATGGTCCATTGCAACAACTGCACGAACGACTCCAATGCCTGGACAGCTCTGCTGGGCGAAACTGCCGCATTGTTTGGTGCACAGCCGTCCACAGGAGAACTTTACACTAAGCTCTATGAAAAGAGCCTGGAGGGCGATCCTGACTGCGGAGGTGTAATGGTCTGCAATTATCTGTCCGGTGAAGGTGTAACTCATCTGGACGCGGGTCGGCCTATTGTGGTGCGTAGACCAGAGAGCAAATTTACGCTGCCTAATTTCTTCCGCGCTATGCTATATTCTTCCATGGCTACCTTGAAGATCGGCATGGACATTTTGGTGGAAGAAGGGGTGATAATTGATTCTCTGACCGGCCATGGTGGTTTGTTTAAGACCCCGGTGGTTGGACAGAAATACTTGGCTGCCGCCTGTAATGCACCTGTATCCTGTATGGAAACAGCAGGAGAGGGAGGACCTTACGGAATGGCACTTCTTGCGGCCTTTCGTGCCAATAAAGATTGCGGAGAATCACTGGAAGACTACCTGAACCGCCAAGTGTTTGCAGAGGTTTCTGCATCGGTTATGGAACCGGATGAACGGGATGTTGTTGGATTCAACGCATGGTTAAATGAGTATCGATCCCTGCTTGAAGTTGAACATAAGGCAGTGGATGTTTTGTGAGGTATCAGATATGCTGGAACAACTGAAACAAGAAGTCTGTAAAGCAAATCTTCTTCTCCCCAAACATGGTCTTGTTACATTTACCTGGGGCAATGTTTCTGCCGTTGACAGGGAGACTGGTTTGGTTGTAATCAAGCCCAGTGGCGTGGAATATGACGAAATGACTGCTGATGATATGGTAGTTGTTGACTTGGATGGGAATGTGGTAGAGGGGCATTACAAGCCGTCTTCCGATACACCCACTCATGTTGAGCTTTACAAGGCGTTCCCGTCCTTGGGCGGAGTTGTTCATACTCACTCGCGCTGGGCGACTTCTTTTGCACAGGCAGGTGTTTCCATTCCTGCTATGGGAACAACCCACGGAGACTATTTCTACGGAGATATTCCCTGTACTCGCCCTATGACCCCGGAAGAGATCTCGGGTGAGTATGAAAAGGAAACCGGAAACGTGATTATTGAGTCCTTCCAAGAGCAGGGGATCGATGCAGCACTGATCCCGGCCGCTTTGGTGTTCAGCCACGGTCCTTTTGCCTGGGGTAAAGACGCAATGGAGGCAGTGCACAACGCTGTTGTGCTGGAAGAAGTTGCTTTTATGGCAATGCACGCGATTCAGCTTAATCCCTCTGTTTGCCGTATGCAGCAGGAGCTGCTTGACAAGCACTATCTGCGTAAGCACGGAAAAAATGCATATTACGGACAGAACAAGGGATAATGTATACTCAATCGGTTGAGTATCGTAGAACAGTTCATACGTGTGTCTATTATGCATCCACTAACAGAGAGTAAGGAAAGCGAAGATCGCATATGGAAAATTATGACCGCCTGCAATATTTGTTGCAGACGGTCAAATTTGTTATTAAATTTAACGCAGTCCGATGTTTTGCAATACCTGCGTAGTTGTAAATCCAATGTCGGAAAATGCCAATTCATCCAACATAAAAGGAAGATCATCATAACCACGCAAAAAAATTAATTCGAAGTTTTTAAGAATGCGTTCTGATTGTTCTGTGACGGACTTACGGATGGATTGTCTTTGGATTGACTGGGCGTGTTCAATTAAGCGTTCCAAGGTTCCGAACTCGTTCATCAGTGCAGCGGCGGTTTTCGGACCGACTTTGTCAACACCACGGATGTTGTCTGAATTATCTCCTGTGAGGGATTTGTAGGCGGCGTACTGGGTGGGGGAGATGCCAAGTGTCTGCTGTATGTAATCAGGAGTGCAGAGTACAGACTTGTCACCACGGTAGCGCAGGACAGAAACACGGTCGTTAATCAGCTGAAAGAAGTCGCTATCCTGCGACATGATGACAATGTCATGATTGTCGCCGTATCGAGAAACATAGCCAGCGATCCAGTCATCTGTTTCGCAGACGGTTGTCTCGCAGTGCTTGATGTTCAGGTGATCCAGCGCAGCATAAATGTCAGGAAGTTGTGAGAATGGAGTGTCTTCTTCGGAAATTTGGCTGAAATCAGGGCGATTTGCTTTGTAGTCAGCATCCATGTCACGGCGGGGATTGTGGCATTCTCCGTCGAAAAATACAGCCAAATGGGTGGGGCAAACCATACGGACGGTTTTCAGCAGAGCACCGACAAAACCGAGGGTTCCCTGAATCGCTTTTCCATCTTTGTTTGTGATTCTTGCAGGCATACCGTAAAACATCTGGAACAGTAGATTACTTCCATCGACCAGCATCAGTTTTGCCATGAAAAATCACCTCTTATATGAATAAGATTTCCTTTACTAAAACCACGAATTATGGTAATCTGTAATGTCTGAGAAAGATAATTATGTGCAATACATTCTTGCTTAATTATAAATATTTGTTTGGGAATAAGCAAGTGTTTGCTGAATCCCCTGAGAGGAGTACATTGATGTTTAAAGAATTGTTATATGTTATTCAGAAGTTTGATACGATCATAATTCATCGTCACAGCCGCCCTGACGGAGATGCACTGGGCAGTCAAATCGGACTAAAGTATTTACTTCAGAACAATTTCCCTGACAAGACCGTTTATATCGTCGGTGATGGCGCCGGTTATCTTAGTTTTATGGATGGCGCGGTTATGGATGAGATTCCTGACAGTATCTACGATGATGCATTGGCCATTATTCTTGATACATCTTCCGCTCAGCTGATCAGTGATGATCGTTATACCAAAGCGGCCATGACGGCACGGATGGACCATCACATTTTCCAAGGCAAAATCGCTCAGGTTGAAGCGTGTGATAGCTCTTATGAAAGCTGTTGTGGACTGATCACACAATTTTCTTTGGAATGCGGGTTGAAATTGAACGCTAAGGCTGCAAAAGCACTTTATACGGGTATGGTTACCGATTCCGGACGCTTCCGCTATGACTCCACAAATGCACGTACCCTGCGTCTTGCATCGGCACTTTTGGAGCAGGATTTTGATACCAATGATATTTATCGAGAACTTTACGCCGAGAGCATGGAAAGCAAGCAGCTGCGCGCCCGGTTTATTCTGAAGGTCAAGCTGGCATCGGCTCATGTTGCGTACATCTACACAACCAAAGAGGAAATGCAGGAACTGGGCCGTGATGTATTTTCCATTTCCCGGGGAATGGTAAACACCATGGCGGATATGCGCGGTGTAGAGATTTGGGCTAATTTCACCGAAACAGATGAGGGTGTAATCTGTGAGCTGCGCTCTGCCGACCGGAACATCAATCCGATTGCGGTTAAGTACGGCGGAGGCGGACATGCTAAGGCCTGCGGTGCCACAGTTCGTGACCGTGAGACTGCAATGGCAATGCTGGATGATTTGAAAAAATTGATCGGAGATATGTGATGAATAACGTTGAAATTATGAAAGCGATTCTGCAGAAGATCAAGGAGTATAACCGCATTATGCTCTTTCGCCATGTAAGAAACGATGGCGATTGTGTTGGCTCCACCAAAGGTTTCAAAGAGATTATTAAGCTGACCTGGCCCGAGAAAGAAGTATATATTATCGACGAAGATACCGCAAAGTATCTCGAATTCATGGGTCCGGAAGACGAGCCGGTTCCCGATGAAATGTACGCCGATGCATTGGGTATTGTATTGGATACTGCGTCTGAATCCCGCATTTCAAATAAGAAGTACAGTTTGTGCAAGGAATTGATCAAAATCGATCATCATATTCCTCTGGAAGATTATGGCGATATCATGTGGGTTGAGGAAGAACGCTCTTCCGCCTGCGAAATGGTGGTTAAGTTCTACGATACCTTCCGTGATGAGCTTAAAATCAATTCTCAGGCTGCTACGCACCTTTACACAGGCATGGTTACCGATTCCGGCCGGTTTAAGTACAGTGATGTAACCGGCGACACTCTGCGTTGTGCTGCATTGCTTCTTGATGTCGGAGTAGATACTGACACATTGTTTGCACGTCTGTATTTGGAGGCGTTCGAATACCTGAAGTTCAAAGCACACATCTATGAAAAAATGCAGATTACAGAAAATGGTGTCGCATACATCGTTGTTGACCGCGCGATGCAGGAACAGTTCAATCTCTCTTTGGAGCAGGCCAGTGCTGTTATCGGCAATCTGGATTCGATCCGAGGCTGTATCTGCTGGATCGCCTTTATTGAGCAGGGCGACGAACAGAAAACATATCGCGTACGTCTGCGGTCCCGTTTTGTTCACATCAATTCTGTGGCTGAAAATTATCGCGGTGGCGGTCATGCATGTGCCAGTGGCGCAACTGTTTACGGCATGGACGAGGTAAATGCGTTGCTTTGCGACGCCGATGCTCACATCAAAGAATACAAGGAAACGCACGAGGGTTGGTTATGAGAATTCTGGTTACCAATGATGACGGGATCCGCGCACCTCAGCTTGTGAAACTGGTTCAGTGGGCTCAAACAATCGGAGAGGTAACCGTAGTAGCTCCCAAGGTGGAGCAAAGCGGAAAAAGCCAAGGAATTGAACTGCATGAGCCTTTTGAAGTGAAGCAAGTAGAAATTTTCCCTGGCTTTTACGGTTGGTCCGTGGACTCCACTCCGGCTGACTGTATCCGGTATGCCGTGTTTGGTCTGAAACAAACTTTTGATCTTGTAATCTCAGGAATTAACCGTGGCTTTAATATGGGTACGGATATTATGTATTCCGGTACCTGCGGCGCAGTGTTTGAATCGGTTTCTCTTGGTATGAAGGCGGTTGCATTATCTACGTCGCCCGAGTACTATGAGCATGCAACCGGACATTTGGATCAAGTGTTTGATTATATTTTTCAGAAAGATCTATTGAGCCAGTGTAATGCCTACAATGTGAACATTACATCCCCAGGGAATGAAATTCTGATCACCCGCCAGGGTGGGCACTATTATTCCGATGATTTTGTGAATGTCGTTGGTGACTTGTATCAGGCCAAGGGGAAATGTGTGTATCAGGACAGCAACGATAACACGCTGGATACGGATGCTGTCATGCACGGATATATTTCTGTTATGCCCATGACCATTAACCGTTGTGATATGATTGTGTATCAAAAACTGAAATAATATAGAATGAAAAGGGTCCGCATCGAAATCGATGCGGACCCTTTTGAAATCAATAGGTGAGAATATTACTGCAGAGCACTGCCCTGACAAAATTGAATTTTACCCTTGTAATTCATAATCATGCCGGAAACGGTGATAGTATCGCCGACCGCCAGATCCTTGATGCCATCACCAAGCATGCGATAGCATTCAACCTCAACGCCGTTCACCAAGATGATAACGGTGATGTTCTTGTACTGTGAGCTGTACTTGGTGGGAATCTTGGTGATCTCGCCGGTCAGGGTGGCGTTATAAGCCAAACGAGCACCGCTATTCAGTGCAGCAGCCTCGGACAGAATCTTAGTGGCATCGGTGGAGACTTCGATTGCAGCACCGGATGCAACAACCTTATCCAGAGTACAGCCGGTATCGAATTCGATGGTGCCGTTGTAGTTTTTCAGCTTACCGGTAACAGTGATCACGTCGCCGATCTTCAGATTCTCGACGCCTTCACCCTTCATGCGGTAGCACAGGATGGGCTTGCCTTCTCTGCCGGTGATGCGGATGTCAACAGAGATATTCTTATACTGCGAATCATACAGACTGTTGATGTTAACAATGGTGCCGGTCAGAGTCTTCTTCTCGGACAGAGATTTGCCACTCTTCAGTTCATAGGCCTCATCAACGATGGCCATATCCTCGGCAGAGCCGGTGGAAGGTGCGGGAGTAGGCTCAGCAGAAGGTGCGGGAGTGGGCTCGGGAGTGGGCTCAGTAGAAGGTGCGGGAGTGGGCTCGGGAGTAGGCTCAGTAGAGGGTGCGGGAGTGGGCTCGGGAGTAGGCTCAGTGGAAGGTGCGGGAGTGGGCTCGGGGGTAGGTTCGGTGGAAGGTGCGGGAGTGGGCTCGGTGGAGGGAGCTGCGGTGTGGGCAGTGATCCAACCGTTCTTGATCTGAGGTGCATCATTATACTGACCAACAATACCATAGATGGTGACAGTGTCACCGGCAACGGGCTTGGTAGTCATTGCGTCGTAGCGGTTGGTGCCATCAGCATCAAAAGTGCCATAGATGGTCAGGATGTTACCTTCCTCGTCAGCAATCTTCATGTTGCCGTACTGCTCGTTGTAGACCTCAGTGATGACGCCGGTCACATAATACTTACCGGAAGTGTAGGTATTGTGTGCCTTGGAAGCACCCAGAGCAATGGCGTCAGCAACAGACAGAGTGCTGTCGGCAACGGGATCATTGCTGTTGTCGGGCTCGGGAGTGGGCTCGGGATCGACGGGCTCGGTGGAACCGGAGTACTTAACCACAGTGCCGGCTGCGCCGGTGGCATCCTCCAGAGCAAAGATATACAGGCCGGCCTTAGACTCGTTCATGCCATAGCAGGTCAGATAGCCGCTGTAAACTTCGAGATACTGGGCCTTGTCGTTGTAGTTGGCAACAGCGCACTTGATGTAGTAACCGCCGTCGGCAGAATCCAGAAGGTACTTAGTGAAATCGCTGGCTTCATCAACAAACTCTACATTGGTGGCGTCACAGTACAGATACTTGCCGCAGTCGGTGACGAAAGACACGGTGCCATCTTCGTTGTTGACCAGAGTGAAGGGCACGGCTTCAGCCTTGTTTTCGGTGAGCACCAGTTCCATCTTCACGCTGCCGCTGGAAGAAGTATACTGATACTCGGTGCCGGTTGCGTAAACGGAATCAGCCACGTTAATAATAACAACCTTGGCTGCGGTGGGAGCTTCAAATGCGGGGGTCATGTACTTGAAGGAAACGCTTTCGGAATTGCCATTGGAATCCTTGATAGTAGCAGTCAGAGTGAACTGAACTTCAGTCTCGGGCTTCTCAGTCACATCGACCAACTTGTAAGCAGCGGAAGAGCCATCAACAATCTTGACAGCGTCCTTGTCGCCGGCAGTGACCTCAACAACCCATTCTACGGGGAAGTATTCACCGTCAACCAGGACGGAAGTCATAACTTCAAAGTCGCTGGATTTGGCGGGAATTTCGTCCTTGCTGGCGGGCTTATAGGTGTTAAACACCAGTGCTCTGGCATTGGGCAGGTTGCTGACGGCCTCCTGGCCGGTCTTACCGCAGCCGGCAAGCAGACCAAGGCAGAGCGCCACCAGAAGAACAATGGAAATAATTTTCTTCATAAGTTACTCCTTCTTTATTCAACAATTTCAATGTTTTTTGCGGAGAACACTTTGATCTGATATTCGCCGTTGAAATAATCCACGATGCCTTCCACATGGATGGTCTTATCCAGGAAATCCTCAGGCGTATACAGTTCTTTATTGGCATTACGAAGTACGGTAGTGCGAACGGTGACAATCTTGTCATCGACCTCACAGGTCAGTGTCATGGCGCCATCATTATCGCCACCGTTTTGAGTTACATAAATATCCGAGACATAGAGATTTTCCATGCGGATGGATGTACTCATGGCCAGAGCAGCGTAGTCGAAGGTTTTTTCTTCAGTCTCTTCGCCGCCAAGTTCCTTCAGGACATTCACTGTAACCTTACCATCCATAAACTGCTCTGCAGAGGTGAGACGATTGGATGCGGTGTGTCCGCTGCCCAGAAGTTTAATGTTTTCCGGATCATCCGGATCAAAGGCGCTGTAATGGATGTCGGTGACCTGCCAGGTGCCGCCACCTTCCCAATACTGCACATTTCCGACGAAGCGAACCTCGTTGCCAACCTTCAGCACGTTGTCGATTTCACCGCTGGTGTAACCGCAGTACACATTCATGCCGTAATACATATCGGTTTCTTCATCGTACTCTTCCACATACACAGTGTTGCTGTTGTTGCGGACAATCACGCCGGTAAAGACAACGTCCTTACCCTCATAAAACTCGGTGCAGGTACGAAGAGTTTTCAAGTCCACCTGGATTACGCCGCCGTAGTAATAATCGGGATCCTTCTCACCGGAGAAGGCGTTCAGTTTATACTGCTTAGCTTGTGTGTAGGCGCGGATCGTCAAATCACCGTAGCGGTCGGTGGTTGAGCCGCTGGCCAGAGACAGACCGTTCTGCACCAGTTCCAGGTTCAGATTGCGGTATTCTGCTTCACCCTTAGGCTTGTACCAAACCCAAGCCATGTGACGGCCGCCGCTGGAATCTCTTTCCCAAGTGCCTCCATTCGACTCAATGATGATCGACTCGGCATTCGACAGCTTGTCGCGGGTAAAGTTGGATGCTTTCTTGCCCCATTCTTCGATTTGACCGGTCGATTCGGGCGTATTGACAGCAATATAACGGGCTTTAAGTATACCGTCCGGGCTGACCGTATTGGGGACATAAAAATGGGTTGTATCACCGTCAATGAAAAGCTTGACGTCAACTTCAAGTTTTGCGGTCGTGCTGTTCATGTCTAACTTCAGCTGATCCACAAAATCGATGAAAGGAGGGAGGTCTTCTTCGACCGGAGTAGTTGCGTCTTGCTGAGGTGTCTGCTGACAGCCGCAGAAGCAGCTGACAGCAAGACACACCAGAAGAAGCAGGCTAATGATCTTTTTACTGATCTTCATAAGCATTCGTCAGAGATTAGCCGCCCTGGAAGACACACTCGTCAATAGCATCCTGGAAAGCAGTATCGATCAACTGATCCAGAGTCACACCGTTTTCCAGCTTGCCGCTGATGCACTCGATCAGCAGATAGCCGACCTCGTTACGGGCGGTGGTGGAGCCGTTAAATGCGTCGGAGACAAAGTAGGTGTCACGGGCCTCGATGCCGACCTTGACAGCCATAGCGTTCAGGCGATCAAAGCCGTTGGCCTCGCCCAGCCACTTGGAGTAAACTTCATGCTCGGTGACGGACTTCAGAACGGGCATATAGCCGGAGTCCATGGAGAACTCAGCCTGGAAGCCGACATCGGTGCACATAAACTTAACAAACAACCAGGAAGCGATGATCTGCTGATCAGTGGTGTTCTGACCCTTCAGAATGCAAACGCTGGGGCCCTGAGAAATGGCCTTTTTGTTGTCGGCGCTGACCTGGGGAATAGGAGCAATGCCAACCTCGAAAGCGTAGGTGGTGTTGCCGTCCTCGTCAGTGGTCTTGGGGGTCTGGTGGCGAGTGCCGCCGGAGGATCCGATACACATATAGGCACGAGCCTTGGTGGGATCCTGGTTGGTGAACAGGCCGGAAGTGTAGTTACCGTACAGTTCCTTGGTGGTAAAGTAACCCTTCTCGTAGTAGCCGCGCAGCTCCTCGACGAAAGCGCGAGTCTGCTCGTTGTCAAACTGGAAGTACTCGCCCATACCCAGAGAAGCGTCGGTGTAGCCGGCGTTCATCTGCTCGCACATGGTGATGAACCAGTTAGCCTCAGAGTCATAGCCCAAAGGATAGCAGGAGGGATCCATTTCCTTGATCTTAGCGCAGGTAGCCCACATCTCTTCCCAAGTGGTGGGAACAGTCAGGCCGTGCTCGGCGAAAAAGTCCTTGTCGTAGAACAGGATCTCGGTGGACTTGCTCAGAGGCATGGTGTACATCAGGCCGTCACCGAAAACGGTGCCTTCGTTGTAGTAAGTCTCGACGAAGTCAGCCTTCTGAGCCTCGCTCAAACCGATGATCTCACCGGTGTCGCCCACGGCGATCTGGCTGGCAATCAGACTGTCCAGAGTAACAACGGACTTAGCCAGATTGTACATAGCAACATGGTCGGGATAGCAGTAAACGACGTTGGGCTGAGTACCGCCGTTGATCTCGGTGGTGATGGTGCCGTTGATATCGGACCAGCCACCCTTGTTCATATGTTCGACGGTGATGTTGGGGTACAGTTCGTTGAATTCCTTGATGTACTTGTCAAGGATGGCCATAGAGGCCTGGCCCATAGTGTGACCAAAGGTAATGGTAACGGGAGTAGTGGTATCGAAGCCGGACTCGGGGACGACGAAGTTGGGCTCAGCATTGGCCTCCTGGCCGCAGCCACCCAGGCACAGCATACCAATCATCATGGCAGCCAGCAGGAACAGCGCGATAACTCTCTTCTTCATGGTTTTGTTGTTTCCTTCCTTTGAATAATTATGTTACAAGCGGAACTTTCCGCCTGTGAACGACTAAATAATTAACCCTTGATGCCGCTGCGGCTTACACCTGCCATAATATACTTACGCAGGAACAGGAACACCATAAACAGGGGGATCGATACGATCACAACGGCAGCCATCTGAACGGGATAATTGACATCGCCGGTGGAATCGGAGAAAGCGTTACGCAAACCGTTGGTGATCAGACGGTACTCGTCGCTGCTGGTGACCAGATTGGGCCACACATAGGAGTTCCAAGCACCCATCATCTTCAGAATAGTGATCGAGATCAGCGTAGGCATGGCAAGCGGGATCATGACCTTCCAAAGATATTTGATGTCACTGCAGCCATCAACCTTGGCGGCCAAATACAGCTCATTGGGAATTTGCATAAAGTTCTGGCGCAGCAGATAAATGTAGAATACACTCACCAGGAACGGAATAATCAAGGCCTCAAAGGTATTCATCCAGCCCAACTGGTTGATGGTCAGATAATTGGTGATGGTAAACAGCTCGCCGGGAATCATCATAGTGGCAAGCAGCAGACCAAACAGGCCTTCTTTTCCCTTGAACTCCAAACGGGCAAAGGCGAATGCGCAAAGCACGGTAATGATCAGACTCAGCAGGGTAGACACGATACCGACGTAAGCGGTATTCAAAAATAATCTGCCCAGATTTGCGGTGGCGAAGGCGTCAACATAGTTGCTCCACATCAAGGTCTGTGGCCAGAAGGTTGGCGTGGGCTGACGGTACTCGGCTAAAGTCTTCAGAGACGAGATGATCATCCAGTAAAAGGGGAACAGGACGATCAGTGCCATAATAATCAGGAATGCATAAACACCGATCTTAACAAGCGACTTGCTCACTTTGGAAGCGGCTGCAACTTTCTGCAGGTCCTGTGCCTTCATGACTTTTTGATTGTTAGACATATCAGGCACCTCCTTAATAGTGAACATGCTTTTTGATGAAGTTATTGTTGATGAAGGTAACAATCAGAATGATCACAAACAGAATCAAAGCAGCTGCACTGGCACGACCCTGGAAGTCACCTTCGAGCGCATCGTAAACGAAACCAACCATGGTATTGAGTCGGCCTGCATCGTGTGCGGGACCCATCTTATCACCGAAGATACCGACGATGCTTGTATACTCCTTGAAGCCGCCGATGAAACCGGTGATGATAACATAGGCCAGCATGGGGGAGAGCAGAGGCACGGTAATACGGGTCAGCACTCTGGTGCGGGATGTTCCGTCCACCTTGGCAGCGTCGTAATACTGCTTGTTGATGCTCTGCAAACCGCCCAGCAGAACCAAAATCTTGAAGGGAAGAGCATTCCAAACAATATAGACGATCATAACAACAATGTTTGCCCAATAATCCGATCCGGGATTGATCCAGTTGATTGGATCACCGCCAAACATTTGAATAACATTGTTGATAATGCCCCATGTGTCAGCAGTCAAACCGTCAGGCTTCAGACCGATGATGTTGAACATCGTAGCAAACACCATGCCGATAGCGATGGAGTTGGTTACATAAGGCAGGAAGAAGATCGTCTGTAGAAATTTCTGCAGAGGCTTGATGGAATTAAGTGCAACGGCAATCAGGAGAGCCAGAACAGTAGAAATCGGAACCGTAGTTATACAAAGAAGAACCGTGTTCTTCATGCAGAGCAAAAACTTCTTATACTTGATAACAGTCAGGAAGTTGCCGAGGCCGAATTCAAAAGTTCTGCCGCCCATTGCCTGCAGACCGCTGTAACCTTCCAAAAAAGCCATGCGAAGGGTATTGATGATAGGCCAGGCTGTGAACACCAGCAGCAGAATGATCGCCGGTGCCAGGTAAACCCAGGCTTTCCACTGTTGCTTACTGTCAACCATATTATTTCACCTCGTAACGGATTCGCTCTTCGGTTTCTTTATGGAACAGGAAGAACTTATGCGGCTTGACGCGATAACGTACTTCTTTCTTAGAAAGGTCAACCTTGTTGTCGGCATTAATGATGGAACGCACAAGCGGATTGATAGAAGCGGCGTTGGTAGAAACAACACTGACGTCACGGCCCATGACCTCAACATTGCTCAGCTGGCAGCACAGAGGGCCGTTTTCGTCCAGTTCGAAGCCTTCAGGACGAATGCCGATGATAACTTCCTGATCTTCTACGCCGGTGACTTCCAGTACTGCATCCTCGCCGATGTAAACGACGCCGTTTTCCACGCGGCCGACAAGTACGTTGATGGGAGGAGTACCCAGGAACTTAGCTACAAACAGGTTGACGGGATCGTCATAAACCTCCTGAGGCTCGCCGGTCTGCTGCACAACACCGCGCTTCATAACCACGATCATATCGGAACTGGACATAGCCTCTTCCTGGTCGTGAGTCACAAACACGGTAGTAATTCCGGTTTCCTTCTGAATGCGACGAATCTCTTCGCGGGTTTGCAAACGCAAACGGGCATCCAGGTTGGACAGAGGCTCATCCAACAGCAGAACACGGGGCATCTTAACCAGAGCACGGGCAATCGCCACACGCTGTTGCTGACCGCCCGACAGTTCGTTGGGCTTGCGGTCCATCAGTTCATCGATTTGAACCAGTTTGGCTGCTTCAAGAGCACGCTCGTGCATCTCGGTTTTACTGAGTTTGTCGGCACCCTTCAGATTCTCCAGGGGGAACAAGATGTTCTGTTTCACAGTCATATGGGGGTACAAAGCATAATTCTGGAACACCAAGCCAATGCCACGCTTTTCGGTGGTCAGTTCGGTTACATCGTCCTCACCGAAAAAGATTTTGCCGCCGGTAGGCTTCTGCAGGCCACTGATCATGTACAGCGTGGTGCTCTTGCCACAACCGGAGGGGCCAAGCAAGCCAATCAGCTTGCCGTCGGGGATCTCAAAGGTGAAATCATTGACAGCCACCACTTCTTTGCCAGCTTTCTTGTCTCGGCTCGGGAAAACTTTTGTCAGGTTTTGCAGTACTACTTTCATACAATTCCCTTCCTCTTATCTACACATTTATTTAAATTTTTGTGCTCAATAAATTTGATTTGCAGCACGTTCTGCTGCGAGCTTCTTTTGCAGTTCGATCAATTCATTTTCGCTGTTAAAAATCATCTGACTGGAATAATCGGCTACTGCAGTTCCGGCCAGAAGGTCATGGATCGCTTGATTTTTACGAGTGGCAATCAGAATGACCAACTGAGCAATTGCCAGAACAATCAAAATTACCAGGGGAGCTGCGCTCGTGATACCCCAAAACACGGTCAGTAAAATATAAATGGGCAACATGGTTTCTATGGCAAACTTGCCAAGAACGGTACGTGTAAACAGCTGTAGATGATTCATTCTGACACAGTCAACACGAACAACACATAAACTGAAAATCTTCTTTCCAACAGTCTGTCCGTTTTTGAACAGCAGCGGCACAACGAACTCCAACAGAATAATAGCAATTAATATGCTCAAGCTGGCAATCATCATGGTCAGATTGACTGTCATGCCATATGCATGCATTGCCTCCTCATTGCTGACCAGTTCCTGATACGCATGATCAAAGTTCTTGCGTTCTTCCTCCGTCCAACTTTGGTACTCTTCCGGTCCGACTTCAAAAGAAACGCCGTACTGCTCTTCGTATTGATCGTAAATCTCGCTGACGCGGTCGCTGTATTTGTCATATCCCAGTGCGGCAGACAACATAAAAGCGATTCCGACAACAAGAATACAGACCAAAATAATGTCCAGCAACCATGCGGCAAAACGCTTCCATACACTTGCCTTTTGTAGGTCGTAAACCATAATTGTAACTCCTTTGGGACACGCATCTCATTCAATGCAACGGGGAAATAATTTGATTTCTTGCATGTGTGCTGCGCAGTCGAAGTAAATTCAGGAATTCATACGGAACACGGAGCGAACCTCTGCCAATACCCAGTTGAATATCAGGCTTGTTTGCTCCGTGGAAGTCACTTCCGCCACTTTCCAAAATTCCAAATTCAGAGGCGATCTCGGTTGCCAAGCGGGAAGTGGCATCATCATACTTTGCATAGCGTGTTTCCATGCCATCCAATCCAACTTTGGTTGCATCACGCAAAAAACCGCGTAATCCCAGTTCGTCAAGATCCAAGAACGGATGCGCAAGAACTGACACGGCACCGATGGAGCGAATGAATTGAATGGTATCCAAACTGCCAAGGCGACGGGGAGGATGATATAAGCCATGCTTTTCAGATAAATAATTTGAAAAAGCGTCTTTCACGGAATTTACATATCCCAGCCGAACCATTTCGGCAGCAATAACCGCACGATTGATTAGTCCATCAGGATGATTTGCCTGAATTACATTATAATTGAGTTGAATGCCGATGTGGTCCAATGCCTTGATGAGTTCACAGTTACTGCGTTCTTTTTCTTCAAGCATTTCGTCGAGTAATTCAGTAACTGTTTTATAATGCTCGGGAGGAATGAAAAGCCCAAGAATGTGTAATTCAGTGCCATTGTATTCGGTAGAGAATTCGACTCCGGGAATCGCATCAATATTTTGTTTTCGGGCAGCGTCCAAAAATTCCGGAAGACCACAGACTGTATTATGATCGCACAGAGCAACACTGGTGATTTCTGCCTGCTTACACAAGGCAATTAATTCCGTTGGGGTAACCGTACCATCGGAATAGGTGGAATGTGTATGCAGATCAATCATCCAGTGTTCCTTTCCGGCATTAAAGATTCAGTTTCTCTCGAATCTCTTGTACTGCCTTTTCGCAGGATTCAAATTCTACAACATAGTCGCAGACTTCTGCGTTCTGCCGTTCTGTTTCTAAGGCAAGCAATCTGTTAACCTTTTCTTTTGTTGGAATCTCTTTTTCAAGAATAGAGGTCAGTAGATCACGCTTGTCACGGCGCACATAAATGGTAACAACGTTGGGGAAGTGGGTTTTCAGTGACATGGCACCGCAGATGTCCATGACAGTCAGCACATGGCGCCCTTTTTGCAGAATTTGTTCTACATCTTCTTTGCGGGAGCCATAAAAGTGATTGGCGTAATTGGTGGATTCAAACATCTCGCCGCGCTGGTACAAAGCCAGAAACTCCTGTTCAGAGATGTATTTATATCGATCCATAGAGAACAGGTCAACCTGCTCCATCGTGGTATAACTAACCAACTTTTCGACACGATCACTTGACAGCTCCAGTTCACGAACAATGTCGTTCTTTCCGCTGCCCGAGGGCCCGACGAAGACAATGACAGAAGGCTCATCCAGAGAATACCGATCAGACTTTGTGCTGTAACTGTCTGCAATGATCTCAACCAGCTTCAGAAATTCGTCATAAGTGTTTACAGCCAGCATACCGGTTGCTTCCCGGTTCCAAGGTCTGCGCATAAGAATTGGATATGCAGCATTGGATGCAAACACATTGTGAGCACCGTCATCAAACAGGATGTCCACATCGATTTTATCCTTGCGGGATCCCATGTAGATGTGGTCAGCAGGGATTTCAGGGAATTCCTCCATAATACGCTGTGCTCGAATACTCATGAACTGAGGATAGACCGAGGTAGAAATAAAGACTTCGGTCATCTGGGACAATTTGCGCACAAATTCTTTTGCACCTTCAATGACTGGTTGAGTGCGGAAGAATTCAGGATCATTGAAAAATTCAAAAATAACATCTGCGCGGGTACCAAGTTTGCCCCAACGATCTACTTCGTAGATAGACAGGGGAGGATCAAACTTATATTTCTCGTTGGCAAGACGTATTGCATATGGGACACATTCCATCAGCAGATCGTCAACATCCAATGCAGTAGATAATCTGAATTTTCTATTCATAAAACAACATTCCTTGAATGAAAACGTAGTGCTTAAAAGATATAAATTAGACAAATGTTTTTGTGGTTTTAAAGCGCACAAAATTAATCAATATATCCTATCACGTTACAAAGAAAATATCAATGTATTATGTCGAAATTTTGGGATAGATTTTTACTAAAAATTTGTGAACAGAATTTTTAATTTCCTATAAAATTTTTGAAGAAGAAACCCTATGACTCCTGTCAATTAACCTGAAATATTCCAAGCAAAACAAAAAAGGACATCCGAAAGGATGTCCTTTTTGTTTTGGTGGAGATAAGCGGGATCGAACCGCTGACCTCTTGAATGCCATTCAAGCGCTCTCCCAGCTGAGCTATACCCCCGACTCAAGACTAGGATATTATAATCGAACGA
>JAZOBA010000034.1:0-8975 GCA_045595705.1 Oscillospiraceae bacterium
ATGTCATTTAATTAAGCACAACCTGTCATTCTGAGGATTTGGAAAATCCGAAGAATCTTCAAAAACGGCCTCCTTTGAGGTCGTTTTTGTTTTAAAGATCCTTCGCTTTGCTCAGGATGACACGTTAACTTAATGACATTGTACCGAAGGGTACCCTCTTTTTTAGCCTGCCGAAAAAGGCAAAGCCTTTTCCGACAAAAGGTTGCGGCCTGTTGCAGCGCACGAATCGTGCGCCATGGCTGCACGATTCCCACGTTTACAGGCCGAGATGTATTTTATCCGACGCACATGTCGCCGGATAAAATGGATTTCATCTTATTTCGCCGCCGCGGCGGCGAAACTCTACGAGGTCTTTTGACACTCCGTAAAAAGAGGGTGCCAGATACGGCCAATGTCATTGAATTAAGCACAACCTGTCATTCTGAGGATTTGGAAAATCCGAAGAATCTTCAAAAACGGCCTCAAAAGAGGCCGCTTTTTGTTTTAAGATCCTTCGCTTCGCTCAGGATGACACGTTAACTTAATGACATTGCAGATACGGCACCCTCTTTTTTATGTTCTTAATTCAATTCGTACTGTTCCACAAGGGTCAGGTCGGTTTCAAAAATCTCGCCCTTGCGCCAGACGGTCAGATGCATGACGCCGCCCACGCCCACCTGATCGCGGACAACGGTGAAGTCGTCCAGCGTCAGCACTTCCTGCCCGTTGGCGGTCAGAATGATGTCGCCGATCTGCAGTCCGGCCTTTTCGGCGGGGCCGCCGGGGGTGACGCCGTCCACGTAGATGCCGCTGTCCCGGCCGTACACCTCGGCGGCGCCGTCCAGCAATGCAAAACACATGATGCCGATGGTGGGTCGGCCGGAGATCTTGCCGTGGTCCAGCAGGGTGTCCACCACCTGCTTGGCCCAGACGGAGGGAATGGCAAAACCCAGACCTTCGATGGTCTCATAGTCGGACATCATCTTCATGTTGGTGATGCCGATGACCTGACCGGCCATGTTGATCAGGGCGCCGCCCGAGTTACCGGGGTTCAGAGCGGCGGTGGTCTGGATCAAACTCATGGTGTAGCCGTCCACATTCATGTCGCGGTTGATGGCCGAGACGATGCCCTCGGTCATGGTTCCGAACAGTTCGGAGCCAAGCGGGTTGCCGATGGCCAGCACAGCGTCGCCCACCTGCATCAGGTCGGAGGAGCCGAACTCGGCGGGGATCAGACCCCGGGCATTGATTTTCAGTACGGCCAAATCACTCTCCACGTCGGTGCCCACCAGCCGGGCCTCATATTCCGTGCCATCGGACAGGAAGACGCTGCATTGGTCGTGGTTTTCGATGATGTGGTGGTTGGTAACGATGTAGCCGTCCCGGGTCAGAATAATGCCGGTACCGGTGCCGGCGCTGTAGTTGCTGTACACCTCGATGCTGACAATGGAGGGGATGACCTTGCGGTAAATCTCCTGAAAACTCAGCTCACCCTTGGGGATGCTCAGTATCATCTGTACGTCGGGGGCAAGCTCGGCGGCGGGGAGGGAGAGCTTGACATCGGAAGGCGGCGTCTGGGAAGGAAGTTCGTCGGGGGAATCCTCAAACTTATCCCGGAAGTCTTCCGGCAGGAATTCTTCGGGAAATTCGAAGTCGAAGGAGGCCTCCAGTTGGGGAATCAGCTTCTCCCATGAGAACAGCGGCCCCTCGGGAGCGGCCAGACGCAGGGCCACAACGGCTGCGATGAGCAAGGCTAGCAGGGCGGCAAACAGGACGAGAGCCGGCCATTTGCGGCGCTTTTTGGGAGCCGGGGGACATTCGGTTGGACAGGGGGAACGGTAATAATCCATTGGTGTGGTGCCTCCTTTGGCGCGGCGGCGGGGTCCGCGGCGGCGCCGGTTATGCTTTGGTCAGCGTAAAGGTGAACTCGGTCAGGCCGTCCTGACTGGTCACGGTGATGTCTTCCTTGTGGTTGTTGAGAATGGTCTTGACGATATACAGACCCAGACCCACTCCGTCGCGGTCCACGCTGCGGGAGTGGTCGGTTTTGTGGAAGCGGTCAAAAATCAGTGCCAGTTCTTCGGCCGGGATGGTTTCACCCTCGTTGGAGACCGTGACGTGAGCCTTGCCGCTGCGGGCGGCAATGCCGACTTTCAGATGGCCGCCCTGCCGGGAGAATTTGATGGCATTTTCCAGCAGGTTGTAACCCACCTGGGTGATGGCGTCGGGGTCGCCCCAGACCTTGAGGGGCTCCTCGGGGAAATCGGCCTCCACGTCCAGTTCCTTGTCGTTGATTTTGGTCTCCAGACTGATGAGTACCCGGGCCATGGTCTCACAGATGTCGAAGGACTCCTGGGTGGTGACGCTGTCCAGCGACTGCAGACGGGACAGGTCCAGCATGCGCCGCACCAGACGGGACAGGCGGCGGGTCTCGGCCGAAATGGTCCGCAGGGCATCTTCCTGCCGCTCGGGTGGGATGGTGCCGTCCAGAATACCGTCGGCAAAACCGGCGATGGTGGTCATGGGAGTTTTCAGTTCGTGGGAGACATTGGCGATGAATTCACTGCGCTGGGCGTCGCTTTGGGCCAGCGACTCGGCCATGGCGTTGAAGGAGACGGCCAGTTCGCCGATTTCATCCCGGCGGCCGTAGGTGTTGACCCGGGCGTCAAACTCGCCGTGGGCAAATTTGCGGGTGGCGGCCGCCATTTCCTTCAGAGGTCGGGTCTGATACAGGGATGTAACCGAGCTGAAAATGAAGGCCACGAACATGATGACAATGGCGGTAAAGATGAAGATGACCACCAGACTGCGCCACAGCTCCATAAAGGTGGAGGTGTTGGCCGCCACAAAGACCACGCCTGCGACAGTCTCCTGCCCCATAAGGGTGTTGACCCGGATGGGGGTGGCCGAAACGTAGTGCACCTCACGGAACACGCCGCCCAGATTGCTCAGGGTGTTGTATTCCTCGCCGGAGCGGGCCTGCCCCATGGCGGCGGCCGGAATCAGATAACCGTCCAGTTCGGACGAAGCATAGACCACACGGCCGTCATTTTCAGCCAGCAGAACGGTGGCGTCCGAAATGTGGCCGATGGAGGACATGTAACTCTGAAACAATTCACTGTCCACACCGAATCCCCGTTCCACCGCCGAGGCGGTAAACTGGGCCACGTGGTCGGCGTGCCGCTCCAGACTTTCCCGTTTTTCCCCCAGCGTGTGCCGGAAGGACAGGGCGGCAAAGGCGCCGCCAAACAGGATGAAGGAAATCAGAATCAGACCCACCATCATGGCGAACTGACGGGAATACATGGATTTCATGGGCCGGTTACCTCAAACTTGTAACCCACGCCCCATACGGTTTTCAGGCACCAGCGCTCACTGACACCCTCCAGCTTTTCGCGCAGGCGCTTGACGTGGACATCCACGGTGCGGGAGTCGCCGAAGTAGTCAAAGCCCCACACCTCGTCCAGCAGTTGGTTGCGGGTAAATACCCGGTTGGGGGAGGCGGCCAGATGGAACAGAAGCTCCAGTTCCTTTGGGGGTGTGTCCACCCGCTTGCCGTCCACCGTCAGCTCATAGGAGTCCAGATTGATGGACAGTTTGTCGAAGGACAGGCACTTGCCGGTGCATTCCTCCTCCTCGCCGCCAAAGCGGCGCAGAACGGCATGGATGCGTGCCAGAACTTCTTTCATTTCAAAGGGCTTGACGATGTAGTCATCGGCGCCCATTTCCAGACCGGAAACCTTGTCGCTTGTTTCGCCCTTGGCGGTCAGCATGATGATGGGGGTGCTGCTCTCTTCGCGGATCTTCCGGCAGACCGACCAGCCGTCCATGACGGGCAGCATAATGTCCAGCAGCACCAGATCGGGCCGGAAAGAGCGGAACAGTTCCACGCCCTTGCCGCCGTCGGCAGCCACGGCCGTCTCAAACCCCTCTTTTTCCAGATACAGGTGGAGCAGTTCGGCGATGTTGGTTTCATCCTCAACGATCAGAACTTTTCGTGCCACAAATCTTCACCTCGTGATGTCAGATATAAGGCAACAGAACTCGAATCCGCATCGCATTTCGGCGGCATAATTCGGCGCTTTTTGCCTTGTCGTCATTGCCTTGCTGTATGTACAGTATATCGGTTTTTGTCGCCGTTGGGTGAACAATCTGTAAATTACAGATACATACGGTCGATGTCGGCCACGGCGAAATAATGGGGATCCTCCTGCTGGACGGCCTCGTGGATACGCTGCTTGGCCTGCTCGTTGGTCAGCTTGCAGCTGTGGGGCAGCACCATGTCGAAAATCAGATTGGTGTGCAGGGGACCCTGGGTCATGCGGAAATCGTGTACCGTGACGGCCGGGTCGATGACCTGTCGTGCCAGACGGGTGACCAGTTCCCGCATGCGGTCGGTGGTCTCGTCGCCCACCACGATGGGGTCCATGTGGATAACGGCCTCCACGCCGTAGGTTGTCTGCAGTTCCCGTTCGATGTGGTCAATGACATCGTGGGCGGCCAGAATGTCTGCGTCGGCGGGGATCTCGGCATGGAGGGAGAGCATGCGCCGTCCGGGGCCGTAGTCGTGAATGATCAGGTCATGCAGACCGACGATTTCGGCATGGGACAGCACAGTCTGCTGCACCGCCTTGACCAGTTCCGGCTCAGGGGGCTGACCCAGCAGGGGGTCCACAGTGTCCTTGACGGCCAGAATGCCCGCCCGGAAGATGAAGATGGCCACGGCAGCACCCAGCCAGCCGTCGATGTGAATGTGGAAAAAGTGTCCCGCCAGCAGGCCCACCAGCACCACCGAGGTGGCAATGGCGTCAGCCAGACAGTCTGAGGCGGTGGCGCTCAGCGCCGCCGACTTGATCTGCTTGCCCAATGCCCGGTTAAAGAAGAACATCCACAGCTTGACGCAGACCGAAACGGCCAGAATAAAGGCCGACAGCACCGAAAAGACCACCGACTGGGGGTGGATGATCTTGTCGATGGAGGACTTGCCCAGTTCAAAGCCAACCAGCAGAATGAGCATGGAGATGATCAGTCCGGCCAGATACTCCATGCGGCCGTGGCCAAAGGGATGTTCTTCATCCGGCTTCTGTCCGGCCAGACGGAATCCGATCAGGGTGATCAGCGAGGAGCCGGCATCGGTCAGATTGTTGAAGGCGTCTGCCATGACCGAAATGGAGCCGGTGACGGCGCCGGCGAGAAATTTGCCCGCGCACAGCAGAAGATTGAGTCCGATGCCGATCAGACCGGACTGTTTGCCGCAGCGCTCACGCACGTCGGGAGAGTCGGCCTGCGCACCGGCCGGGATCATCTTTCGAAGCAGAAATTGAACCATAAAAATGCCTCCTTGGAGACGGAAAATACAATCAAAATTCCAGAATGTCGCCGGGATGGATGGCGCGCACCTTGCCGGGGGCTGCCTCTTGCAGCAGAGCAAGGCCGGGGGTGCCGGTGCAGTGTCCGGTGCAGATGTGCTCCACGCCCAGTTCCCCGGTCAGGCGGCGGGCCAGCGCACGGACCTCGTCCGGCTCCATACCAAGGGTGGAGGGGCCGCCGGGGCCCATCAGATGGAAACCGCCCACCACGGCGCGCACCCTTTGTCCGGGGAAGCGCCGGAGGATGTCGGAAACAATGTCAGCCACACCGGCGTGGCAGCAGGAGTTCATGACCACCAGACCGTCCCCGGTCTCGGCCACCAGAGACTGCTCGTGGTCCACAGCGTCGGGGACCAGCCACAGACCGGGCGCGATGGCCCGGCAGTCATCCGACAGGATGAAGCGGTCGGCATACCGGTTCAGCAGGGAATCGCAAAGACCGATGTAGCGCCCGTCATGACCGTACTGGGGGTCCATGACGGCCGGCCGGGCGTAGACCTTGACCTTGTCGTTGCGCGCAAACAGAGCGGGAAAGCCGTCGGCGTGGTCAAAGTGTCCGTGGGACAGCACGGCGGTGGTTACGGATTCCACAGGGCAGTCCAGCCGCGCGGCGTTTTGCAGAAAATCACCGCTCATGCCGGCGTCCAGCAAAACCTCGCTTTCGCCGTGGCGCAGGTACAGGGCAAGGCCGTGCTCGCCCACAAAGGGGGCGGTGCCTTGGTTTTCGATGAGGACTTTGATTTGCACGGTCATTCCTCCTGTTCGGCGCTGCGGGTCACATCACGGATCCATTTGCGGGAGCGGATGCGCCAGATGCCCAGCACCAGTTTGATCATATTCTCGGTCTCGATGGACAGATACACCCAGAAAATGCCCAGATGAGCCACCAGACCGGAAATGCAGGCCAGGGGCAGGGCCACCAGCCACAGGGGAAGCACATCAATGGCGGTGGTGAAGTTGACATCGCCGCCGCCCCGCAGAACACCCACAATATTGGTGGCGCAGAAGGCGCGGATGGGGGCGAAGATGGCCACAATGGTCAGAATCATGGTGGTGATCTCGGCGGCGCCGGGGCAGTTGCGGAAGGCGGGGTAGACCGGGTAGACAAAGGGTTTGGCAATGCCGTAGGTCACAAGAAGCAGGATGATTCCCACAACGGCGCCCAGCCCGGTGGCCACCATCAGCAGGGCCTTGCCCACATCGTAGACCTTTTCTTTGCCCCGTCCGGCGCCGATCTCACGGCCCACAATGACGGCGGCGGCGCTGGACACGGCGAACAGAGCCACAGAGCAGAATCGGTCGATGTTGCCGGCCACGGCATAGGCGGCAAGAATCTCGGTGCTGCCGTCCATATGGCCCATGATGGTGGGATACAGGGCGGTGCCGAGACCCCAGATGGTCTCATTGAGCACCACCGGGGTGGCGTACTTCAAAAACTTGCGCCACATATCCCCGCCGGGGCGCAGCATCAGAGAGAATTTCAGGGACAGCCGCTTGTTGGTGGCGGCATGGATCAGCATGATGACAAATTCCAGGACGCGGGACAGCAGGGTAGCCAGCGCGGCGCCGACCACACCCATGGCGGGTGCGCCCAGCTTGCCGAAAATGAAGACCCAGTTCAGGACGGTGTTGGCAATCATGGAACTGCTGAAAATGGCCAGACCCAGCTTGGGATTTTCGGTGCTGCGGTGGGCACCCACATAAATGCTGGTAATGCTGTTGAACACGTAGGAGAAACCCACGATGCGGCCGTACTCGGCGGCAATGTCACGCAGGGTGGGGTCGTTGGTCAGAAGACCCATGATCTGGGTGGGGAACAGGAACATGGCCAGGGCAAACAGGACGGACACACCGCCGGCCACAGTGAAGGCCACGCCCATCACCCGGGTGATGGACTTCATGTCGCCCTTGCCCCAGTACTGGCTGATGAGCACGGCGGAGCCGCCCTGCAGACCGAACACAACAAACTGGATGACGAAAATGGGCAGATTGGCCAGCGTTACGGCGGCAAGGGGAGTCTCACCCAGCGTGCCCACCATCAGGGTATCCACGATGGCCAGACTGGTGGTCACCAGATTCTGCAGGATCATGGGAATGCAGAGCAGGATCAGATTTTTGTAAAAAGCTTTGCCTTGCTTGAGACAGGAAAACATGGGATCAACCTTTCATGACGGTCATACGTTCTTTGGCGATCCGCGACAGGGCCTCGGCCAGTGCGTCGGCCTCGTCGCGCTTGTTGGTGTGGGAGAAGGAGATGCGCAGAACCCCTTTGAGTACATGGTCGGGCAGGTCCATGGCGGCAAACACGTGGCTGGGCTTGCCCTTGTGGCAGGCCGAGCCGTTGGACACGCAGAAGCCCCGCCCATCCAGATCGGTCATGACCATCTGGCTGGGGTAGCCGGGCAGAGAAATTGCGCAGATGTGGGGCGCGTCTCCGGGGCAGACGACCGCGAGGTTGGGCACTTGCTCCTGCAGACGCTCCAGCGTGTATTCCTTCAGCCGGCGCACTTGGGTATCATAGTCGTTCAGATGTGCCTTGGCCACCTTGCAGGCTGCGGCAAAGGCGGCGATCTGGGCGGTGGGCTCGGTGCCGGGACGGCGTCCGTCCTCCTGAGCGCCGCCGAACATCAGATTTTTGATTTTGCCCTGAATTTCCTTTTTGATATACAGGGCGCCGATGCCCTTGGGAGCGCCGATCTTGTGACCGCTGACGCTCAGCAGGTCGACACCGAGGCCCTTGGGGGTAAAGGGAATGTGGCAGAAAGCCTGCACAGCGTCGGTGTGGAACAGAATGTCCTTGTTGTGGGCCTTGGCCGCCTTGACGCACTGGGCCACGGGGAAGATGGCACCCGTTTCGTTGTTGACCAGCATCATGGACACGGCAACGGTGTCCTTTTCCAGCGCGGCCTTGAATTGCTCCACAGTAATATGCCCCGTTTTATCCGGTTTCAGGTAGGTGACCCGGAAGCCTTCTTCCTCCAGAGCACGGGCGGTGTTGAGCACGGCCGAATGCTCCACGGCGGTGGTGATGATGTGGTTGCC
Source organism: Oscillospiraceae bacterium (assembly GCA_045595705.1). GTDB lineage: Bacteria > Bacillota > Clostridia > Oscillospirales > Oscillospiraceae > JAJPXI01. The sequence continues at coordinate 8,391 of JAZOBA010000034.1, forward strand.
CCGGCGGCGCATGGCACGCGCGGCGGCGCGCAGGGCCCAGTTGTCTGCCTCGGTGCCGCAGGAGGTGAAAAACAGCTCGGCGGGAGTACATCCCAAAGCGGATGCCACGTCGGCACGCCAACCCTTGATGTCGGCGGCGGCCCGGCGGCCCATTTCGTAGCCGGAGGAAGGGTTGCCAAAATTGCCGGTCAGCACCTCACAGGCGGCTTGGGCGGCCTCGGGGCAGACGGCGGTGGTGGCGGCATGGTCAAAATAAATGGGCATAAACATGCTCCTTATAAATTAAAGTATGTAACATATTATTTTACGGCCTTCTTCGGATAAAGTCAAGGAAACCAAAGGCAAGTCCCTTTTAACTTAATGTGTTGGTGACTCCAACTTCGGCATTTTTGCCAGTCGTTGAAATAATTAATGAAATATGGTAGAGTAAACCAAAAGACGAACAAGAATTTGTAGGTGTGAATGATGAAAACTTTATATATGATTGGTGGCACTATGGGAGTTGGAAAAACAACTGTGTGCCAACAGCTCAAACAGGATTTACCGAATAGTGTATTTCTTGACGGAGATTGGTGTTGGGATGCA
>JAZOBA010000035.1:0-33497 GCA_045595705.1 Oscillospiraceae bacterium
GCGGGTTTGCGGCCATTTTTGATATGTAAAAAACGCTCTTCGAAAAATTGGCGTTTTTTACATATCGAAATATGCAGATTTCTCTTCCAATGTTCGCTAAGGATATTTGTTTTTATACCCCAACTATTGACATAGAACCAAGAAAATTCCCGACCCCGAAAGGGGCCGGGAATTTTTTGTTTGTAATAGTAACAGTTCGACAAATTGGAATTGGCTTTATAGTAATAAGTCCAACTCTGTTGCCAATATGGTTTTCATTTCTTTCAATTCAGCATCAGTTGGGTGGTTGGCAGGGCTATACATTTTCTCCCTCGGATACCACCAAACAGGACCTTTGCCCTTGCTTCCGTAGTTCTCTAAGTCACCGCTTACTCTTGGAAATAGATGCCAATGAAGATGTGTATCTCCATTGCCTAACAATTCATAATTCATTTTTTCTGCACCAAATGCCTTTGCTACAGCCTCTGCTACGACAGACATTTCCTCTAAAAACTTCATTTTAGTTGCATAGTCCAACTGGAACAATTCCGTTTTGTGTTCTTTGCAAAGAAATAGTGTGTAACCCTTAAAATGCTGATTGTCACCAATGACGACATAACCCGTTTCCAATTCTTTGACAAACCAAGGGTTGGTGTTTTCTTTAATCATCAGAATTCTATCGCATATCAAGCACATAACACATTACCTCGCCAAATTCTTATCTGCCGTTTCGCTTACTCTATCATAAATTTTCGCATATATCAATGATGGAACGATGGCGGAAGGCTTTTGGATGAGATGAACAGGGGAGAATACAGATAGCACACTTGCAGGGTACGGCGCGGCGTATTATAATAACAGAAACAATACGATTCTGACAGGAGGAGTCGGTATGGCAAAGTACATTATGGCGCTGGATCAGGGAACCACCAGTTCCCGCTGCATCCTGTTTGATAAACAGGGACAAATTTGCAGCGTAGCGCAAAAGGAATTTACGCAATATTTTCCCAAGCCCGGCTGGGTGGAGCACGATGCCATGGAAATCTGGGCCAGCCAGATCGGTGTGGCACAGGAGGCCCTGCTGAAAATTGGTGCCACGGCCGCCGATGTGGCCGCCATCGGCATCACCAACCAGCGTGAAACCACCGTGGTCTGGGACAAGACCACCGGACAGCCGGTGTACAATGCTATCGTGTGGCAGTGCCGCCGCACCGCCGACTTCTGTGATGGACTGGCTGCCGAGGGATGGACTGACAAGATTCGAGCTAAGTGCGGTGTGGTGCTGGATGCTTATTTTTCGGCCACCAAGATTCGCTGGATTCTGGACAATGTACCCGGCGCCCGGGAGAAGGCAGACCGGGGCGATCTGCTCTTCGGCAACATTGACACCTGGCTGATCTGGAACCTGACCCGTGGAAAGGTTCACGTGACGGATTACTCCAACGCCTCGCGCACGATGCTGTACAACATTTTTGACCTGAAGTGGGACGAGGAGATTCTGCAGCGGCTGGACATTCCCGCCTCCATGTTGCCTGAGGTTAAGCCCTCCAGCTGCGTGTACGGTCAGACTGACCCCACTATCTTCGGCGCACCCATTTCCATTGGCGGCGCCGCCGGCGACCAGCAGGCCGCCCTGTTCGGACAGACTTGTTTTCAGCCCGGTATGGCCAAGAACACCTACGGAACGGGATGCTTTCTGCTGATGAATACCGGGGCCAAGCCGGTTATGAGCGAAAACGGTCTGGTCACCACCATCGCATGGGGTGTCAACGGCAGGGTGGAGTATGCCTTGGAGGGTTCCATTTTTGTGGCCGGAGCCGCCATCCAGTGGCTGCGGGATGAATTGAAACTGATCGACAGTGCTGCCGATTCGGAGCGCATGGCAGCCAAAGTGGAGGATACCAACGGCTGCTACGTGGTGCCCGCCTTTACCGGTTTGGGAGCTCCTTATTGGGATGCTTACGCCCGGGGTGCCATTGTGGGCCTGACCCGCGGCGTCAACAAGTTCCATCTGGTCCGTGCTACGTTGGAGTCGCTGGCCTATCAGGCCCATGACGTGCTTCGCGCTATGCAGGAGGACGCCGGTCTGCAACTGTCCGAACTGAAGGTGGACGGCGGTGCCAGTGCCAACAATTTTCTGATGCAGTTTCAGGCAGATGTGATTCATACGCCGGTTTGCCGTCCCGCCTGCATCGAGACCACCGCGCTTGGTGCCGCCTATCTGGCCGGTTTGGCGGTGGGGTTCTGGGCCGATCAGGCCGAGATTGTGGCCAACGGAACCACCTTTTGCACCTTTGAACCCCAGATGGAGGAAACCGCCCGACAGGAGCGCCTGCGCGGTTGGAGCAAGGCCGTGGGCCGCAGCCTGAGGTGGGCTGAATAAGAAGATACCGACCGCCGCATAACTCATTGTGCGGCGGTCGTTCTCTTGACATGCGTGGTAGAATGATATTGGGCGATTACGTACCCGAATTTAAGGCAAAGGCGGAGAAGTTATGTCCTATAAGTATGATGCGATTATCATCGGTGCCGGCGAAGCCGGCATGTTTGCCGGCTATGAACTGGCCCGGCTGCGCCCTGAATTAAAGATTCTCATTCTGGAGCAGGGCGCCGATATTTATACCCGTACTTGCCCCATCGTGGCCGGCAAGGTGAAGGAATGCATTCAGTGCAAAGTCTGCGGTACCATGTGCGGCTTTGGCGGCGCCGGTGCCTTCTCGGACGGTAAGTTCAACTTTACCACTGCTTTTGGCGGCTGGCTGACCGATTTTATGGATAGCCGTGAGGTTATGAACCTGATCGAGTACGTTGACAGTGTCAATGTAGCCCACGGTGCCACCGACAAGGTGTATTCCACCGACTCGCCGGCAGCCAAGGAGTTGGCCAAGCGCGCGCTGGAGCACGATCTGCATCTGCTGCAGGCTCGCTGCAAGCATTTGGGCACCGAGAACAACCTGCGCATTCTGCAGAATATTTACAATGGCATGAAGGAAAAGGTGGAGTTTCGCTTCCATACCTCGGTGACTCAGATCGCCGTGGAAGGAGAGCACACCTACCGGGTGGTCACTGACAAGGGTGAGGAATTCACCGCTCCCTGGCTGATTGCCGGTCCCGGGCGCTCGGGTGCAGAGTGGTTTGCCAACCAGTGCAAGGATCTGGGTATCCGCCTGATCAACAATCAGGTGGACATCGGCGTGCGCGTGGAGCTGCCCGCCGTGGTCTTTGAACACATTACAGACGTGGTGTACGAGTCCAAGCTGGTTTACCGAACCAAGCAGTACGGTGATCAGGTACGCACCTTCTGTATGAACCCCTATGGTCATGTGGTGGCTGAGAATGTGGAAGGCATCAATACCGTCAACGGTCACTCCTATTCAGCCTCCGAGCTGCGCAGCGAAAACACCAACTTCGCCCTGCTGGTCTCCAACCGCTTTACCCAGCCCTTTGATCAGCCCTACCGCTACGGCAAGCACATTGCATCCCTGTCCAATATGCTGGCGGGCGGCGTGCTGGTACAGCGTTTCGGCGATTTGGTCAAGGGTGTGCGCACCAATGAGCACCGCCTGAGCAAGTCCTTCACCCGTCCCACTCTAACGGCGGCCATTCCCGGTGATCTCAGCCTGGCCCTGCCTAAGCGTCAGCTGGATGACATCATTGAAATGATCTATGCGCTGGACAAAATTGCCCCCGGCACCGCGAACTATGATACACTGCTCTACGGCGCTGAGGTCAAGTTCTATTCTTCCCGCCTGTCCCTGTCGGGCGAATTGGAAACCGAAAAACCCGGCTTTTTCGCCATTGGCGATGGCGCCGGTGTGACCCGTGGTCTGGCACAGGCCGGCGCTTCCGGCGTGAAAGTTGCACGTGTCATCAGTGAACGGTTGGGAGAAAAATAATTATTTTTTGACATCGGTTATGCATGCATAAAATCGGGTTTTTCGACATGGATTTTTTAGGGAAACCTTGAAATACCAAGGGTTTTCCACATTATACACAGGTTTTTCCACACCGGTTTCCCAAAATCTTATTCATCGTTGGTTGACATAAAAGCGTGTCAAGATTTATTTTCTTGTCGTTTTCGACAAACTTTTTGAGGGGTTCAATATGACAGAAACCATTGCTGCGGCAGCCACACCTGCCGTGCCAAGTGCCATCGGAATCTTGCGCCTTTCGGGACCAAAGGCCCGTGAAATTGCCTCGGCCGTTTTTGTGCCCATGGGAGGAGGAATCCTGGCCGACAAGCCGCCGCGCAGGTTGATTTACGGGACGCTGAAGGATAAAAACGGCACCGCCATCGATCAGGTGCTGGCCACATGGTCACCGGGACCCAACAGTTATACTGGCGAAGATACTGCTGAGTTGCAGTGTCACGGCTCGCCTGCAGTGCTGGCGCTGGGTCTGGAGGCACTGTTTGCTCACGGCGCCCGTCAGGCGCTTGCCGGTGAATTTACCCGCCGCGCCTTTCTCAACGGCCGGATGGATCTGGCTCAGGCCGAGGCGGTCATCGATCTGATCGATGCCGAAACTGCCGAAAGCGCCCGCAATGCTTACGGGCAACTCAACGGCGCCCTGTCCCGCCGGGTAGATGCCATCTATGATGGACTGACCGATGTTATGGCCCATTTCCACGCTGTGTTGGATTATCCCGACGAGGATATTGACCCCTTCACCGCCGAAACCATCCGGGATGCTCTAACCGAGGCTCTGCATCGGCTGGATGCTTTGCTGGCTACCTATGACCGGGGCAGCCTGCTGGCCGAGGGTGTACCCTGTGCTATCGTAGGTCGGCCCAATGTGGGAAAATCCTCTTTGCTCAACGCTCTGTTGGGTTATGACCGAGCCATTGTTACCAATATTCCCGGGACCACCCGCGACACACTGGAGGAACGCCTGCGTCTGGGCGGTATTTTGCTGCGTCTGGTGGACACCGCCGGCATGCGGGATACCGATGACGCTGTGGAGCGCATGGGTGTGGACCGCAGCCGTGACGCATTGGAGCGTGCCCGGCTGGCCCTTTTGGTGCTGGACGGCGCCCAAGAACTGACCGATGAGGACGAGCATGCCATCTCTGCTGCTCAACGGGTTCCCAATCTGATCTGCGTGGTCAACAAGTCCGATCTGGGCCTTGCGCTGGATGTGGAAGAACTGCGCCGCCGTTTTGACAAGGTTTGCCTAGTTTCGGCCACCACCGGGGACGGACTGGAGGAACTGGAGCGCATCATCACGGACTGTTTTCCAAACGGGGGAGACGAGGTGGGCAGTCTGCTGACCAACGCCCGTCAGGCCGAGGCAGCCAAGCGTGCCCGTGTCTCGGTGATTTCTGCCTTGGACGGCTTGAACATGGGTGTTACCCCGGACGCTCTGCTGACCGATGCCGAACAGGCCATGATGGCGCTGGGTGAGTTAACCGGGCGCAGCGTGCGGGAGGATATTACCGACCGCATCTTCTCCCGTTTTTGCGTGGGAAAGTAAACAAGACGAAACGACCCTGTCCAAATCGGACAGGGTCGTTTTTTACGGAAATTAATACTTTTTACGTAGGATCACCAAGGAAATCCAGTAGAGAAACACGATCAGACAGACACTTGCGCTGGCGGCATAGACAAGGATGTCGTGACCGAGCACCTTCAGCACAATGGCTGCTACAGCGGCAATGATGACAAAAAGGTATCCTGCCCAGGACCAGGCCTTTGTAGAAAGGTATTTGTTGCGCTCATCATTGGTTTCCACATTGACCGATTCCCGGTAGGTCTCGTTGGTATTGTATCGAATCTGCCGTGCCAGAAAAACGGCACCTACCGCAATCAGGGCAGCGCCCATTCCACCCCAGAAGGGATCGATCAGCGTGGTGACTTGACCGATCAGCAGTGCCAGTCCAAGCACGATTTCAACGATACTGGCGATCAGGCGTTTGTTATTCCTCATATGATATACCTCTCTTTCAGGTTTCACCGTCAAAGATGAATACATCTTCGATTTTCAGTTCAAAATAACGGGCAATTTTGTAGGCCAGCAGGATAGAGGGATTGTATCGTCCGGTTTCCAGCGAACTGATGGTCTGCCGGGATACTCCAAGAGCCTTGGCGAAATCCTCCTGTCGGATTCCTTTTTCTTTTCGAATGACTTCAATACGGTTTTTCATGACTGCACCTCGATTGTAAAGTATCCTTTACATATGCATCATAGCACAAGGCAGGAAAAATGTCAAGCGAACTTTACATCGGAACCCAAAAGAACTGCCGCAGATTTTTCTGCGGCAGTTCTTCTGATTTGGATTTAATGATTGATAACCCGCACCCGCAGAATACCGGGGATAGCGCGGATGGCATTGATGGCGTGCTCGCCCACCCGGGCGTTGACGTCCACGATGGTATAGGCGTAATCGCCGCGGCTCTTGTTGGTCATGTTTTCCACGTTGACGTTCTCCTTGGAGAGCACCAGCGTGATGTTGGCCAGCATGGCGGGAATGTTGCGGTGGATCAGGCACAGGCGGCAGATGCCGCTCCAGTCCATTTCCACCCGGGGCAGGTTGACCGAGTTGACAATGTTGCCGTTAACCAGATAATCTTCCAGCTGACGGGCGGCCATGACGGCGCAGTTGTCTTCGCTTTCGGGAGTAGAGGCGCCCAGATGGGGCAGCGCCACCACATTCTTGGCCAGCGTAATCTTGTTGTTGGGGAAGTCGGTGACGTATTTTGCCACCCGGCCGGACTCCAGCGCGGCAATCATGGCGTCGTCGTCCACCAGTTCGCCGCGGGCCAGATTGAGGATGCGCACATGCCCCTTCATTTTCTGAATGGATTCGGCGTCAATGAAGTGCTTGGTTTTCTCGGTGTAGGGAATGTGCAGGGAGATGTAATCGCACACCCGGTACAATTCGTCCACACTCTTGACCACCTTTACATGGCGGTCCAGACGCAATGCGGCATCCACCGACAGGTAGGGGTCGTAGCCATAGACCTCCATGCCCAAACTGAGTCCCACGTTGGCCACCAGAGCGCCGATGGCGCCCAGACCGATGACGCCCAGTGTCTTGCGGTAAAGTTCGGGGCCCACAAAGGCGGATTTGCCTTTTTCCACGGCAGCAGCCACATCCACGTCGGGGGTGCTGGCCTGTTCACGCACCCAGTCGTAGCCGCCCATGACATCACGGGAGGCGGCCAGCATGGCCAGCAGCACCAGTTCCTTGACGGCGTTGGCGTTGGCGCCGGGGGTGTTGAAGACCACAATACCGGCCTCGGAGCAGCGGTCGATAGGGATGTTGTTGGTGCCTGCTCCGGCGCGGGCGATGGCACGCAGATGCTCAGGAAATTCATAGTCGTGCATCTTGGCGCTGCGAACCAGAATGCCGTCTTCGTTTTCTACGTCATCGCCTACCTGAAAACGATTAGGGTCCAGCTCGGCCAGGCCGACGTTGGAGATTTTGTTTAAAGTCTTAATTCGAAACATGAGAGGTCTCTCCCTATTAATTATTCTTGTCAAAGGCGTTGATGAAGTCTGCCAGTTTTTCCACGCCTTCCACCGGCATAGCGTTGTAGATGGAGGCGCGCATACCGCCCACCAATCGGTGACCCTTCAGGTTGGTGAAGCCGGCGGCCGTGGCCTCGGCCACAAACTTGGCGTCCAGTTCTTCGCTGGCCGAGCGGAATGCCACGTTCATGTCGGAGCGGGAACCCTTCTCGGCGGCGCAGGTGAACAGGCGGGAGTTGTCAATGCAGTCATACAGCATGGCAGCCTTGCTGCCCTTGATCTTTTCCATGCCTTCCACACCGCCCAGAGACTCCAGATGATCCAGATTGAGACCCAGCATGTAGATGCACCAGCAGGGGGGTGTGTTGAACATGGACTCCTTTTCGATCATGGTCTGATAGTTCATCATCAAAGGGGTGATGGGCAGTTCGTTGCCCGCCAGATCCTTGCGGATGATGACCACGGTCAGGCCGGCGGGGGCCATGTTCTTCTGGGCACCGGCGAAGATGATGCCGTACTTGGACACATCAATGGGTCGGGACAGAATGTTGGAGGACATATCGCACACGATGGGCACGCCATTGGTCTCGGGGACATACTGCCACTCGGTGCCGTAGATGGTGTTGTTGGCGCAGTAGTAGAAGTAACTGGCCTCGCTGTCCAGTTTCAGTTGATCCTGGGTTGGAATGTAAGTATGGTTGCGGTCGGCACTGGAGGCGGCTACCGAAATCTGGCCGTATTTTTTTGCCTCTTTGCAGGCGGTGTTGGCAAAGTTGCCGGTGATAGCATAATCGGCCTTGCCGGTCTTGCCGATCAGATTCAGAGGCACCATGGAGAACTGAGTGCTGGCGCCGCCCTGCAGGAACAGGATTTCGTACTCATCAGGCACGTTGAGCAATTTCTTCAGTTTGGCCCGGGTGTCTTCAAAAATTTTCAGGAAGACCTTGGAACGGTGGCTCATCTCCATGACAGACATACCGGAGCCCTGATAATTGGTGATTTCGGAACCGGCACGCTCCAAAATTTCCAGCGGGAGCATGGACGGACCGGCGGAGAAGTTGTACACACGTTCGTTTGCCATAGGGAGTTCCTCCTTTGGATCAACAGTTTAGCGCGGTAAATTATTGAATTTAATGTACATTATAAGCGCCTGTTCCCCAATAGTCAATGACAGGAGGCACAAAAAAATGCTCGCATTGCCCTGTTTTCTTTAGTGGAATGGTCTGCGCCGGGGTGTAGGGAAGCGATGAAGCGAATAAATTGCAAAAGAATTCGATTGCTTTTTACCGTGCCTGTGTATAGAATAAACGTATACCGACTGTATAGATAGACAAAACGGGAGGAACCGCCATGTATTTGTGGGAAGTAAAAGAGATTCTGGAGGCCGAGGTGCTGTTGGGTGAGCGCAATCTGGATCAGGAGATCCATTCGGCCTGCGGCTGTGATTTTATGAGCGATGTGTTGGCCTTTGTGAAAAATCAGGCTATGCTGCTGACCGGCATGGTGAATCCCCAGGTCATCCGCACTGCTGAAATGATGGATATGAAGTGCGTGGTGTTTGTGCGCGGCAAGCAGCCCGATGAGGTTACCCTGCGTCTGGCCGAGGAGCGTAATATTGTCATTATGACCTCACCCAAACGGTTGTATACTGCCTGCGGACTGCTGTACCATCACGGATTGGCGGGGGAATAAATCATGAGCGATAAGCTGGTTCTGAATTATACCGTAGACGGCGGCGACCTGACTCAAGCCGGTGAGGCATCTTCCAAGATGAAAATGACCCTGCGCAAGCTGGGACTGCCGGCCGAGGCCATTCGCCGTGCGGCTATCTGTATGTACGAAGGTGAAATTAACATGGTCATCCATGCTGACGGCGGAACTGTGACGGTGGAAGTCGGTCTGGACGAGATTGATCTGACTTTGGCCGATGTAGGTCCCGGAATTCCTGATGTGGAGCGAGCCATGGCGGAGGGATATACGACTGCCGGAGATGTGGCCCGTGATCTGGGTTTTGGCGCAGGCATGGGTTTGCCAAATATGAAGCGTTATTCCGACGAAATGACGGTGGAGAGCAACGTAGGCGTTGGTACCACTGTGCGGATGAAAATCCGCATCTGATCTGTTTGCGTGTCCCTGTACCGTTATCCCGTGTGGATGAGGGCAGGGGAAGGAGGAAACCATGAAACATTCGGTTATCGTGGAATATAAGCGGTGCAGGGGCTGCACCACCTGTATCAAATCCTGCCCCACCGAGGCCATTCGTGTGCGCCACGGGAAGGCCACCATTCTGGCTGACCGCTGCATTGACTGCGGCACCTGCATGCAGGTGTGTCCCCACCACGCGGTGCGTGCTGTCCCTGACCGGTTTGAGGCATTGCATAAGTATGACTATCGAATTGCGCTGCCTGATCCCGCCCTGTACGGTCAGTTTCAGAATCTGGATGATGTCAACATTGTCCTGAACGGTCTGCTGGAGGTGGGTTTCGATGGGGTCTACGAGGTAGCCAAGGCTGCCGAGTATCTTACCGATGCGGTGCACGATCAGGATTTGACCAGTGAACCTGCCGCGATGCCACGTATCTCTTCGGCCTGTCCTACGGTGCTCCGGCTGATTTGTATGCGCTTCCCCAAGCTGATTGCCAACATCCAGAATTCCATTGCTCCCATGGAGCTGGCTGCCATTCTGGCCCGGAAGGAAGCGGTGGAGAAAACCGGTCTGCCCCCCGAGCGGATCGGTGTGTTCGGAATTGTACCTTGTCCGTCCCGGGTGACGGCAGCTCACACTCCGGTGGCCCTGCAGCAGCCGGTGCTGAACGGTGCCTTTGCCATTCGCGATGTGTATCGCCAGCTGCTCACCCCCATGAAGGAACTGCAGGAACTGCGTCCCTTGTCCTCGTCCGGCCTGACCGGTGTGGGCTGGGCCTTCTGCGGCGGCGAGGCCGAGGCTCGTCAAGGTCAGAACTACCTGGCGGTGGATGGCATCGAAAATGTCATCCGTATGTTGGAGGAAATCGAGGATGGCCGCCTGTCCGATGTAGACTTTATCGAACTCAACGCCTGTGTGGAGGGCTGCGTGGGAGGCTGCCTGACGGTGGAAAACCCCTTTGCTGCTCATATGCGCCTTAAGAAACTCATGCGGGATGTGCCCGATTGCGGTAACCGTTTTGCTGATTTGGACATACCGGCTGAAACCCTGAAGGCAGATAAGGAACTGGAATATGTCCCCGCTCTGTTGCTGGATACCGACCGAGGGGCAGCCATGAAAAAGATGATGCAGATCGAAGCGCTGGAAGAACAGCTGCCCGGCCTTTGCTGCGGTTCCTGCGGCGCCCCTTCCTGCCGTGCCTTTGCCGAAGACGTGGTTCTGGGCCGTGCCAGCGAGGAGGACTGCATTTTCAAGGTGCGCGAGCGCATGCAGCGCATGACCGGCCGCAGTGATGCCGACGAATACCTGCCTGCACCCTTCCGCCAGCAGAGACTGCAACCCAACGAAAAGGTGTTGGAGGTGCATTCTCTGCGCTGAAAATGTGAAAAATTTCCAACAAAGAATGCTGTGGGATTCCAAACGGAATGCCAATCCATATGAAACGGAGTTTTTGTTATGACCGTATCCGAACTTGTCAACAAACTGTCTCTGGAAGTTATCGCCCTGCCCGACCCCGACCGCCCGATTTCCGGCGGCTATGTGGGTGATTTGCTGTCCTGGGTCATGGGCCGCGCTCAGGCCGACGAGGCGTGGATCACGATCATGTCCAATCAAAATGTGGCTGCCGTAGCCGCGCTGGTAGATGTGTCCTGCGTCATTTTTGCCGAAGGCGTCAAGCCTGACCCCGATTTGCTGAAAAAGGCCGAACTGCAGGGCATCAACTTGCTGGCTACCGAGTGCAGTTCCTTCCGCGCGGCGGTGGAACTGGGCGGTGTGCTGTAAAGAATGGCCATGAAACTTTCCTTCGACTTGCATCTTCATTCCTGCTTATCACCCTGCGGGGATGAGGAGATGACCCCTGCTAATATTGCCGGCATGTGCGCTTTGGCGGGACTGGATGTGGTGGCGCTGACCGACCACAACTCCTGTGGGAACAGTGTTGCCTTTGCGCAGGCAGCCCACAAGCGTGGGTTGCTGGCCGTTCCGGGCATGGAACTGTGCACCCGGGAGGAGGTCCACGTGGTCTGCCTGTTTTCCACGCTGGAGCAGGCGCTGGCCTTCTCGTCCTATGTGGGCAGCAAACTGCCGCCCATACCCAATAGGCCCCACATTTTTGGTTCCCAGATTCGTATGGACAGCGAGGATACCGTGTTGGGCGAAGAGACTCTCTTGCTGGCGGGTGCTGCCGACATTGGATTGTATGAAATTCCCAAATTGATGGAAGAATATGGCGGTCTTGCATTTCCTGCTCATATTGATCGGAAATCCAACTCGCTGCTGTCTCAGTTGGGCTTGTGGACAACTGATCTGGATTTTCCTTTGGCTGAGGTGACTCGTTACTGTCCGAGTGACCTGTTCGAACGCAAGGATTTGCAAGGATTGCGGCATATTTCGGCCAGTGATGCCCATGATTTGACCCAAATTTTTGACGCCAACCAATATATGGAACTGCCAGAAAAAACCATCCACGCTGTCTTGAACTGGCTGAAAAACCAGCCTATATGACATTTTATACAAAAATGCAAGAGCCATGAAATTTAATTTCATGGCTTTGTAATTATTTTCATTTCCTTTCCGATGTGATAAAATATTTTCACAAAGATGAAACTGTGACCATATAGCCCAAAGGAGGAAACCATATGCCAAATTGCAAAAGTGTTGTCCCGTATAGCGGTACTCCCGAGCAGGAAGAAAAACTGCGGCAGGTTATTGCGCAGTACAAGGGTCAGCCCGGTGCCACCATGCCTGTGTTGCAGGCCGCTCAGGAGATTTTCGGTTATCTGCCTGAGGAGGTGCAGATCATTGTGGCGGAGGGATTGGAAATCCCGTTGTCCGAGGTATACGGCGTGGCTACCTTCTACGCCCAGTTTACCCTGAATCCCAAGGGGAAATACCGGATCAGCATCTGCTTGGGCACCGCCTGCTACGTCAAGGGCGCTGCCGATGTGCTTGCGGCCGTGGAGAAAAAACTGGGCATCAAGACGGGCTCTATCACCCCCGACGGCAAGTTTTCGCTGGATGCCTGCCGCTGCATCGGTGCCTGCGGTCTGGCCCCGGTCATGATGATCAATGAGGACGTGTACGGCCGCCTGACCCCCGACAAGGTGGGTCCTATTTTGGATAAGTACGTATGATGAGGGAGCTGTCACTTCATTTGCTGGATGTGGCACGCAATTCGGTGACCGCCGGTGCCCGGCGTATTGATCTGGTGCTGGAAGAGGAGGAGACCGGGGTGTGCCGGATGGTCATTACCGATGATGGCTGCGGCATGTCACCGGAGTTTCTGGCCAGTGTAACCGATCCATTTACCACCACCCGCACCACCCGCAAGGTAGGTCTGGGTCTGGCTTTGCTGCGCATGACGGCAGAGCAGACCGGCGGGTCCCTGCATATCGAAAGTCAGCAGGGTGTAGGCACCACGGTGACTGCCCTGTTTCACACAAGCCACATCGACTGTCCTCCGTTGGGCGATCTCAGCGGCTCGGTGGCCCTGCTGATTCAGGGTGCCCCCCATGTGGAGTGGACGTGGTGCCGCATTACCCCAAAGGGTTCCTATGAGCTGGATACCCGTCAGCTGCGGGAAATTCTGGGGGATGATGTGCCCCTGAGCGAGCCCTCGGTTGCCCTGTGGATCGGAGAATATCTGCAGGAGCAGGAAGAATCCATTCGTGTATAACTGCTTACCATTTATTAAGGAGTGAAATTCCTATGAAGAGTCTGGCAGAACTTCAGGCCATCCGTGATCGGGTGAAAAAACAGCTGGAGATCCGTGATAATGACGATGACAACATCCGTGTGGTAGTGGGTATGGCCACCTGTGGTATCGCCGCCGGCGCCCGCCCCGTGCTCAACGCATTTTTGGAAGAGGTTGCAAAGCGCAACCTGGAAAACGTGACAGTGACTCAGACCGGCTGCATCGGTGTGTGCCGTCTGGAACCCATTGTGGAGGTGTACGTGCCCGGGCAGGAAAAGGTCACCTATGTGAAGCTGACTGCCGACATGGTGCCCAAGATCGTCAGCGAACACCTGGTCAACCAGCGTGTGGTCGGCGAATACACCATCGGCGCCGCTGAATAAGGAGGGGGAGAAGAGCATGAGTTTTGTTCGCTCTCATATTTTAGTGTGTACCGGTACCGGCTGTTCCTCCTCGGAAAGCCCCAAGATCATTGAGGCGTTTGAGAAGGAACTGGCTGCCCGGGGCATGGATAAGGAAGCCCGCGTGGTCAAAACCGGCTGTTTCGGTCTGTGCGCCATGGGACCCATCGTTATGGTCTACCCCGAAGGAGCCTGCTATACTCATGTCCGCCCGGAGGATGTGGCGGAGATCGTGGAAGAGCACATCATCAAGGGCCGCATTGTCAAGCGCCTTCTGCACATGGAAGGCGATGGCGGTGAAAAGGTGACCAGTCTTTCTGATACCAAGTTTTATAAGCATCAGTGCCGCATCGCCCTGCGCAACTGCGGTGTCATCAACCCCGAGAGTATCGACGAATACATCGGTGTGGACGGTTACGCCGCTTTGGGTAAGATCCTGACCGAAAAGATGGAACCCCAGCAGGTCATCGACATCATCAAGGGCTCCGGTCTGCGTGGCCGCGGCGGTGCAGGTTTCCCAACCGGCATGAAGTGGCAATTCACCGCCGACGCACCCAGCGCCGACGGCGTGAAATATGTCTGCTGCAACGCCGACGAGGGCGACCCCGGCGCCTTCATGGACCGCTCTATTCTGGAGGGCGACCCCTTCTCGGTGGTGGAGGCTATGACCATCGCCGGTTACGCCGTAGGCGCCCATCAGGGTTACATCTATGTGCGTGCCGAGTATCCCATTGCCATCAAACGCCTGCAGATCGCCATTGAACAGGCCCGTGAATACGGACTGCTGGGCGAGAATATCTTTGACTCCGGCTACAGCTTTGACCTGGAGCTGCGTCTGGGTGCCGGCGCCTTTGTATGTGGCGAAGAGACCGCTTTGATGATCTCCATCGAGGGTAAGCGCGGTGAACCCCGTCCCCGCCCGCCCTTCCCGGCGGTCAAGGGTCTGTTGGGCAAACCCACCTTGCTCAACAACGTTGAGACTTATGCCAACATTACATGGATCATCAACCACGGCGCCGAGGCTTTTGCCGCCATCGGTACGGGCAAGTCCACCGGAACCAAGGTGTTCGCTCTGGGTGGCAAGATCACCAATACCGGTCTGGTGGAGGTCCCCATGGGCACCACCCTGCGTACCATCATTGAGGATATCGGCGGCGGCGTGCCCAACGGCAAGAAGTTCAAGGCCGCTCAGACCGGCGGCCCCTCGGGCGGCTGCCTGCCTGCTTCCATGCTGGACATCGCCATCGACTTTGAGTCTCTGGCCGCGGCCGGTTCCATGATGGGTTCGGGCGGCATGATCGTCATGGACGAGGACAACTGCATGGTGGACATCGCCAAGTTCTTCCTTGAATTTGTTATTGACGAGTCCTGCGGCAAGTGTACCCCCTGCCGTATCGGCACCAAGCGCCTGTACGACCTGCTGACAAAGATCACCGACGGAAACGGTACGCTGGAAGATCTGGATACCATTGAGGAACTGTGCTACCACCTGAAGAACAGTTCTTTGTGCGCTCTGGGTCAGAGTGCACCCAACCCCATTCTATCCACCCTGAAGCACTTCCGGGAGGAATACATTGCCCACGTGGTGGATAAACGCTGCCCCGCCGGCGTATGTAAGAATCTGCTGCACTTTGAGATCGACCCCGAGAAGTGCAAGGGCTGTACCCTGTGCGCCCGCAACTGTCCTGCCGGTGCCATTACCGGCGCGGTGAAGGGTGCTCATGTCATCGACCAGAATAAGTGCGTCAAGTGCGGTGTGTGTATGGACAACTGCCGTTTCGACGCCATCAAGAAGTGTTGAGGAAGGGAGGACGAAAGAATGGAACAGAAAATGATCAAATTGAAGATCAATGATATTGACGTTACCGTTCCCGAAGGCACCACAGTGCTGGAAGCTGCCCGCAGTGCCGGCATCAAAATCCCCTCCCTGTGCTATCTGAAGGAAGCCAACGAGATCGGCGCCTGCCGTATCTGTGTGGTGGAAGTCAAGGGTGCCCGTAGTCTGATGGCCTCTTGTGTATACCCTGTGGCCGAGGGCATGGAAGTCTACACCAACACCGAAAAGGTGCGTGCCTCCCGCCGCCTGACTCTGGAGCTGATCCTGTCCAATCACCGCATGGAGTGTCTGACCTGTGCCCGAAACGGCGACTGCGAACTGCGGCAGCTGGCCGCCGACTTCCACATCGACGCCGTGCGCTACGCCAACGATGAATTGGTACCCCGTATTGAGGATTCTGCGCTGCATCTGGTGCGCGACAACTCCAAGTGCGTCCTGTGCCGCCGCTGTGTGGCGGTGTGCCGCAAGTATCAGGATGTAGGTGTTATTGGTCCCAACGACCGTGGTTTTGACACCCACATCGGCTGCGCCTTTGACCGTGATCTGAACGAAGTCAACTGCGTGTCCTGCGGCCAGTGTATTGTGGCCTGTCCCACCGGCGCGCTGACCGAAAAAGACAACACTGCCGAGGTGTGGGCTGCTCTGCACGATCCCACCAAGCATGTGGTGGTTGGTCCCGCACCCTCCATTCGTGCCACCTTGGGTGAGTGCTTCAAAATGCCCATTGGAACCAATGTAGAGGGCAAAATGGTCACTGCACTGCGCCGTCTGGGCTTTGACAAGGTCTTTGATGTGGACACGGCGGCCGATATCACCATCATGGAAGAGGGCACCGAGTTCCTGCACCGACTGAAGGGTGAGGGTGCTCTGCCTCTGATCACCTCCTGCTCGCCCGGCTGGATCCGCTACTGCGAGCAGCACTACCCCGAAATGATCCCCAACCTGTCTACCTGTAAGTCGCCCCAGCAGATGTTCGGCGCGCTGGTCAAGAGCTACTATGCCGAGAAGGTGGGCATCGATCCCAAGGACATTTTCGTGGTGTCCATTATGCCCTGTACCGCCAAGAAGTACGAGGTCAAGCGCGAGGAGCAGCGCATGAATAACGGCTGCATGCCGGTGGATGTGTCCCTGACCACCCGTGAGCTGGCCCGTATGATCACCGATGCCGGCATCCTGTTCGACCATCTGCCTGACGGCGAGTTTGATGAGATGCTGGGAATCTCCACCGGCGCTGCTACCATCTTCGGCGCCAGCGGCGGTGTCATGGAAGCCGCCCTGCGCACCGTGGAGGAAGTGGTGACTAACGGCGAGATGGCTCCGCTGGAGTTCCACGATGTGCGCGGCATGGAGGGGATCAAGGAAGCCAGCTATGACCTGCCCGGCAAAACGGTCAAGGTCTGCGTGGCATCCGGTTTGAGTAATGCCAAGAAGGTGCTGGACGGCATCAAGAACGGCGAGCTGGAATACGACTTTATCGAGTTCATGGCCTGCCCCGGCGGCTGCATCAACGGCGGCGGTCAGCCTCAGCAGCCGGCTGATGTGCGCTCCTTTGTGGACTTGCGTGCTCTGCGTGCCAAGGCCTTGTACGATCAGGACGCCGGCCAGACCTACCGCAAGAGTCACGAAAACCCCGTGGTCAAGACCATCTATCAGGACTATCTGGGTCAGCCCGGCAGCCACAAGGCTCACGAACTACTGCACTGCACCTATGTGCCCCAGAAAAAGTATCGGACGGACAATTAATTCTTGCACACACAAAAATATCCCCGGCGGATTTCCGCCGGGGATATTTTCGTTATGATGTAGTTGTCAGAAGGGGGAGCAAGATCTGTCGGACTTCTTCCTCGGTCATACCGGGTCGCAGGGCGGGGTGGTGCAGCAGCTCCACCAGTTTCCAGTCCAGTTCGGAAGGCCAGCTGATGTCGGAATATCCCTGATAAAACAGACTGTCGGGGTATGTGTAGGAATCGTAGGAAAGACCCAAAGACTGGATCAATTCCTCACAGATGACTCCGGCGCGGACGTGCTCACTCATGTCGGTGCTGTACAGAATATCGGCCTGAAAAATCACATGAGTATCGGTATACCAGTGATAATTCACGTATCCGTCAAATCCGGTGCCGTTGTGGGCGGTTCGCTCGTCCATTTCTTCCTGCGAAAGAAAGGTCAGGGTCATGTTTGCCTGCAGGGAATCGGCGGTTTCGGAAATGCCGGGGAAGCCCTCGATGCTGTTCAGTCGTTCACACAGAGCTTGTAGAACCGCTTGGTCTTCTTCGGTGTAATCGCCGACCAGAAGATAATAGATGGGAGCGGCACGGCGGCAGAGCAGAACATCTTCCGCGCCGCCACTGCTGCCATATTCGGTGTGCAGAGCGGTCTGGACAAAATAGTCGATGACCTCCTGCGCAGTGTGAGTGAGCGTAGGTGTAGGCGCCGGAGTAGGTGTAGGCGTCGGAGTCGGCGTAGGAGTAGGTGTAGGCGCCGGTGTCGGAGTCGGTGTCGGAGTCGGAGTCGGTGTCGGAGTAGGCGTTGGAGTTGGAGTAGGCATCGGAGTAGGCGCGGGAGTAGGTGTGGGCGTTGGAGTCGGAGTTGCAGCAGGGGTTGGTGCAGGAGATGGAGCCGGAGCGGGAATACTACAGCCGCCAAGCATACCAAGCAGGATGAGCAACGGCACAATCAGCCGCAGAGTTTTCATACAACCACCTCATAATTGCCGCAGCAGGACGTTTTCTTCAGTGTATCAGAAAAGAAACTCTCAGACAAGGGGGAGACGGTATTTACAAGGATGCAGATTGTGGGCAAAAAGGGGTTTTTCATTGCTTTTTAGGCCGTGAGGGTGTAAAATATTCTGTACCATTTTATACTAGGAGGGGTGCCGCTTATGACGCACTACACCTTTGCACAATATCAGGAGAGCGCGGATGCTGTCCGTGCAAAAATCGGAGACTTCAAACCTGCTGTGGCCATGGTCCTGGGGTCCGGATTGGGGTACATGGGCGATCTGGTGGACAACGCCGTGGTGGTTCCCTACGGTGAGATTCCACATTTCAAAGTGTCCACCGCCCCCGGTCATAAGGGACAGCTGGTGTTTGGCCAGCTGAATGGCTGCAATGTGGCTGTCATGCAGGGCCGCATGCATCACTACGAGGGCTACTCCTACGAGGAAGTGTCCTACGCCGTGCGTGTACTGCGTCTGCTGGGCTGTGATAAGCTGATTGTCACCAATGCCGCCGGCTGCGTGCGTACCGACTGGAAGGCCGGCGATCTGATGCTGATCACCGACCATATCAAGATGTTCATGGAATCTCCTCTGCGCGGAGAGAATATCCCCGAGTTTGGCACCCGATTTCCCGACGCATCCCACCTGTACACTCCCGCCCTGCAGAATGTGGCTCGCGATGCGGCTGCTGAGTTGGGTATTTCCCTGCGAGAGGGAGTCTATATGTACTTCCCCGGCCCCCAGTATGAAACTCCGGCCGAGGTCCGTATGGCCCGCACGCTGGGTGGTGACGCCGTGGGTATGTCCACCGCCCCCGAGGTCATTGTGGCCGGTCACTGCGGCATGGACGTGCTGGGCTTTACCCTGCTGAGCAACATGGCTGCCGGCATTCTGGACCAGCCCCTCAGCGAACAGGAAGTGCTGGATGCCGCCGCTACCGCCCGGGAGCGGTTCTCGGCACTGATTCTCAACTGTCTGAAGAAGATGTAAGCACACGGAAAGGAGAATCCCGATGTCCATTCTCTTTACCAATGTCACTGCTGTCACCATGGACCCGACTGCCCCTTTGCTGAAGGATGCCTATGTTCTGGTGGAAGGTACAAAAATCGTCCGTGTGGGCACCGAGAGACCGGTTGGCACGTTTGAGCAGACGATTGACTGCACCGGTAAGGTCATGATGCCCGGTTTTGTCAATACCCACACCCATATTCCCATGACTTTGCTGCGGGGTTACGGCGGTGGGTATGATTTGCACACCTGGCTCAATGACTATATTTTCCCGGCTGAGGCCAAACTGGATGCGCGCGCTGTGGCTGCCGGCACCGGATTGGGGCTGGCTGAGATGATTTCCTCCGGTGTGACCTGCATTGCCGACATGTATGCCCACACCGGAACCGTCGCCCAGGAGATTGTTAACGCCGGTATCAGTGCCAACCTGTGCTGCGGCGGTGTTTATTTCGGTGCGCCAGAGGATTTTACCCCTGACAAGTGTAACGACTGCCGCAATCAGCAGGTGCTGACCGAGCAGTGGCACAATTACAACGACGGGCAAATCCGTGTTGACGCATCCATCCACGCAGAGTACACTTCCAATGCCCCCCTGTGGCAGTGGATGGCCGATTTTGCCCGCCTGCACAATCAGCGCATGCACGTGCACGTGTCCGAAACCAAGGCTGAGCAAGCTGCCAGTCTGGATCGCCATGGCAAGACGCCCATTCAGATTCTAAACGAGTACGGCGTGTGGGACAACGGTGCCATTGCCGCCCACTGCGTGTACACCACTGAGGAAGACTGGGAAATAATGAAGGCCAAGGACGTGTCCGCCGTGCACAATCCCTACTCCAACTTAAAGTTGGGTTCCGGCGTGGCCCGTGTGCCTGCTATGATGGCCGCCGGGGTCAATGTAGCCCTGGGCACCGATGGCGTCAGTTCCCACAATTCCATCGATATGTTTGCCGATATGAAGCTGGCTGCCATTCTCCACAATGGTGTAAACTGTGATCCTGCTGCCATGAGCGCGCGCCGCGCCCTGCAGATGGCCACCGTTAACGGTGCCCGTGCACTGGGCCGTGACACCGGTGTCCTTGCCGTGGGTAAGATGGCTGACCTGATTTTGGTGGACTTTGATGCTCCCAACCTGATCCCTTGCCATGACGTGGAAGAAAACCTCGTCTTTTCGGCCTGCGGAGCCAACGTGGTTATGAATATGGCCCGAGGCAAGGTCATATACAAGGATGGGGAGTTCCTGACCCTTGATTTGGAACGAATCAAGCAAGAAATCCGGGATTACGCGATTCCGCTGGTATTTGGTGCAAGCAAGTAAGGAGGCCTGTCTTTTGTCCGGACAGCAAAAAAAGAACACATTTTACGGTGCCGCTGCCATTTTGGCCGTGGGAACCATTGTGGTGAAAATCATCGGCGCCATTTATAAGATTCCGCTGGGCATCCTCCTGACCGATGAGGCCTACGGTGACTTTAACGGCGCATACAACATTTACAGCTTTTTTCTGATGCTGGCTACGGCGGGCCTTCCGGTGGCGCTGTCCAAGACGGTGTCCGAAGTGAACTCGCTGGGCAGAGAAAATCAGAAGGATAAGGTCTTTAAGGTAGCTTTCTGCGCATTTTTGACCATGGGCGTGTTCAGTTTTATCTGCATGTCGGTGTTTGGCAGGACGGTTGCCACCTATGTCATACAGAACGAGAAGGCGGTCTATGCCGTACAGGCCTTATCGGTGTCGGTGCTGTGCAGTTGCTGCTGCTCGGCTTTCCGCGGCTATGCGCAGGGGCATCTGAACATGATTCCTACCACGGTTTCTCAGATTATTGAGGCCGTGAGCAAAATGGTTCTGGGTCTGCTGCTGGCAGTGCTTATTCTCCACTCCGCCATTCAGCCCCAGGAACTGCGGGAACGCTTGTCTGCCGTGGGCGCTCTGGTGGGTGTTTCAATCGGAAGCGTGCTTTCGGTGGCTTTTCTGGCATGGGACTATTTCCGCAATCGCCGCCGCAATCGGGTGCAGGCAACCGACCTGCCCGATGGCGCAAAAAAAGTGCTGGGCAATCTGCTCAAGCTGGCCATTCCCATTACGCTGAGTTCCTGCACGCTGTCCATTGTCAACCTGATTGACACAGGATTGGTCAGCAGCCAGCTGCAGTCGGTTTTTGTCGCCATGGAAGGCGGCTTGGCCGATGTGGGCAGCAGCGCAATGGACATTTTCCCCAAAGCATTGGCTATCTTCCAGCGAAATACCGCCGCGTTTCAGGAAATGGTGGCACAGGGGCAGGCTACTACGCTGGATCCCATTCTGGACTCGTCCCGCGAACTCTATGGCATTTACAGCAAGACCATGAGCATTTACAATCTGCCCTTTAACCTGATGATCCCCCTGACCGCCTGCATTGTGCCCGGTGTGTCGGCTTGCATTGCCAACAAGGATCGGCTGGGCGCCAAGCGCACCACCGAATCAGCCATGCGTATTGCCGGTATGATCGCCTTGCCCTGTGGCTTCGGCTTGTTTGCCCTGGGCGCCCCCATCATGCAGTTGTTGACCGTGAATAACGTGGATACAACCATCGCCGGTCCGTTGCTGTCCATTCTGGGCATTGCATCGATTTTTGTATCCATTCAGGTGGTGGCAGCCTCTATTCTGCAGGCCAACGGCATTGTTAATCTGCCCATCATTACCATGGTCATCGGAGGTATTGCAAAAATCATCGTCAGCTACTCTTTGGTGGGCAATCCGAAGTTCATGATTTACGGGGCTCCGTTGGGAACGCTGACCTGCTTTGCAGTGGTAGCCATTCTGAATCTGATCGTCATCAAGCGCCGGGTACCTAATCCCCCGGGTTACGCCACAGTGTTTGTCAAGCCGCTGGCCGCTTCGGTGATTATGGCCGCCGCCGCATGGGGCACGCACGGTCTGGCCGATAAGATCCTTCGGTCTATGGACCTGTTTTGGAAGGTCAATGAGCAGACTGGTGCGCTTTCGTATTCCTTTGTGGGCAGTGCTCTGGCAACCTTGATTGCCATTGCGGTTGCCGTGGTGGTGTACGCTGTTTTGATTCTTCTGTTGCGCACCATTTCCAAGGAAGACCTTGCATTGATGCCCAAAGGTGAAAAAATCGCGAAAATCCTTCATATTAAGTGACAAATATAACAAAATGGCTTGCAGAAGGGTAAGAAATATGATAGATTTTGTTAAGAAAGAATTCTACGATGTCAGCGACTTGGAGCAGATTGTGGCCATACTGCGTGGGCCCGGGGGATGCCCTTGGGATGCCGAACAGACCCACGAGAGCGTGCGCCGCGAGTTTCTGGAAGAAACCTACGAAGTGGTTGAGGCCATCGACGAAGGCAACTCCGACCATCTGAAGGAAGAACTGGGCGACGTGCTTCTTCAGGTCGTATTCCACGCTCAAATGGAAAAAGAAGCCGGGCGGTTTGAACTGAAAGATGCCGCCGACGGCATCTGCAAAAAGTTGATTTACCGTCATCCCCACGTGTTTGCGCAGGTGGAAGTTTCCGGTACAGGTGAGGTGCTGGAAAACTGGGACCAGCTCAAGCGGGTGGAAAAGCACCAGCAGACCCATACCGATGCGCTCAACTCGGTAGCCCGCAGCCTGCCTTCTCTCTGGCGTGCCGAAAAGGTCCAGAAGAAGGCTCGAAAGGCCGGCTTCGACTGGGACGATGCCGCCGGACCCATGGATAAGCTGCAGGAAGAGCTGGATGAGCTGAAGACTGCCGTGGCTGAGGGCTCCAACATCGAGGAGGAACTGGGCGACCTGCTGTTTGCTGCGGTCAATCTGTCCCGCTTTGTGGGTGTGGACTGTGAGCAGGCGCTGACCGCCGCCACCGACAAGTTCATCGGCCGTTTTGCCCAGGTGGAGGAACTGGCCGCCCAACAGGGCCGTGCCATGGAGACCATGACGCTGGCCGAACTGGATGAGTTGTGGAATCAGGCAAAAATCAAACAGGCTTAAAAGCGGAAACGCTTTAAGTATATAAAAATGTTAAAATGTGGCACAGCCGCAAAAAAGTTAGGAAGGAAGTTTAACAATGAACAAGAACGAACTGATCATCGCTACCGCTGAGAAGGCCGGTCTGACCAAGAAGGATACTGAGGCTGCTATCACTGCTGCTATCGCTGTTATCACCGAGGCTCTGGCTCAGAGCGAGAAGGTCCAGCTGGTTGGCTTTGGTTCTTTCGAGGTTAAGGCTCGCGCTGAGCGCATCGGCCGCAACCCCAAGACCAAGGAGCAGATCAAGATCCCCGCTTCCAAGATGCCCGTGTTCAAGGCCGGCAAGGCTCTGAAGGACGCTGTCGCAAAGTAATTGAAATCATTAAAAGCGGGAGCCGGTTTACCGGTTCCCGCTTTTTGCAGAAAGGAAATTGTATGCGACTGGACAAATGGCTGAAAGTATCCCGGTTAATCAAGCGGCGCACCGTGGCCAACGAAGCCTGTGACAATCAGCGGGTCAGCGCCAACGGCCGCCCGGTGCGTGCCTCTTACGATGTAAAGGTGGGCGATGTGCTGGAGCTGAAATTTGGCGAAAAGATCGTTAAGGTGGAAGTGCTGACGGTGGCCGAGCATGTGGGTAAGGCCGACGCGCCTGCCATGTATAAGGAACTGTAATAAGCAAGCGCTGCGGAATCTCCGCAGCGCTTGTGTTTTTTATCGAATGAAGTTGGTAAAGGTTTTTCGAACGGACTCAGGGGCGGGGACGGTATCCTTACCGTACTCTTTCAGCTTGAGCAGCCATGCCATATTCCGGCCCAAAACTTCCATGATCTGCATGC
The DNA here is from genome assembly GCA_045595705.1 of Oscillospiraceae bacterium. GTDB lineage: Bacteria > Bacillota > Clostridia > Oscillospirales > Oscillospiraceae > JAJPXI01. The sequence continues at coordinate 24,042 of JAZOBA010000035.1, forward strand.
CCTCACCGTCCTGTACGGTGTCACCCGGACGGGTGCCATGGGTGACATTCCAGTAGTTGGAGGTGGCCAGCAGCATTTCGGAATAGGTCAGATAGTGGTACATACTGTCTACAGTGACGACGCCGCCCGAGCGGCGCACGGCGGTGATGGCGGCGCCCACTTTGTGACGCAGCAGACTGCCGTTGTTGCCGCAGACATAGAAGGCGCGGTCCAAAAATGCCTTGAATCCGGCAGCCATGCCGGAAAAGTGGACGGGAGCACCCAGCAAAATGCCGTCGGCTTCTGCCATTTTGGCGATCCACTGGTTGACGTCATCTCCCTGCAGCACGCACTTGCCGTCCCGGTTACGGGCGCACATGTTACAGGCGCGGCAATTTTTGATATCCTGATCGCCGGTCCAAATGATCTCGGTTTCGATGCCTTGGGCTTCCAGCTGTGCGCAGACTGCCTTCAGGGCATGATATGTATTGCCCTCTTTGCGGGGGCTTCCGTTGAATGCAACAACTTTCATGGTATGATCTCCTTACAATTGATCGTCCACAGCCTGCTTGGCTCTGGCCAGAATGGTGGGCACATCGGCACCCACAATGTCCAGAAATTCAGCGGTGAAGCATTGCACCTCGGGAATGCCGTAGTACAGGGTGGCCAGCGCCTTGATGTAATCAAAGCCCAGATTATATTCCCCGATGGGGCCGCCGGCGGTGGTAATGTAAATCAGTTTTTTTGCGCGGCACATACCGGCAGGGAAACCCTCCTGTGTGTAGCGGAAGGTCACGCCGGTGACCGTCACTGCCTCAAAGTAGGCACGCACCACGGCAGGAAACAGCAGGTCCCAATAGGGAGCGGCCACCACGACGGTGTTGGCGGCGGCAAACTGTCTGGCATAGCGCAGAATAGGGGCGTCCCAGTCGCCCTCCCGCACGGCCCGGTCACGCTCGGTCATACCGGCCATGTCAAGGGGCGGGATGTTCTCATCAAAGAGATGCAGCGTTTCCACGCTGCCCTCCAACTTGGTCAGCACATGCTGGGCAAGCTCCCGGGTGCGGGAACCGGGGCGGGGGCAGGCGTTGATAAACAGAATGCGGTCCATGGCAAGGCCCCTTTCTTATCGGTCCAGCAGACCCCACTTATAGGGGGAGAACAGCACGGTGACCACTTCGCCCAGAATATAGCGGTGATCAATGGAACCCAACTGATAGTGGCGGCTATCGCTGGAGTTGTTGCGGTTGTCACCCATAACAAAGACGTGGCCCTCGGGGATCTGCAGTTCCTGAATACTCAGGTCACCGCCGGGAAGGTACATGGTCTGCTCCAGAATATAGGGTTCCTCCAGCACGACACCGTCCACATACACTTTGCTCTCGTTGTAGTCAATACGTACGCTCTGGCCGCCCACGGCGATGACGCGCTTGACAATGGGCTGACCCTCGTAGTGGTCGAAATCCTTGGTCAGCACGACGATGTCGCCCTGCTTGGGGGTGTAGGCAATGCTGCGCAGGATCAGAACGTCCTTGTCGTGAAGGGTGGGCAGCATGGAGGGACCGTCTACCGTAATGATACGGCCAACAAAGGTGAACACGAGGATCAGAACGGCCAGCACAATGACAAAGGTCTGCAGCCAGAAAAACAGATCCATGCGGAACTCCTCTGCCTTGGTCAGCTTGGACGCATTGGGGTCGGCGTTCTGCTTATTCTTTTCCGGATTGGTTTGTTCGGTCATGGAAATTCCTCCGTTGTGGAAAATCGAGGGAAAATGCAACTTTGATTATAGCCCTTTGGGTTCAGGAATGCAAGCCGGTCACATGGACGGTAGGGTCGCCGTTCAGATAGAGACGTTCCCGGTCCTGACAGGTAAACAGCAGAATCTGGCGCGTTTGTGCCAAATCCCGCAGCAGGTCCAGCGCCAGAGCCAGACGATCTCCGTCAAAGTTGACCAGTGCGTCGTCCAGCACCAGCGGAGCAGGGTCTTCACCGGGTAGTACCAGATCACACACGGCAAGGCGGACGGCCAGATACAGCTGGTCGGAGGTGCCCTTGGACAGAGTCAGCAATCTGCGGGGGGTTACATCATTGGCCTTAGCGGCCAGCGCCTCAAATTCGCGGTTCAGGGACACCTGATCGTATGCTCCGCCGGTCAGTCGATGGAAGAATTCGCTGGCTCGCTGGTTTAAAGCGGGGGACATGCGTTCCTGCAGACGGGTGTTGGCCTCGGCCAGTACCTCCATGGCAAGCTGGATGGATTCATATTCCTCCCGGCGGCGGTTGATCTGGGCATTTACTTCGTCCAGACGGGCCTGTAAGGCGGCCCGGTCGCCCAGCGTATGGATCTCACCCTGAGCCATGGCAAGGGCCTTGTTCTGCACGGTCAGCTCGCGCTGCACGTCCTGAAGGCGCATGGAAATCTGCGCTGCGCTGCGCTCGGGGATCTGTGCAGGAACTTCGGCGGCTTCGGGGACGCCGTGGGCCGATACGGCCTGCAGTACCTTTTGCGCGCCTTCCAGCCGCAAGGCGGCGGCACGCTCCTTCTCGCCCCAATTCAGGGCCAAAGACAGAGCAGAAGAAACACCGTACAAATCGATGACATCAGGGGCAAAGGAGCGGGTCTGTGTCATCAGACGCTCGGCCAAGTCTTCACGCTCGCGTTCCAAGCGCTCCAGATTGGCGACACGGAGGGCGTTGGCAGTACGTTCCTGCTGGTTGGCTTCGTAAAGGACGGCATATTCTTCGGCCTGATGGAGCACCTGCTCACCATCTTTGGTACCATAGGAAGCTACAAGGGTGGATTTTTTCCGTGCATGCCGGGACAGCGCGGCGGTAAACCAGACCAGCACAACGCACACAGCCAGCACACAAAGGACCGACAGAAGAATACGAAGAAGGGGAAGGGGTGCGGCAAAAAACTGAATCAGAATCAGTGCGATACATGCCGAAGAGCAGCTCAGAATGGGGAGAACGGCACGTTGGGTTTTGGATAGGGTGGCGGCATCTGCTTTGGCACGGTCCCGGGCCTCGACGGGTGTCATGCCCTTGAATACCGGGTGGTCGATGTATTCGGGAATCGGTTGGCGCGCGTTTGTTTCCCTGCGCTCCCGGGCGATATTCTCGTCCAGTGTGTTCAGGTAGGACAGCTCGCCCTGCATGGCGCGCAGGGATGCTTCGTTGGGCAGAACGCCCCGGCGGTCTGCTTCGGACAAAAGGATGTCCAGTTCGGCCTGTGCCTTGTCCACGTCGGCCTTGGCAGTCTGGTAACGGGCATAGGCTTCCGCGTTGGCTGCGGCCCGATGGAGGGCGGCTTGCGATTCCAATTCAGCCTGCTCGGTCTGCAGTTCCCGGAGGTTGGCCAGTGCGGCACTTTCCTGTCGGTGGGCGGCATCCAACCGTGCCAACAGGGCAGACAGAGAAGTCTGTTCTTCTTGCAGTTGGGGAATCAGACCCTTTTTCTGATTGACATAGCGGCGGTTCTTCCAGTCGCGCAGCCGCTGTTCGGTCTCGGAATAGGACACATCTTCCTGTCCGGAGGACACGATGGCGCTGATGCGGCGCTCCAGTTCGGCCGAGCCGGTGACGGCAACGGCATTCTGCCCCACAAAGGCAGAACGTTCAAAGGCTTCCCGACCTACGCCGGTCAGCATTTCGCCTGCACTATCGGCGGACAGACCGGGCACCGGTTCTTCGGTGCCGGTATAGACCGCCTGGAACTGGCTCAGGGGGGAGGCACCTTTGCTGGTGCGGCGCAGGGTGATATCGCGTCCGCCGTGGGTCAGCGTGACGGCACCCTCCATGGCACCGCCTTCCCAGGGCTGGTATAGATTTTTTTCGGCAATGACGCCCTTTTTATCTCTTGCCTTGGTGTCAATGCCGTAGAGCATGGAGCGCAAAAAGGCGCACCATGTGGATTTGCCTGACTCGTTGGGAGCCTCGATAATATTTAACCCATCCTTCAGCTCCAGCGTTTGTTTTTGCAGTTTGCCGAAGGTGGCAGTCATGGTTTTGATTTTCATAGTGCCACATCCTCCCGGTTTTCCAGGGCCGCAAGGCCGAAACGGGTGGCTTTCTGGAGCAGGGCGGTGGTCTCTTCATCGGCGGTTTCCATCCGACTCTGCATGCAGCGCAGGAACAGTCCAGTCAGATTTTCCTCCCCGGCACGGCTCCACAAATCGCGGCTGACCCGGGTCTTGTCCCGGAAGGAAAGACTGTAGAAAAATCCGGCGCAGCGCTCGGTCAGTGCGGCGGTATCCACTCCGTCGGGGCCCGATTCGCCCTTGAGTACAAAACGGACCAAATCTTTGGGCGCGGCATGGGCCAGCACTTGGGCAGCCAGTGTTTCGGTGGTGTCTTGTGCCGTGATATTCAGTTCATGGATATGATACTGGCGCTGGCATAGAGGGACAAAGGCCAAATCGGCCTGTCCGTGGTCGATCTCACCGCACAGGACTCCCTTGGGGCCCAGTTCATCAAAACCGCGGCCTTCGGGACAGCCGGGGTAAGCCCAGGGCACCTTGCCGGCATACTGCACGCCGGTGCCCATGTGAATGTGACCCAGAGCCAGATAGTCCAGATTGGAGGATGCGATATCCTGAGTTGCCACCGGGCAGTAGCGGCTGCCCTGCTGGGCATCCACATCGGCGTGGAGTACCATCAGGTGCAGCTTGCCGTCATCGGGGGCGGAAAACCCCTGCAGCAGACTGTCACTTTGGCCGTCGGTGGTGAAGGCGGCGCCGTATATCACGGCATTATGTTGGGGTAATTCCACAGCTTCGATGTTACCCGAGCGGAAGATGTGTACATTCTCCGGCCATGGGTTGACCGCGTAAGCGCAGCGGTGGGTGTAGTAATCGTGATTGCCGGGGGAGATAAAAACAGGCACTTGAAGTCGGCCCAGTGTCCGGGACAGGGCCTCCACGGTCTCCTGATAGACCCGGTCGCCATCCAGCAGATCGCCCGAAAGCAGCACTACATCAGCCCGGGTGGACTGAACCAACTCGGCCAGGCGCTCCAAAACCGAGCGCTGCTCGGCACGGCGCGCGATGGCTTGTTCGGGGGTCAGGCCATCGAAGGGCGAATCCAGATGAAAATCGGCGGCATGAATGATCCGCAAAGGAATCCCTCCTTAAGCAACGGTGGTGTGCTTACTCCCGATCGTCCACACGGGTGACGCCGGTGCAGCGCTTGGTGTTGGTGTCAATGGTAAACAGGACGGCATCCATTTTGCAGGGACCGTCGGCGCTTTCAAAGCGGGTGGGGGGAGCCCCAAGAAAACGGTTCAAGGCTTGATCGGGGCGGACTCCCAGTACAGACAGGGCGGGGCCGGTGAAACCGAGATCAGTTACAAAGCCAAGGCCCTTGGGCATGATTTGAGCGTCGGCGGTAGGGACGTGGGTGTGAGTGCCCCAAAGAGCCTGTGCCTTGCCGTCCAAATGGAAGGCCATGCAGCCTTTTTCGCTGGTGGCCTCAGCGTGGAAATCCACCAGAACCGCATCGGCATCAGCATCCTTGAGCAAGCTGTCCGCCACGGCGAAGGGACTGTCGGCATTAAAGTCCAGCTCACACCGACCGATCAGATTGAGTACGGCGATACGCAGACCGCGGGGGCCGTCGTAGATGCCAAATCCCCGACCGGGTGCCTTTCCGGTGTAATTGGCCGGGCGCAGAATGTAGGGGTTCTCCTCCAGAGCGCGGACGATCTGGATGCGGTTCCATGTGTGGTTGCCCAGTGTGATGACATCGGCGCCGGCGTGGAAAATGTCCTCAGCCTGCGCGGGAGTCAGCCCCACGCCTGAGGCGTTCTCTCCGTTGACCACAGTAAAGTGAACATCGTGTTTCTGCTTCAAAGTTCGCAGACGGCGGTTGAGGAAGTTCAGTCCGGGTTCGCCCACCACGTCACCTACGGCAAGAATGCGCAATTCCATCGTGCATCGCTCCTTTGGGAGTCAAATATCTTAATAAAATATTATACTCATTTTCCGGCCAAATAACAAGACCGGAGCAAAGGAATTGCTCCGGTCGGAATGGGATTTATTCGGTTGGGGAAGGTCTTTATTTGGTAGCCCAGTTTCCGGTGGCGGCAGCAGTCAGATAGGCATTGATGAAGCTGTCCAAATCGCCGTCCATGACGCCGTTGATGTTGCTGGTTTCGTAGGCGGTGCGGGTGTCCTTAACCATCTGGTAAGGCATGAAGACGTAGGAGCGGATCTGGCTTCCCCATTCGATCTTCAGCTGGACGCCCTTCAAGTCGGAGATCTTTTCGGCCTTTTCCTGCATCTGCAGTTCCACCAGCTTGGCGCGCAGCATGCGCATACAGTTGTCCTTGTTCTGGAACTGAGAACGCTCCTGCTGGCTGGCCACCACGACGCCGGTGGGTTTGTGGATCAGTCGTACGGCAGAGGAAGTCTTGTTGACGTGCTGGCCGCCGGCACCGGATGCACGGTAAACCTGCATCTCGATGTCTTCGGGGCGGATCTCGATTTCCACGTCTTCGGGAAGGTCGGGCATGATCTCCACTGAAGCAAAGGAGGTCTGACGGCGAGCATTGGCATCAAAGGGGGACACGCGCACCAGACGGTGCACACCGTGCTCGCCCTTCAGGTAGCCGTAAACATTTTCACCCTCGATCATGATGGTGGCCGACTTGATGCCGGCTTCGTCACCGTCCTGATAATCCATGATTTCGTAGGTGAAGCCATGGCGTTCCACCCAGCGGGTGTACATACGGTAGAGCATCTGGGCCCAGTCCTGTGCCTCGGTGCCGCCGGCGCCGGGATGAATGGTCAGAATGACGTTGGAACTGTCGTACTCGCCGGTCAGCAGGGTGGCAAGACGGGCCTGCTCCATTTCATTTTCCAGAGCGGCAAAGCCCTCTTCCAGCTCGGGGACCAGAGACTCGTCCTCAAATTCGTTGCCCATCTCACACAGGGCCATCAAATCGTCCCAATGGCTCTTGCGTTTGTTCTGGGCGTCCACCTTGTCCTGCAGACGCTTGAGACGCTGCTGTACCTTCTGGGCTTTCTCCAGATTGTCCCAAAAGCCGTCGGCGGCGCTTTGGGCCTGCAGCATATCGATCTCACGCTCGGCGGCATTCAGGTTGAGAGCCTGATCCAGATCGTCCAGAGCGGGGCGGATGTTGTTCAGTTTTACTTTGTATTCATCAAATTGAAGCATGATTCACACACTCGTTTCTTTGGGGTATATTTTTGAGCATAATTTTAACCATATCATTATATAAGAACACCCTGGAAATGTAAAGAAAAAATAATACCTGCGCCCAAAGGAAAACGACCGTCGCATGCCACAGAAGGCGGACGGTCGTTTCGGAGTAGATTTATCGTTCGCTGGCGTTCCATTCGGGACAGTGGAGGAAAATCAGATCGTCCACATCGCCGGCCGATTCCAAAGGAGGGGCAGTCGCCGCAAGGGCAGAGTTTACGCATTCATCCATAACCGGTTCCTTTCCACACAAAAAATCACGTATAGGCCAGTATATGTCCGTGTGCGGAAAAAATGCATCGAAATGCCGCGGCAGGAAGAATTTACAGGCGCTGCAGCGCCTTTGTGTACTCCTCCGGGTCATTGACGTTGGACAGGATGCGTGCGAGGTCGAATTGGGACAGTTGCTCGGCGTGCAGTTCCAGTGTGTCCAACTGCCCAATGACGCTGTACATGGAGCGGCGGCCCTCTTCCAGCGCCGTTTGGATGGCGGGAAGACAGCGGGAAGAATAGACGGCAAACAGAGGTTCGGGACCCTTGTCGCTGCGAATCAGGCAGATGTCATGGCTGCCGAGTTGCTCCACCAGGTGGCAGGCCAGTGCAGGGTTGCCGAAGGGCAGGTCGGTGCCGGTTAGGAAAATCACATCGGCGCCGGTGTCCAGAAAAGCGGCTTCCAGTCCGGCCATGGGGCCCTCGCCGGGACGGCGGTCCACTACTTCCATGGCGCCAGCGGTATCAAAGCGCCCGGCCTCGTTCAGCGACACGGCGGTCAGGTCAAAATGGGGTTGATAGGTATGCACCAGATGGGAGAGCATGGTTTCCTCTCCAAAGGGCAGCGCGGCTTTGTCGCGACCCATGCGGCGGGACATGCCCCCCGCCAGAATGACAGCGGCAGTTTTCAACCCTGACGCCTCCTTGCGTATTGTGATTAAATTTATTTTACCAAAAAAACCGAGGGGATGCAAATGTATAAAACAGGGTCTTTTCCATATCCTTGAACCAGATTGATTTCCGGGAGGAGTGGCAATGAAAAGATCTTGTGCGGTTGTTGCCGTGCTGGCAATGCTTGCTGGGTTGTGTATTGTTCCGGCACAGGCGGCCAATGCCGCAAAGACTGTGGCAGGTACTCCAACAGTAGATGCCCCGGCGGTGCTTCTGATGGAGAAGGAGACGGGGTCCGTCCTTTACGAGAAAAATTCCCACGAAAAGCGGGAGCCGGCCAGCGTGACCAAGGTTATGACACTGCTGTTGGTTATGGAGGCCATTGACAGCGGTAAGCTGAACTATGAGGACATGGTGACTGTGTCAGCCCATGCGGCTTCCATGGGGGGCTCGCAGGTGTATATGAAGGAATACGAGCAGATGACCGTCCGGGATATGCTCAAGGCGGTGGCGGTGGTGTCGGCCAATGACGGTTCGGTGGCACTGGCCGAGCATCTGGCCGGCAGTGAGGAAGCCTTTGTGGCGCAAATGAACGCCCGCGCCGCCCAGCTGGGCATGGCAGATACTTGCTTTGTCAACTGCACCGGTCTGCCGGCAGCCGGGCACCTGACCAGTGCTCACGATATTGCACTTATGAGCCGGGAACTGGTTCTGCACCATCCTGACCTGCGGCAGTTCACCACCATCTGGATGGATACCATTCGGGATGGGCAGTTCCAACTTTCCAACACCAACAAGTTGGTGCGCTTTTACGAGGGTGCAACCGGGTTGAAAACCGGCTCCACCGACGCCGCCCGGTTCTGCCTTTCGGCCACTGCGGAGCGAGGGGGCATGGAACTGATTGCCGTTGTTCTGGGGGCAGAAACCTCGGAAAAACGCTTTGAAAGCGCAAAAAGTATGCTCAATTTCGGCTTTGCCAACTACACCCTGATGGACGTCCGACCCGGGCAGGCCCTGCCGCCGGTGGATGTGCTCATGGGGGTGGAACAGACGGTGCAGCCGGTGCCGGAGCGGTCCTCCCGTATTCTGGTGGAAAAATCTGCTCTGGACAAGGTGACTACCGAACTGAAACTGGCTGCAGATGTGGAGGCTCCCGTGGAGGCGGGGCAGAAACTGGGCTGCATGTTGGTCCGGGTGGACGGTGTGGAGCGGGAAGAGATCCCCATTGTGGCCGGCAGTTCGGTGGAACGGCTGACGGTCGGCGGAATTTTCACGCGATTTTTGGAATTACTATTTTTGAAAAAAGGGTAAAACACGTGCGCTCCGGGGTAAAAGCCGGGGCGCACGGTGTTTGTAGGGGTCTCTTTTCCG
>JAZOBA010000036.1:0-9349 GCA_045595705.1 Oscillospiraceae bacterium
TTCTCACTTTACCGTCTTTCTCTTGGATTCCTGTTTCTATGGCTTGTACTTTACTTCGGAACATGGGCCTTTGGTATTTATGTGCTTAAAAAGAAACCTCCGATGCCAATGTTTATTAGGAAATAAAAAAGGAAGCTGCAATTTGCAGCTTCCTTTTTTCATCCAATTATCGAACATAGTTCATTCAGAAGTTCATCCGCAATGGAAACGATTTGCTTTAAATCGTCACCGCTTGGTCTGTCGAAGTGGATTCCGCAGGAGACACATACCGTGCAGCGGTGAAGCAGCGCGAGCTCGCAAGCGAATCGATCGCCTACAATCTGATCCTTGTGTTCTTCTCTCAGGAGATTATGCAAGTTAACCTTTCCGTCTTGATATTCGGCTAAAGAGACGCTGCCAACATGGGGGGTACAGCCGCCTGTGATGATTATGTTCCAATCATCTCCGGCCGGGCTGGCGCAAACTCGGATGGGATAACCGAATATTTCTCTGGAAATTTCAATCATGGATTTCACCCCACCTGTGAAATTCGGGGTATTCAATTTGGAGCTGGTCGAGAATCTTTCCGATCAGATGCCGCTCCATATCCTGGATAGTATTTGGATGACTGTAGTAACTGAGAACAGGGGGGAGAATGACGGCGCCCATCATAGACAATTCATACTGGTTGCGCAGATGGATGGGGCTCATGGGGCATTCACGGGGAACGATCACCAGTTTGCGATGTTCTTTTAGTGTGACATCTGCAGCACGAAGCAGAAGGTTGTCACTGTAACCGCTGTGAATTCCGGCCAAGGTCTTCATGCTGCAGGGAATGATGATCATGCCTGAATTGCGCCAGCTGCCGCTTGCGGGAGGGGCCCCAACGTCATTAACGTCATGAACAACATCGGCAAGTGCGCAGATTTGTTCTGCACTGAGCGAAGTTTCTTCTGCAATGGTTCTCCAACCGCCCGGAGTGACGATCAGATGTGTTTCGCTCCCGGCCTGTTTCAGAGCTTTCAGAAGTTCAACGGCCAAAGGAGCGCCGGATGCACCGCTGATTCCGACGATGATGCGATCGGCTGCCATAGCGACACCTCATTTGTTTAGAATAGTTCGGGGAACCACCGGGAGGGATCTACGTCCATAAACCGGCTGCGCTGGAAGCGCTCCTTCTCGGCGAAGGGAACAGTGCAGTCGAAAATGGTCTTGCAAGCGATACCACGAGAGCGAATGGACGGGGACATGGTGGGATCGTTGGAGGGATCCAACTGATGGCAACGCACGCCGGGGATTGCAACAACGTCTTCATTGCCTTGAAAACGTGTGTTCATGGCCCACAGAACGTCGTTCATATCAAACAGGTCTACATCCTCATCCACAAGGAAAACATGCTTCAACTCGCTGAATGCGGCAAATGCAAGCAAGGCTGCCTGACGTTGACGGCCTTCATCCGAGGGCACCGATTTTTTGAACTGCAGTACAGCCATCAGCTTACCGCCGCCGGGAGCGGCGCAGTTTACATTAAGAAGACGTCCGGGCATGGCACGCTCCACCATATCAAGAATACTGGCTTCGGTGGGAATACCGGCCATAGAGACGTGTTCTTCGCTGGGACCGATACAGGTTTGCATGATGGGATCCTTGCGATGAGTCACCGCTTTGACCTTGATCAAGCAGCAGTCGGGGCAGGCAGGGCCTGTGTAACCGGGGAATTCGGGCATGGCGAAGCCGGTGTTGCTGTTCTGATCTTCCACAACACGGGCACCGGGGATCACTTCGCCCTCAATGACGTATTCTGCGTGTGCAATGGCTTTTTGAGGGATAGTCAGACAGTTACACAGTTCAACTGCTTTTCCACGCAGTGCGCCGGCGATGGAAAGTTCATCATAGCCCATGGGGGTCGTGGGGGGCTCAAAGCAGGCCGCAATTTCAATAGCAGGGTCAACACCAATGCTGATTGAAATTGGCAGAGGCTGTCCGAGTTGTTCTGCACGTTCTGCCATGGCACCGATGTGGCGCGCACCGGGAGTGAAATAGATCGACAATTCGTCTTTTCCTTGGATGCACATGCGATGAATTGTAATATCGTTTTCGCCGGTGTCGGGGTGAGTGGCATAGCACATGCCAAGCGTGATGTAGGGACCGGCATCATCCGGTGTATTGGTAGGGGCAGGGACCAATTTGTACAGATCGAAATCGTCTTCTTCGGCCCGGTGGACAATCTCCTGGCAGGGGGGGAGAGGCTCTTTGGTTACGATGGGAGGAATGGGGGAACTGACGCAGTCGCGAAGTTTCCAGCCGAGCTGATCGGCAGGGCAGTCCAACAATGCGGCAACGCGCTTGCGGCTGGCGAGGACACCAATCGCAACTTTTGCACCGGGATGGCCTTTAATCGAGTTAAACAACACTGCAGGGCCTTCCTGCGTAGGGCGGGCAACTGTTCCGCCTGCACCGACATAACGGTACACACCGGACAATTCAGCGCTGGGGTCGACAGGAACCTCGGTTTCGGCCAGTTGGCCGGGAATAGACCGTAGAAGGTCCAATGCACTTCTCAAATCATGAACTTGGTTTGCCATGTAATAACCTCCATTCAACTTTGCGCAGTTATTGATGAATTAATTTTATTTGTATTCTGCTTTACAAGCAATTCTCATTTTTGTATAATATATTCCAAAGTGGAATACATGGGGTGATTTTTGTGCATGTGAATCGATTGAAATATTTAATTACTGTTGCTGAACAAGGGAATTTTTCCGCTGCGGCAGAGGCACTGTATACAACACAGTCTGCGGTTTCCAAACAAATCATGGCGTTGGAACGGGAGTTGGATGTACCCCTGTTTGATCGTTCTCATCGGCGTGTTACTCTTACCAAACAAGGAGAGATTGTTTTACGCCATGCGAAGCAAATCCTGACTGATTACAGGGGAATGCTGACCGAATTGCATGAGATGCAGGAGCAAGAGGGTGGCAAGCTTTCGATCGCCTCCATTCCTGTCATGCGGCAATACGGTATTACTGAGCTTGTGGGGCGCTTCCGCCGCGAAAACACGGATATCGCAATGTCTTTGGGTGAAATGGAAGGCAATGAGGTTTTGCCGGCCATGGAGAACGGTGAATATGACATGGCATTTCTTCGCCTTGAGCAGATGACGGATCCGTCCTATGAATCAATTCCTCTGGCAGAAGATGAGTTGACTGTTCTGCTTCCGGAGAATCATAGGTTGGCAGAAGAGAGCGTATTGTCGCTTGCACAATTAAAAAACGAACCGTTTTTGCTTTTGAATGAAGGAACATTGCTGCGTGGATTGTGTATTGATGCCTGTCGACGCAGTGGGTTTATTCCAACGGTTGCATATTCCGGCACAAGAAATGAAAATATTGCTGAACTTGTAGCCATGGGAATGGGCGTTTCGCTTGTAATGGAACGATTTTATCGGCATTTGAAGCCCGAAGGAGTACGCTGTATTTCATTGAAAGAGCGTATTATCAGTACGATTGGCTTGGTACGGGAAAGGAAGAACACACATTCGGAAGCTTGTGAGCGATTCTGGAATTACGTGAAGTCTGTTTCTGAATCATAAAAAGAAAAACACCGTTTCGAATGAAACGGTGTTTTTTGGAGGCGCCACCCAGACTTGAACTGGGGGTGGAGCTTTTGCAGAGCTCTGCCTTACCACTTGGCTATGGCGCCATATAAAATTTTTGAGAAAAGAAATGCGAAAGACGGATGTCAATCGCATTTCTTTGGAGCGGGTGACGAGGCTCGAACTCGCTACCTCCACCTTGGCAAGGTGGCGCTCTACCAGATGAGCTACACCCGCATGGGCTCCCTGCGAAATTTCTTTCGCAGGGAAGTGGTGCCTCCGGCCGGAATCGAACCAGCGACACGCGGATTTTCAGTCCGCTGCTCTACCAACTGAGCTACAGAGGCAAAAATGGCGACGCGGAAGGGACTTGAACCCTCGACCTCCGGCGTGACAGGCCGACATTCTAACCGACTGAACTACCGCGCCAAATTGGTGGGAACAACAGGGCTCGAACCTGTGACATCATGCTTGTAAGGCATGCGCTCCCCCAGCTGAGCTATGCTCCCCTGTTGGTCATCCGTTCCAGACGACGAATGTTATTATACAAAACCGAAAGCCAAATGTCAACAATTATTTTTTATTTTTTTCACCATATTGTCAAAAGATAGAAATGCGTTTATACTGAATTATCAACAATAAAGAGAAGGGGGATACCCCATGGAAAGTCGCTACTCTGTTTCCCTCGGAAGAGTCATTCAGGAATTGAACCTTACCGTGCTGTATGCACCCGAAGGGTACCAGTCTATTCAGATCAGCACCGAGGATGTAAACCGTCCCGGACTCCAGCTTGCCGGATTTTTTGATTATTTCGTACCCCAACGTATTCAGCTTTTGGGAATGGTTGAAACTACCTATTTGAATAATTTGACCCCTGAATTTCGAGAGACAAGTTTTGAGCGTTTGTTTTCACACGAAATTCCTGCATTGGTAGTTGCCCACGGATTGGAGCCGTTTCCGGAATGCATTGAAATGGCGAAAAAATATGATAAAGTCATCCTGGGCACGCAGGAAAGCACCACCAACATTATGTCTGCAATCATTGCCTTTTTGCGTGACGAATTATGCCCACGCATTACCCGGCACGGTGTTTTGGTTGAAGTATACGGTGAAGGATTGCTTCTTCTGGGTGAATCCGGTGTCGGTAAAAGTGAGACTGCCATTGAATTGGTCAAGCGCGGCCATCGTCTGATTGCGGATGACGCTGTAGAAATTCGCCGTATTACCCGCCACAAACTGCGCGGTTCGGCGCCGGAACTGATTCGCCACTACATGGAGCTTCGCGGCATTGGTGTGGTTGATGTGCACCGCCTTTTTGGAATGAGCTCCATCAAAAAGGATTCTGATATCGATCTGATTGTTAATCTTGAGCCGTGGAGAGATGACGCAATTTACGATCGCCTGGGAGTGGAGGAGCAGTTCACGGCAATCTTTGACGTGAAAGTTCCGACTTTGACGATTCCTGTTAAACCCGGCCGAAATCTTGCTGTGATCCTTGAAGTTGCGGCTATGAACAATCGTAATAAGAAGATGGGATATAACGCGGCTCTTGAATTTACTGAGCAGATCAATCGGCACTTTGATCAGGCTATGTCTGAGCAGCAGTAAAGGGGGCATTGGATGTATATCGGCATCGATGTAGGCGGAACGAATTTAGTTGCCGCCGTAGTGAATCACGATAACCAGATTGTCGCTCGGGCAAAACGGAAAACGGCACCCTCTGACACAGCCGAAAAGCTGTGCGATATACTTGTTGAGCTTGCGAAGGAAGCGGCTGACAATGCAGGAGTGCCTCGAGAGGAAATCGAATATGTCGGACTTGGCATGCCGGGTTCTGTTGACCGCAAGCGCGGCATTGTTCTGTATACACCGAATGCTCCGTTTTGCAACACACCGATTCGTGATTGGTTTCATAAGACGTGGGATGTTCCGGTTTTCGTGGGTAACGACGCAAACTGCGCCTCGTTGGGTGAATTCTATGCCGGTGCTGCACGAGGGAAACATTCTGCCGTTGTGGTGACCTTAGGTACCGGTGTCGGTATCGGCGCCGTTGTAGAAGGACAGAGTTTTCTCGGATTTAACGGAAATGGCATGGAAGGCGGCCACGTGGTCATTGTTACCGATGGTGAGCCGTGCAACTGTGGGCGCCGTGGTTGCTGGGAACAATATTCTTCAGCTACTGCGCTTAAGCGTCTGACAAGAGAGGAAATGCTGCATTCTCCTCATTCCTTGATGTGGGAGATGTGTGAAGGGTCGGTAGATAAGGTTGGTGGACGTACGGCGTTTCAAGCCGCGCGCAGCGGCGATGAGGCCGGGAAACGGGTGGTTGATACATATCTGAAGTATTTGGCGACCGGCTTGACCAATCTGGTGAATATCTTCCAACCGGAAATTCTTTGCTTGGGCGGTGGAGTCAGCAATGAAGCGGATGATTTGTTTTTGGACCCACTTCGCGAGCTTGTTGCCGCAGAGAGATACAATTCCGGTAAGAAAGATACACCACAGACGCTGCTTGTAAAATGTCAGCTGGGCAATGATGCCGGAATTATCGGTGCAGCCCTGTTAGGCAAGGTACAGATGGCGGAAGGCCGCTGCTAAATAAAATACCGATTAATTAAACTGCGAGGGGCTTTGTCTTATTCCCCTCGCAGTTTTAAAAGAGTGATTTATATTAATTAAGTTCCTTTTACAACATTGTAATGGGTGAGGTCTTTTACATAGCGCTTATCAAACGAAATATGTGTACCCTTGTATTCCACGTAACCGTTATTCTCCGGGTTGCGCGAACCGTGCGACGGTCCGCCGCCGGGACGCCTGGGTCTGGGTGGTTCGACATCACAGTCTAATTCGACGGCACGCAGAGCACACACTAAGGTGTGGTTGACAATATCGGCGCTATGCATAAAATCTTCGTGTCCTCGCAGGACCCAGTCGTATTCTTCGCGACGGGTCATCAGCTTGGAAACATTGATCGCATATCGAAGCATGCTGGGCTGGGGATCCACGCATTTGTATTTCAGAGGAGCTTTCCCGATGTTGTCGCCAACAAACAAAAGACGCATTTTTTTGTCTAGATAGGCGGTGCTGTCCGGAGAGTGTCCGTCTAAAATAAAGGTTTCAATTTCGCGGTTGCCCAGATCGATTTTAAAACCGTCATCAACAATGACAATTTCGTAATCATCCACCGGGAAGAGCGAGACATCCTGGTTCCCGTTGGGGATTCGTGCGATTTCGGATGCGAGCCTGCCCATATAGGCAATTTCAAAGTAGCCGTTTCCGCCGGTGTGGTCAAAGTGTCCGTGTGTATTGGCGACAGATCGAACGGGTTTGCCGCAAAGAGATTCGCAATATTCACGAAGAGCACATGGAGTATCGCCGGAGTCGATCATCATTCCCTCGCTGTCGCCTGCGATCAGGTAGGCGGTGGTGTTGCCGATGTAAATTACCCATGTGTCTTCAGCAAGTTTTTTGGAATGCAGTGTATTGCTGTCCATTGTCAGCACTCCTTTATATTGAATTTACCGAAAAAGTAACATAATCTACCAAAATTGTCCAGACGAAAGAATTGGTGTACAGGAAAATGCATCATAGCTTTCTTGCTGGTAATAATGGGCTATGATAAAATAATACATAGTAAATGTTTTAGATTTCAGAATCCGATAGTGAACGGAAGAGAGGACTTTTCTGCAATGAACCGATATGTTGAAAACACTCAGATGGCTCAGGTCAAGCGAAGCCGCTTGATTACAACGATCTTTGTGATTATTATTTTCTTTTTTGGTACACTGTTTACGCTGAAAGGAAACTACGGCTCAGTCTCGGCGCAGGTGAACGATACTTTACTGGGCGTCGTTGGCACATACGGTGACGCTATTTTTGTTGAGTTGAATGATGTAGAAGATTTTTGGTTGGCCGATAAATTGGAAAAAGGTGTTTTGATTGAAGGAGAAGAAACAAAGAACACCTGTTCTGGCAGATATAAAAATCAGGAATATGGGGAATATGTTCTTCATATTTATTCTGATAATGCGCCGTACATTGTGATTCGATACGGTGAGGGGAATACTCTTGTATTCAACCAGGCCCGTGAACGGTTTACGCATGACGTGTATGAAGATTTAAAGGAAGCCCTTGGGGAGTAATACTATATTGGGTTGAACTGAAGGAGAACTCTTCATGGAAATTGATATTCTTCGGGAATTTCTCGTTCTTGCAGAAAAAAGAAGCTATTCTGCGACAGCAGATGCATTGTTTATATCTTCCTCAGCTCTTTCACGGCATATTACTGCACTTGAGAACCAATTGGGAGTTGAACTGTTTCGGCGTAATTCGCGCAGTGTAGCTATGACCCGACACGGAAAGCTGCTGCAGACCTATGCACAAAAGCTCGTTCAAACAGAAGATGAATATATAAAAAAGTTGGCCGAAGCAAAACGGGCAGAAGGAAACGGGGTTCGCATCGGAGCCTTTTTTGGAATTGCGAGCCACGGTATCATGGGCCAAATTGTTTCTTTTTTGCGCAATAACCGTGAAACGGCTGTTTCCCTCCAAAGCGAAGAGCAGGATCGTCTCCTGCAAATGCTTCAGGAAGGCGAGTATGATTTTGTTTTTGTACAGGAAGAGGGACCGACTTTTGATGACGGGTTTTCCCGCATGACGGTTTCGATGGATCGACTGGTGGCTGTGTTACCGCAAAGCCATCCTCTTGCGAGTGCGGAGAGTGTTCGTTTGTCGCAATTAAGAAGAGAAGAGTTTTTGCTTCAACCAAATCATACATTGAGTTTTCGGTTGATGCAGAGGGCGTTTAGCCAAGCCGGGTATGTTCCGAACCAGGCATCGGTTGATATTTCTGGCGTTGGCATTATCGAATTAGTAGAGCAGGGATTTGGTGTTGCGCTTACTCAGGAAAAGGTTGCGCGCGCGAATATTCTGCCCGGTGTCGCTTTGGTTCCTTTGGACCCGAAGGAGCGAATTTGGGTCAATTTGGTTTGGCGGCACGAGGCCATTTCTACACCGGGGAAAGCGTTTATTTCCTATTTTCGTGATGTAGTGGCAGGCAGAGCAAAACTTGAATAAATGATAACCTTAAAAAGACGAAGGACATAGTCCTTCGTCTTTTTGCAGTCAAAGTTGAACTTGTTCGCAGAATTCTTTTCCAAACAAAAGGGCGGCGGGGTCATTGGCTGCGGCCTCATTTTGATACAGCAGCAGTTCAAAATAGCATTCGGCATCGGCAACAGTAAGGACGTTGAATTTGTAGGCAATTTCCTCGACACGGTGAAAGGGGAGAAGGGCGACGCCACGGTCCAGTTCAACGTTCATCATGGCTGTTTCCGGGTTCCGGACCTGAACAATTCGGGATCGTCCGTTGGTAGCACGCTCAATGATTTGTCGGATTCTGGAATACGATCCGCCCATAAAGGGACCGGGAAGAAATACGGTCTCATTTTCTAATTCAACCAAAGAGATGGATCCTCCGGAACGCACCTGTCGGGATTTGGGTAAGATTACTGAACTGCGTTCTCGGAAGGATTTGATCAGTTGGAAATGGGGCGGTACATTAGCAGTGCTCGGAAGAAATAGATAATGTACATCTCGCACATCAGCATCCGGTGAAAAATTATTGTGCATTTCCGGTGTCAAAAGAATGCTGGGGTAGGAATCGCTGAAATTCTTCATGAATTGAATGACTGAGTTACAGATGGAAGCACGCAGAAAACCAAATCGGACAGAGCCGTCCAATCCAACGCCGGCCGAATTTGCTCGCGCCGTGGC
>JAZOBA010000037.1:0-4658 GCA_045595705.1 Oscillospiraceae bacterium
TGCCCGCGCTTATGCCAACCACACTTATCTGATTAAGCTGGTTGAGGCTGCCGTGATCGAGACCGGCCTGCCCATCGTGCTCCACCTGGACCATGGCGACAGCTTTGAGACCTGCAAGAGCTGCATTGACGGTGGCTTTACCTCGGTCATGATCGATGCCAGCAGCAAGCCCTTTGAGGAGAACATCGAGATCACCCGCAAGGTCGTTGAGTATGCTCACGATCACGGCGTTGTCGTCGAGGCCGAGCTGGGCTCTCTGGCCGGCGTGGAGGATGAGGTTGTCGTTTCTGCCGAGGATTCTTCCTACACCCGTCCTGAGGAGGTGGAAGAGTTTGTTGCCCGCACCGGCTGTGACTCTCTGGCCATCGCTATCGGCACCAGCCACGGTGCTTATAAGTTCACTCCCGAGCAGTGCACGATCAATGAGCACGGCATTCTGGTTCCTCCTCCGCTGCGCTTTGATATTCTGGAGGAAGTCTCCAAGCGCCTGCCCAATTTCCCCATTGTTCTGCACGGTTCTTCTTCCGTTCCCCAGAACTTCGTCAAGATGATCAATGAAAACGGCGGCAATATGCCCAACGCTGTTGGTGTGCCCGAGGAACAGCTGCGCAAGGCTGCTTCTTTGTCGGTCTGTAAGATCAACATTGACTCTGACCTGCGTCTGGCTATGACCGGTACGGTTCGTCAGTTCTTTGCTGAGAACCCCTCGAAGTTTGACCCCCGTGAGTATCTGAAGCCCGCCCGCGCCGCCATCAAGGAGATGGTCAAGCATAAGCTGATCCATGTTCTGGGCTGCGACGGCAAGGCTTGATTTCCCGGTCATATTCGGTTATAATACGAATATATCGATATTTGGAGGTTTCTGAACCATGGCTAAGATTACCAAAGACACCATCATCGGTGATATTCTGGACATCGCTCCCGAGACTGCGCCTTACTTCCTGGCAATCGGTATGCACTGCCTGGGCTGCCCCTCTGCCCGCGGTGAGACCGTTGAGGAAGCCTGCATGGTCCACGGTGTGGATGTGAATGATCTGCTGGAGAAGCTGAACAGCATCGCCGGCGAGTAATTGCAGAATTTGAAAAAGGAGCGGCTTTGCCGCTCCTTTTTTAAGAAAATCGGAGGATGGATTCATGGAACTGACCCCTCGTTTGCGCACGATTGCGGAGCTTGTGCCGCAGGGTGCTTTCTTCGCGGATATCGGGACCGATCATGCCTATCTGCCAACCTGGCTTTTGCTGAACGGTGTGATTCAACACGCGATTGCGGCTGATATCAATCAGGGGCCGCTGGACCGTGCCCACGATACTGCTGCAAAATATTTGGTGGAAACACAGATGGATTTTCGTTTGTGTGACGGTCTAACCGGTATTCGGGAAGGGGAGGCAAACGTGATTGCCATTGCGGGTATGGGCGGTGATACCATCGCGCATATTTTAGGGCAGGCACCGTGGACTGGAAATTCGGATGTTACACTGCTTCTGCAGCCGATGACTTCTCAGCCTGATCTTCGCCAATGGTTACTTCTTAATGGTTACCTCATAGAGAGAGAATGTATCGCCCGTGAAGGAGAAAAGCTTTATACTGTCATGTCGGTCAAGGCTGGCGAGATGGGAGAACTGTCTCCGGCCGAACTTTGGGTTGGCAGACAGAGTAACGATCCGCTGCGTGGAGTTTTTTTGGACCACATGGCACAAAAGCTTCGAAAGGTATTGGACGGTCATCGTTCGGCAACCCATCCGGATGAGGAAATGATCGGTCAACTCGAAAGCGTTCTGTCCGGCGTGCTTGCAATGAAAGAGGAGTGGAACACATGGCAACTGTAAAAGATATATACCGTTATCTGGACGAAAGGGCCCCTTTCAATTCTCAGTTTGGTTTTGACAACGCGGGATTTTTGGTTGGACGCGCTGATAAGCAGGTTCGACGTATTCTGGTTGCGCTGGATATCACCGAGGCAGTTGCCAATGAGGCGGCCGAGCTTCAGGCGGACCTGATCGTGTCCCATCACCCGGTGATCTGGGATGCCCCGAAGTCCATCACCGATGAGACCGTTCTGGGACGTAAGTTGATGGCTTTGATCACCCGTGATATTGCTGCCATCTGCGCCCATACCAATCTGGACGCGGCGAAAGGCGGAGTCAATGACTGTCTTGCCGGTGCATTGGGCCTTCAGGAGACGCAGCTGCTGAAAGTTTACGGTACTTATACCGATGGAACACCTTATGGCATTGAACAGGTCGGCATCCTGTCTGATGAGCCTCGTTCTTTGGTGGAATTTGCAGCAGAGGTAAAGGAAATTCTGCATTCCAATGGCGTTCGTTATGTGGATGCCGGTCGCCCGGTGCACAGGGTCGCCGTGGGTGGAGGGAGCTGTTCCGGTTCACTCAAAGATGTGTACGCTGCCGGATGTGATACGTTTGTGACGGCTGACGTAAAGTATGACAGTTTCCTGGATGCCAAGGCACTGGGAGTAAATTTGATCGATGCAGGACACTATCCGACCGAGAATCTTGTGTGCCCTGTTTTGGTAGAATGGCTGAAAACCGGCTTCCCACAGGCGGAAGTTTTGCTCTCAAAGCACAAAGAGGTTTTTAATTACCTCTAACCCTTGTATTTTTTCATAAATTGTGATAAAGTAAATTGATTTTCATAACAAGAGAAGGGAAGGATATCATGTCCGGTCATTCCAAATGGCATAATATTCAGAAAACGAAAGGCGCAATGGACGCAAAGCGTTCTCAGGCTTTCACAAAGGTGGCTCGCGAGATCATTGTGGCCGTCAAGCAGGGTGGAAGCGGTGATCCCGCCAACAACTCCCGTCTGGCTACCGTGATTGCCAAAGCCAAGGCAGTCAATATGCCTAACGACAACATCAAGCGCACAATCGAAAAAGCTCTGGGTGCAGGCAGCACCGACAACTACGAAAACGTTACTTACGAAGGTTATGGCCCCTCCGGCGTTGCCGTCATTATTGAGGCCCTGACCGACAACCGCAACCGCACCGCGCCCGAAGTGCGCCACTTGCTGGATAAGTACGGCAAGGGCTTGGGTGCTACCGGCTGCGTGTCCTGGTCTTTCGACCAGAAGGGTGTTCTGGTTATGGAGAGTGAGGACCTGGACGAAGATACCGTCATGATGGATGCTCTGGAAGCCGGCGCTGCCGACTTTGAGCCCGATGAGGAGGTCTTTGAGATTACCACTGCTCCCGAGGACTTCGGTTCCGTGCTGGAGACCCTGCAGAATAAGGGTTATACCTTCCTGTCTGCTGCTGTTGAGATGGTTCCCCAGACTTATGTTAAACTGGACAATCCCGACGACATCAAGAACATGGAAAAGCTGATCGATCTGCTGGAAGAGAACGACGACGTCCAGCACGTTTATCACAACTGGGATAACGAAGACTGATCGCGTATATAGTTAATTTGATTTTAAAATATGTGAAAAGAGGTAATGGAATCATGGCCCAGGTTGATTTGAGTAAGTATGGCATCGTTGGCACCACCGAAATCCTGCATAACCCATCTTATGAGGTTCTGTTTGAGGACGAGATGAAGCCCGAGCTGGAAGGCTATGACAAAGGTCAGCTGACCGAGCTGGATGCTGTCAACGTTATGACCGGCGTTTACACCGGCCGTTCTCCCAAGGACAAGTTCATCGTTATGGATGACGTCTCCAAGGACACTGTTTGGTGGACCTCTCCCGAGTTTGCCAACGACAATAAGCCCGCTTCTCAGGAAGCTTGGGACAGCTGCAAGGCTCAGGCTGTGAAGCAGCTTTCCAACAAAAAGCTGTACGTCATGGACGTTTTCTGCGGCGCCAACAAGGATTCCCGCATGGCCGTCCGTTTCATTATGGAAGTGGCATGGCAGGCTCACTTTGTCAAGAACATGTTCATTGCCCCCTCTGCTGAAGAGCTGGAGAACTTTGAGCCTGATTTTGTTTGCTACAATGCTGCTAAGGCTAAGGTCGAGAACTACAAGGAGCTTGGCCTGAACTCTGAGACTGCTGCTATCTTCAATCTGACCTCCCGTGAGCAGGTTATTCTGAACACCTGGTACGGCGGCGAGATGAAGAAGGGTATGTTCTCCATGATGAACTACTACCTGCCTCTGAAGGGCATCGCTTCCATGCACTGCTCCGCCAACACCGATATGAACGGCGAGAACACCGCCCTGTTCTTCGGCCTCTCCGGCACCGGCAAGACCACTTTGTCCACCGACCCCAAGCGTCTGCTGATCGGCGACGACGAGCACGGCTGGGACGATAACGGCGTCTTCAACTTCGAGGGCGGCTGCTACGCCAAGGTCATCAACCTGGATCCCGAGTCCGAGCCCGACATCTTCAACGCCATCAAGCGCAATGCTCTGCTGGAGAATGTCACCGTTGATGAAAATGGCAAGTGCGATTTCGCTGACAAGTCCGTCACCGAGAACACCCGTGTGTCCTACCCCATCAGCCACATCACCAATATCGTTAAGCCCGTTTCTGCAGCTCCCGCTGCCAAGAACGTGATCTTCCTGTCCGCCGATGCTTTCGGCGTGCTGCCTCCCGTGTCCATTCTGACTCCCGAGCAGGCTCAGTATTACTTCCTGTCCGGCTTCACTGCAAAGCTGGCTGGCACCGAGCGTGGCATCACCGAGCCCACTCCCACCTT
>JAZOBA010000038.1:0-31376 GCA_045595705.1 Oscillospiraceae bacterium
ACCGTCTGGAAGCGGGCCATCAATTCCTGATAATTCATGCCTTTGCCTCCTTTCGGCTTTCCATGATTTCGGTCAACGCCTGAACACGGGTGTCATACTGTGCCTCAGAGAAGTTGCGGGCATCGGCCTGGTCTCCGTCAAAGGAGGCCACAGGGATGTCACACTCAGCGCCGATCTGGCGGCTCATTTCACTCATAAAGCCACTCCACAGTTTACAGGAACGGTTGACGTGCACCAACAGACCTTCCACGTGATTATCCTTACAAAGCTTAACACGCTTGTCACGGGCCACTTCCAGATTGATGGCGTTGGGCACCTTGCAGTAGGCGCGGCACATATCGTCAAAGTCCTTGTAGACGAAACCAAATGCATCGGCATAGATGGTGGTGACCATGTTGATGCCGCGGTCCTTCATACCGTTGGAAGTCACGCGCAGCCAGGGCCAGCAGGCAATGCCCTCGAACATGATGCGGTGCTTTTCCTCCACACGGAAGGTGCTGGTACCCTTGACGTGGTTTTCTTCGTATTCCTTCAGCAGGGTCTCCATGGCGTCAGCTGCCTCGGGCTTGCCGCGGGCGGTCACCATAACAGCCATGTGGTTGAGCAGATCAAAGCCGTTGAAGGGGCTGGGAGTATAGCGAGCGCAAGCGGTGGCTGCCAGCCATGCGCGGCTGGTACGGCCGGAGTACTCCATAACTTCCTTGTACTTCTCGTCCGACCACTTCTTGCCGGTGATCTCTTCCAGCTGCTTGATGGCGTCCAGGAACTGACCCTTAACGTAGGCCACCTGTTCGTCGGAAACCTCATTGTCGGGGTTAAACGGAATGTCGATCAGAATCATGGGAATATCCAGCTCTTTGGCCAGATTTTCATACCACTTGATCATGCAGTTGCAGATGTTATTGCAGCACAGCACAAAGTCGGGCTGAGGCATATTCTGCTCAGGCGCGTCCTTGACCTTGGCATAGGCCATGCTGATGCGGGCATAAGCGCAGATGTCGTTGGAATATCCTTCACTTTCGGCCACTTCGCACAGACGGACACCGCCGCCGCGGGCAGCAATACCGGCAGCCTGATTTTCGGGGTAACACACAGGGATACCCAGAGTTTCGGGAATCTCTACCGGGAAATTGCTGGCGATCCAGCCGATCTTTTCACCGCGCTCCTTGGCTTCCTGTACATCGGTGTAGGCCTTGGCGGCAATCTGATTGAGTTTGTACTTTGCCGAATTGGGGTCGGGCGCCGGACGGGCGGGCTTTACGGTTTCTGCCACGTTGGTTTCCTCCTTCGTGCTATGTTAATTTGTTGCTTTCTTTGTTTTACGCATTGCATAGATGGCTGCGCCGATTGCACCAAAGTGCTGACACCGGGGAGAGTACAGCAAGGATACTCCAAGTGCCTTTTCCAGTGCGGCACGAACACCGCTGTTGCGGGCCACTCCCCCACTCATGCAGACCGGCTCTTTGATCCCGATCCGCTTGGCAAGGGTTGCCGTGCGGGCTGCGACCGAGTCGCAGATTCCGGCCACAATGGCTTTTCGCTCCACACCTTTGGCCAGCTGACTGATGACCTCGCTTTCAGCAAATACCGTACAGGTGCTGGAAATGCGGGCATGCTCCTGAGCACTCAGTGCCTCTTCACCCAGGCTGTCAATATCCAACCGCAGAATGTTGGCCATCACATCCAGAAATCGGCCGGTTCCTGCAGCACATTTATCGTTCATCAGGAACTCCGCCATGGTGCCGTCTTCATTCAAGGCCACCACCTTGGCATCCTGACCGCCAATATCAATCAAGGTGCGCAATTCCGGAAACACAAACCGACCGCCAATTCCGTGGCAGGTCAATTCGCTGACCTGATAATCAGAGTCGGTCCACGAAGCACGACCGTAACCGGTGGCCGCAACGGCAATGATCTGTTCCCGGCTTGCCCCTGCTTCTTCCAGCACTTTAGCGAGTGCTTCCTCCGGTCCGCCGGTTCCGATGCCGCCCACGACAAGGGACAGGGCCAACAGTTCACCCTCTTGGCTGATCAGGGCACATTTTGAAGTTGTCGAACCAATATCGATGCCGAGATACATAACGTCGCTCCTCTCAACTGGTCTGACCAGTTTACCAAATTTAAAGGTATTCTATTTTCTATTGTTTGTCAATAAAAACCCAGCACAAAAACGGTCAAAACGCAAATTTCGTCATTTCCACAAAGAGTAATTCCTTGCATATGTAAAAAGCTCCCTGTAATCAGGGAGCTTTTGTGCTCGAAATGATATTAATCTGTCTGCCTGTCGTGTTCCGTTTTTTCGACAAGTTCCATAAACAGCGCAATGGCAGGGTTATAATTCCCTTTTCGCCAGGCCAGCGTCATGTCATGGCCCTTCACTTCGGGCATATTCAATTCCCGAATCACCACCCGGGGATTCTGCCGTTCAATGGTGCGGTTACTGGTCACTGCCACACCCAGTCCCATCTCCACCCAGAGCAGCACATCTTCATTTTTCTCCACCTGAATGGCTCCGGGTGAAATCCCCGCTTTGCTCAGCAAATTGGTAATATACTGATATCCTTCCTCATTGGCTTCACTGCACAGCTGAACGAACCGCTCCTGCCGCAGATCATCCAATGTCAGATCAGATTTGTCTGCCAGCGGATGGTTCCGGTTGAGCATGACGCAGGAATCGTATTTCTGCACATTCACCGTCATCAGGTCCGGCTTGTCAAACAACGAAAATCCGTAGGTGCAGATCAGGTCCAGTTTGTCGTCATAAAGGCGCTCGGGCAATTCCGACAGCGAATAGCGTCCCATGGTCAGACGGATGCTGGCATGTTCCTGCTGAAAGCGGGTCAGGATCGGGACAAACAGTTCCGATGCGTCATAAACATCCAGAATACCAATGCGAAGCACTCCCTCAAAGCCGCGATTTGCATGGCGCACTTCGGCCGCCATTTCATCGTATCGGTGCAAAAAATCAGGAAGTTCATTGTACAGTGCGCTGCCGCCCGGGGTCAGCTTCAGTGTCTTTTTGTCGCGAATAAACAGCTGTGTACCCAATTCGGCCTCCATGGCCTGAATCTGACGGCTCAAAGCAGGTTGGGTCATAAACAAACTTCTGGCCGCCTCGGTAAAACTGAGACAGCGCGCCACAGCCATGAAGTACTTCAGTTGATTCATTGTCATAACGCAACACCTCTTTTCGTCATCTTATCACATCCATACCGTTTTTGCAATCTATCCATAACAAAAAGGCATAGAACAAAACAATAATTGCATGGCAAGATTGCCTATAGAAATTGAAATATTTCTTCGGAAATGGTATGATTTCCACAGTTTGCAACAAAAATTTCATCGGAGGTAACATTATGAAGGTTTTGGGTATCTGCGCCGGCCGTCACGGCGGCAACAGCGAAATTCTGCTGAAGGAAGCTCTGCTGGCCTGCCAGGAGGGCGGTGCCGAAGTCAAGATGATCAATCTGTTTGATTATCACATTGAGCACTGCATCGGCTGCGAGATGTGCACCATGCAGATGGGTGAAATGGAAATGGGCAAGCGCGACCACTATGACGGCTGCGTGCTGAAGAACAAGGACGACATGGACAAGATCGTCAACGAGATGCAGACCTGCAACGGCGTTATTATCGCCGTCCCCTCTTATGACCTGACTCCCAGCTCCCTGTACCTGAAGTTTGCACAGCGTTTCCTGGCCTATGAGCTGGCTTTCCGTCTGGCCATTGGCGACGTCAAGGAAGATCCTCACACCGTGGCCGGTCTGATTGCCAACGGCGGTTCTTGCCTGGACTGGCAGACCCTGACTCTGGACGCCATGTCCGCCACCATGTTCACCCAGTCTATGTATGTGGTCGATAAGATGCTGGCCACCCGTAACGGCCGTCCCGGCAACGTCCTGCTGCGTCCCGAGCAGTTGGAGCGCGCTCACAAGATGGGCGAAAACATCATCAAGGCCATCCAGACTCCCGTTGAGGAGCGCACCTGGCTGGGCGATCCCGACATGGGTCTGTGCCCCAACTGCCATGCTCACCTGGTCTTCAAGGGCGAGGAGCACTGGGACGGCATCAAGTACCCCTTCGAGTGCGCTGTCTGCGGCGCCGGCGGCGATCTGGTTCGCAACGAAGAGGGCGAGCTGAAGTTCGTTCTGGCTGAGAACGGCCTGATTCGTGACCGTAACGTCAACGAAGCTCGCGCCGAGCATCTGAACGAAATCGTCAAAACCCGTATCGATTTCTTCCAGCGCCAGGGCGAGATTCAGGACAAAGCTAAGTACTATCGCGACATCAAGTTCCCTGCAATCTAACCGTACATCTAAACGTGGCCGCCTTTCCAAGGCGGCCGCGTTTTATTATGTTCTGCATCAAAAAACGAGGTGACCGGCATTTTTACCGATCACCTCGTAATTTGTTCAGTCTGAAACTTCAAAATCCTGACGCATGTCATCCAAATGCTTGGATGTCATTTCCTTTGCCTTGGCGGGATTGCCTTCTGCAATTGCCTGAGCAATGGCTTTGTGAATGCTCAGAATCTTTTCGCACCGCTTTTTTCGCTCACCCTTGGATAACTGCTCCATACGCACATTCAAGGATTCCTTCATACTGGCACTGAGTACCTGAGTCATAATGCAGGCCACTTCATTTTTCGCGGCTTTTGCAATGAGATAATGAAACTGCGGATCCAATTCAACAAACCGGCGGTAATCGTCGGTCGCCTGTTCTGCTTTTTCCAAAACAGTCTGGATGGCGGCAACATCCTCTTCGGTGCGGCGCTTGGCCGCCCACTCAGAAACCACAACATCGTTGATGCGCCGGTAATCTGCCATTTCCTTGGTGGTGATTTTTTTACTGCGCATCAGATTACTCAGAGACTGCTCAATTTCGTCGGTATTGGGCTCAAGAATCAGCGCTCCTCGACTTCCGGGAACAATGCGGACAAAACCGCCACGTTCCAACATACGCAGCGCCTCACGGACGGAAGGGCGGCTGCGGTGCAGCATCTCCATCATGGCGCGCTCAGACGGCAGTTTATCCCCCGGCTTGAGTTCACCGCTGAGAATCTTTTCCTTGATCTGCTCGTAAATAATCTCGCAGGCGCGCTGTGTCTCCACAGGAGCAAGCAGCGTATCCTGCTCCAGCGTTTGATTGTGATCTGTCATAACCGTCTTCGCCTGTCTTTCTTCTGCTGCCCCGCATCGGCACGGTATCGTTTTACGGGGTCAACCCTCTCTTACTCACCATTTCCTGCAAACGTGCAAGAATGATTTTTCCGTTTGTGCTGTACGGAAGCTGGTTAAAGAACAGCACATGAGCCGGCACCTTAAATGCCTCCAGCTGTTCCCTTGCGATTTGTCTGACCTGTTCCTCTTCCAGAACTGCGTCATCCGCTTTGACCACGCATGCACACAGTTCTTCGCCGTAATGCTCGTCCTTGACACCGATCACCTTTACATCGGCAATACGGGGATCCTTCAGCAAAACGTCAGCCACTTCCTTGGGGCTGATATTTTCTCCGCCTCGAATCACCAGTTCTTTGATTCTTCCGCAAAGATGAACATTGCCATCCTCATCCAGCCATCCCATATCACCGGTGTGGCACCAACCTTCCGGGTCGATGGTCTTAGCCGTCTGCTCCGGGTCGCCGTAATACCCGCTCATGACAAGGTAACCGCGCACGCAAATTTCACCGCGCTCGCCAACCGGCAGCGGTGCACCCGTCTCCAGATGGGCAATTTTGTGTTCCACATGATTCATGAAGTGACCTACAGTAGTGCTGCGCACATCCAACGGATCATCCATATTTGCAACCGTCAGACCGGCCGAGCATTCCGTCTGCCCAAGACTGGACAGGAATGTCATGCCAAACTTCTGCTCGAATTCAACAAACTGCTCGGGAGTATAGGTTCCTCCACCAATGATGCCCGTGCGCAGTGCGCTCAGATCATATCCATCAAAATCAGGCCGTGCAACCATGGCATGGTATGTAGTAGGCACTGCATTAAAAATCGTACAGCGATGCTTCTCCAGCAAGTGCAGGACCGTACCGCTGTGACGGTCTTCCGCAAGGTAAACGCATCCACCCACGGCAAGTGCCGCCAAAATGTTGGTGGAAATACAGAAACAATGGAACATCGGAAGCATGACGCAGAACCGGTCTTCACTGGTTGCATGCATGTCATCCGCCTGCTGGATCGCGTTGTTCATACGGGCATAATGGGTCGACACAACCGCCTTGGGCTGCCCATTCGTGCCGGAGGTCAGCATGATCATAGAGGGATCTTCCGGCACAACCTGAGCCAGCTCAGAAAGCAGGGTATTCCGGCTCATTCCTCTGCCGGCAAGCTGAACCGTGTGCAGATCAAAGTCCCCGTAAGAATGCCGCGAAGACATAAAAATCATCTCAACGCTGCTGTTCTGGCGCACGGCATCACAAATATTGTCAACGCCTGCCACAGAATAGAAGTTACCGACAATCAGCCACTCACAATCGGTGCGACGCAGCTGATCAAGTACCGCATCCTGATTCAACGTTGTGGAAAGCATGACGGTAACGGCACCAATTTTCTGCAGTGCATAATAGGCAACAAGCAGGTCCTTATTCAGCTCCGACCAAAGTGCCACATGAGTTCCACGTGAGATGCCAATGGTCAGAAATCCCGTCGCAAGATGGTCGGTTTCCTTGTCCAAATCCAGATAGGTCAGCACGGTTCCCTTGTATTCAATTGCAGGCCGATCAGGGTATTTTTTAGCCGCTTCTTTCAGCGCGGTACCGATCGTAATATCTCTCAACGGCAGCATGCTCTGTCTCCACCCTTCATCCATCGCAAAACTTACTTCACACACACGCAGGGATTTTATATAATATAACTCACCCCGCGCACTAAGTCAACGATGATATCACACCGAAAATACCATATACAAAGAAAAAAGACCGTCTTTCGACTGTCCGTTTGTTTTGGCGGAAATAAGCGGGATACGCCCTGCGGGCGTGCAATGCGGCTACGCCGCTTATGTTCCCCCCGCATTCTGCCGCCATAGGCGGCAGAGGCGCTTCGACCGCAGAACCTTAACCAAAACAAAAAAGACATCCTTTCGGATGTCTTTTCGTTTTGGTGGAGATAAGCGGGATCGAACCGCTGACCTCTTGAATGCCATTCAAGCGCTCTCCCAGCTGAGCTATACCCCCAAATTTACTTTTCGGTTCTGCTGTCTCGTGCAGAACGAATGTTATTTTAGCAGACATCTTTTTCTTTGTCAACACTTTTTTACAACTTTCTGAGAAAAATTTTGCTCCCGAAGCAGACTTGCTTCGGGAGCACCGGCTCAAAGTATAATGCAGATCAATCCGCCGGAACCCTCGTTGATAATGCGCTGAAGGGTTTCGCGCAGTTTGGCTCGCGCATCTTCGGGCATGCGCTTCAGCTTGGTGTTCAGATCTTCGCCCACCAGATCATGGAATGACTTACCGAAAATGTTGGACTGCCAGATTTTCGAGGTATCCCCTTCAAACTCCTGCAGCAGATAGTGAATCATTTCCTCCGACTGTTTTTCAGTCCCCATGATGGGCGAAACTTCGGTCTGGATATCCGCACGAATCATGTGGATGGACGGTGCCGAGGCCTTGAGCCGCACGCCATAGTGCCCACCCTGCTTCACGATTTCAGGCTCCTCTAAGGTCAGTTCATCGACATCCGGCATCACAATTCCGTACCCCGACTCACGCACTTGCACCAGCGCTTCCGCCACCTTATCGTAGCTGCACTTCATCTCTGCCAGACCGGACAGCAAGGTCATCAGGTCACCGTCGTCACGCACCCGGAACCCGGACTGCTCTGACAACGTATCATAAAACAGATTACGCGGCAGATCCAGTTCAGCTCGAACGCTCCCCGTTCCCAGATCCATCGAGGTCACGCCCGCCCGACTGATCACATCGCATTTCCCCATGGTTTCCACGCATGGACCAATATCACGGATCCGATGCAAGCCAACCGACCCGGCCCGAATCGCTTCGTATAATTCTTGTTTAATGGGATGCTCAAAGGGCAGCGCATCCACCCACGGCGGCAGAAACAGATTCAACTCCCGAACCGGGAACTCACAAAGCACACCGCGGATCAGATCTGCAATGGTTCCCTCCTCCAGCTCCAGACAGTTGACGCACAAGCATGTCACATCGTAATTGCGCGCGATTTCCTCACGGATCGCCCTTGCCCGGTCGCTGTTGGGATAGGCCGAATTCAGCAAGACCAGAAACGGCTTCCCCAACTCTTTCAGTTCTGCTATAACCCGCTCTTCCGCCTCCAGATAATCCTCCCGGGGAATGTCCGTAATGGTTCCGTCTGTGGTTAACACGATTCCGATGGTACAGTGTTCGGCAATTACTTTGCGGGTCCCGATTTCAGCCGCCTCAGCCAGAGGAATCTCCTGATCAAACCACGGCGTTGTTACCATTCGGGGCATTCCCTCTTCCATCACACCCACGGCGCCCGGTACCAGATAACCCACACAGTCAATCAGACGTACCGAGATGGTCTCTCCGCCTTCCATGGTGACTTGCACCGCCTCTTCCGGTACAAACTTCGGTTCAGCAGTCATAACCGTGCGCCCCGATCCGCTTTGGGGAAGTTCGTCCCGGGCGCGCTCCCGGCGGTAGACATTATCAATCTTGGGGATTACCAAACTTTCCATGAACCGTTTAATAAAGGTAGACTTTCCTGTTCGAACCGGGCCGACAACCCCGATGTAGATATCTCCCTGGGTCCGCTGGGCAATACTCTCATAAATACTGCGTTCTTGCATCTTCGTTCCCTCCTTTTACCGTTTCCGCGGGATCATCAGAAGCATCTCGTCCTCCGGGCGCCCATCTTCCAATTTATTGGCGCGCGTAATATCCCCGACGGTGGTTCCGTACCGTTTTGCCACATCCCAGAGACTCTCTCCCGGTTGAAGCAAGCGAAGAACGATGGAAGGTTTGTCTTGCATTGCATCTGCACCGTCTTCCTCGATCTTCACTTCCCGGACCACCATGCCGCGTGCTTCCTGCTCGCAGAAATACGGAAATTCCATGGGAAACCGCAACTCGACCCCATCCGCGGTAGGCATTGCGACCAACTCACCGCACCGACATTCAAAACTGCACCGGCACCCTTCCGGCACATCCACCGGGCATCCTGTCTCCAAACTGCGGGACACGGCACAGTAGTCCCCATCTTCAGTCATACAGACCGCCGTAAGAATCACGTCGGCAAGTAAATTCAACCGGGCCCCTTCCCGCTTTTGAGCCGTTTGTCCTACGAGGCAGTACGCATCCACCACCGACTGAACCGGCAGTCCGGTTTCAATCAGCTGCCGTACCGTCTGCCGCCCGATTCCTGTTTCACATCGTCTGCGGTATACGTACGGCACGCGCTCCGCATTCACCGAACAGCAAACACTGTATGTATCTTCCAGCAGTTCGATCTCGCGCTCTTCCCGCACGACAATCTGGGCCAGCATAGACAACGATACCGAAACCGCGCGCCCATCTTCGCCCAAAGAAAATTCGGCTCCATTCAGCGTAACATCAATCAGACATTCCCCATTCTCCCCTGTGCCAACCACTTCGGTAACCTGAGAAAAGGGCAAGACAAAATCAGCCGCATCCATTCCGCCGCCAACCGGACGATACAGCAGTCTGACCACCGCTTCGCCTTTGAAAATCAGCTTATTCCCAATGAGCTTTGCTTCGTGGCATGTTAGCTCCACTCGGTTGCAGATCAGTTCTTCAGCCGCAGGACGCCCCGCCGGAATGTTCAGGGTATCCTCAAAGGTCACCTGTTTCTCCTGCACTGCGCTGATGCAGTACGGGCGATGCACTTCCTTGCGTTCCTCCGCACTGCCGTCTTCCCCATAAACCCCGGTACAGAGAACGGTTGTTTCCGCGCAGAACGCCTTCACACAGACCGCAATTTCCACACGGGTCAGAATCTTTCTTGGATTGATGGTCCGGGTATCCACGCCGGCAACCCGTGCCACGGCAGTTACCAGACAGTTTGGTGTCAGACGACGATCCTCTGCCGAGACGCTGAACGGAATGCCAACCTCCAGTCTGCACGGGCCAGTCCCGCCTTCCGGCTGATAAAGGACGGTCAGCCGCGCTGTCCCGGTCAGCGTGACCCGGCCGTCCATAGCCTCTTTGCTCTTCAGAAAAACTTTTCCCTGCGTATCGATCAGCCGCAGAATATCCGGGTTTGCATCCGGCACGATGGTTTCCAGCGTCTCCTCGCAAAATACCGTGGTGTCCAGTTTTGTTTCGTAACCGATCAGATGGGTTTGATTGAGTTCCAGCTTCATAGTGCTTCTCCCCTTTGGACAAATTCCTAAAGCACTATATGTAAAAGCCGTCCTCACTATGTCATTTAAGTTTGAACAGCGACATCAGCAATCTGCGCAGGGCCTTGGGAGATTTTACAACGACCACCTTCATAACAAAAACGCCTCCTTCCGCGCATACCGGTTTTTCACTCCAGTATACGCAGAAAGAGGCGTTTGGTTCCGCTATTCACTTTCGAATCACGTGCAATTTTTCCGTCAAGCAAAGAAATTTTATGAAGGAATACTTCGGTATTTCAAGAAAAATTTCTGCAGTATGGCGGGAAAAGAACCGTGATTTATTTGTTCTCCCACTCTTTGTGGCTTTTCGCCTGTTCATACAGACGCACATAGCTTGCGTGGCGGGAGGATGGAATTTTTCCTTCCTTCAGAGCGGTGCGCACCGCACAACCCTTTTCCTTTACATGAGCACACCCAACAAAGCGGCACTGATCCAGATAGGGCTTAAACTCCCGGAAGGTGTCCGCCAAAGTTTCCTTCATGCGAACCTCGGTCTGATCGGTGTCAAAGGAAGAAAATCCGGGTGTATCGGCCACAACAGCTCCGTTGCTCAGACGGAACAGCTCCACATGACGGGTTGTATGCCGTCCACGGCCCAACTTCTCACTGACCTGTCCCACCGACAGAGAAAACCCGGGTTCCAACGCATTCAGAATGCTCGATTTTCCTACGCCGGAGTTCCCTGTAAAGGCAGATATCTTTCCAGCGATCATAGCAGACAGTGTATCGATACCTTCTCCGGTTTCCGCACTGACACGCACGGTAGGAAACCCAACCGAAGAATAGATTTCGTACAGTTCGTCTGCCCGTTCCAGATCGCACTTGTTGATGCAAATGACGCATTCGCATCCTTTCCCCTCAGCCAGAGAGGTCATGCGATCAATCAAAAACGGATCGGTAACCGGCGTCGCACCGGAGACAATAATGACCAATTGGTCAATGTTGGCCACGGCCGGACGCAAGAACTCGCTTTTGCGGGGCAGAATCTCATCTACCATGCCGGAACCGTCTTCCAGCCGGGTAAATTCAACCCGGTCACCTACCAGAGGAGTGATTTTTTTATGACGGAACTTTCCTCTTGCCCGACAGGCAATTAAGGTCCCATCGCCCGGATCCACATAGTAAAATCCGGACAAGGCCTTCATGATAATTCCAGTTTCCATCATTGATCGAAGTTCACCGTGAAACTGCTCTTGATTTCATCGTTCACATAAATGACTACCGTTTGCTCCCCGGTTCCGGTAACCGTCTTGGAGAAGGTGCTCATAGTGATCGGATCCACCGGGCTATTGTGCTGCACGGCGCCGCCTACTTCGATACGGACCTGCACCACTGCGGTATATTCAGACAAATCGACCTGAATGGTCTTGGTCGTGGCGATGACCGGCTGGTCCACCGGCGGAGTGCTCGGTCCGGAACCTTCCGGATCCTGAGACGGAATAACAGAAGGATCCTCCACGGGGTCATCGGGTCCGGGCAGATCGCTTCCGCCCGTGGGATCCTCCTCATCAATGGGACCGGAGCTGATATGGAACACAATGGTGGTGCCCACATCCACTTCACTTTCAGCAATGACACTCTGGTAGAGCACGATTCCTTTTTCCTTGGTCTCGTCTCTGGTTTCCAGAATCTCTGCCTGCAGACCCAAGGTCTCCATCATGAGCATTACATCGTCGATTCTCCGGTTCACAAAATTGGGAACAGGCACTTTCTTCACTTCCGGTCCCTTGCTGATCACCAGACGGACCGTCTGTCCGGGCACCAGATTAAGGTATGCACCCGGCTCAGTGCGAATCACGTAATTTCGGTTGATCTCATCACTGTATTCGTATACCGGTTCCACCTTCATGCCCATTACGTTCTGCAGCATGGAAACAGCCTGACGGTACTCCCTGTTTTCCAAATCTGGCATGGCGATCAACTGCGGACCCGAAGAAATATCTACGGTAATGACGATTCCGTCACCCTTCTTGGTTTCATTGGGTTTGGGATCCTGATCAATAATCTGTCCGACGGGATAGTCACTGACCAATGTACGGCCTTCCACAACCCGGAACACATCGTCAATATTACCCAACGCCACATCGCGATTGACTTCTTCCATGGTCATGCCAATCAGATTGGGTACCATGATTTCCTCACTGTGGTCGGTAATGATACCGCCAAAAATGGCAGACCACAGGAAATAACCGATTCCGGCAAGGAAAATCAAAATCGCAAGGACCGCAAGAATAACAGGGATGACGCCACCCCGTCTGCGGTCATCGTAATCGTCCTCTTCGTCATAGCGCTCTTCTTCCCGTTTCTTGCGTGGACGGCGCTCGGGCTTCTTTTCCGGCTCAGCGTCACCGCCATTGGTGCGCACAAGAGTGGGCTCATCCACCACCGTAACTGCTGTACCCGCTGCTGCGGTTGCGGAGGAACCGGGCTGGAACAGATTGTCCGAATTATAATCGAAATTAATGTTGGGGTTTTTGCGGAACTCTTCCAGATCTGCCAACATCGCCTCTGCCGTAACATAACGCTTATCTGCATCGGAAGCCATGGCTTTCATCGTGATGCTTTCCAACGCCTCGGGAATATCCGGGTTGATGTCCCGGGTAGGCAGAGGAATGGAGTTAATGTGCTGAATGGCCACCGAAACAGGGGTATCCCCTTCGTAAGGAAGGCGGCCGGCGGTCATTTCATAGAGCACAACACCGGCAGAATAAATGTCAGCACGGGTATCGATATGGCTGCCGCGAGCCTGCTCGGGAGAAATGTAATGCACC
This sequence comes from Oscillospiraceae bacterium, assembly GCA_045595705.1. Taxonomy (GTDB): domain Bacteria; phylum Bacillota; class Clostridia; order Oscillospirales; family Oscillospiraceae; genus JAJPXI01. The sequence goes on from JAZOBA010000038.1 coordinate 13,146, forward strand.
GAGCCCAGTGCTTCCTGTGTCAAGGTTGCCTGTGCGGCCGAGGCCAGACGGGCGATACCGAAATCGGTCACCTTCACGCTTCCGTCCCGCAGGACCATGATATTCTGCGGCTTAATATCGCGGTGGATAATGCCGCGGCCATGAGCGTGGGAAAGGGCCTTCATAATTTGAGTAATAAAATGAAGTGCCTCACGCCAGTTCAGCGGCAAACCCTTCTTCTGCATGTACTGCTTCAGGGTAATACCGTCCAGCAGCTCCATAACGATAAAATCCAGATCATCCGAGCTGGACACATCATAAACTGCCATAATGTTGGGGTGGGAAAGCATGGCAACTGCCTGCGATTCGTCATGGAAACGACGGCGGAATTCGGCATCCTGCGCCAGTTCCGGCTTCAGGATCTTGACTGCCACCAGTCGGTTCAGACGATGGCAGCGGGCCTTATAGACCACGGCCATACCACCGACACCAACACACTCCAGTATCTCATATCGATTGTCGAGTAATTTACCTATGTATCGATCCATGGTAAATCTCCTCCTTGTATTCAAACATCTCGGTTACATTTGGAGCAGGATCACGGTCACATTATCCGGCGCACCGCGCTGCAGTGCTGTATTCAGCAGCCGATTGCAGCATTCTTCCTGTGCACCGCCGTGAATCACCTCGTACAGGATTTCCTGATCGCTGACCAGATTGGACAGGCCATCCGTGCACAGCAGCAGATATCCGCCTTCCACACAAGGTTCTTCAAACAGGTCCGCCTTGGTATCCTGCGCAGCACCCATTGCGCGGGTGATCAAATTCTTCTGCGGATGGGTTCTGGCCTGCTCGGGGGTAATTTCACCGCTCTGCACCAGATCCTCCACCAGAGAATGGTCGCGCGTCACCCGGCGAATTCCCTCTTCCGTGACGATATATGCGCGGCTGTCGCCCACATTTACAATATGGCAGACCCCTTCGGCAATGTACGCCGCCACCAACGTGGTGCCCATACCAAGACAGTCCGGGTCGGTACCCGAACGGTGCCACACGGCATGGTTTGCAATTGCCACCGACTCCTGCAGCAGCGTCTCAATGTCATCGGCTCGTTCCGGGTCAGAAAGCCGTTCCAGCACAGCATCTCCAAAGGTCAATGCCGTCAGTTCGCTGGCTACGTTGCCGGCGCGCGCGCCGCCCATACCGTCGCAAGCGATCAAAAGCATTCGGCCATCGGGCAGAACCTCTGTCCTGCAATAATCCTGATTCTGTTGACGGACTGCGCCGATATCAGTGATGGACCACAAATTCATCTTCGTATCATCCCTTTCGGAAAAGCAAGGGTATTATTTCTTCATTGCTTTGCGCCGCAGCTGGCCGCAGGAGGCATCAATGTCTCCGCCCAAACGCCGGCGCACCGTCACGGTCACACCGTGACTTTCCAACCGTTTCTGAAATGCCGCCACCCGACGGCTGGGTTTCAGAGGACTTTCTTCCACATGGTTCAAGGGGATCAAATTCACATGCCCGGGCGTTCCCTTCAGCAGACTGGCCAACAGGTCAGCCTGTGCGTCGGAATCGTTAACACCATCAATCATGGCATACTCGTAGGAAATACGCCGGCCGGTGGTTTCAAAATACCGCCGACAGGTATCCATCAGCTTCTTCACACCCACCGAACGGTTGACCGGCATGATGGTATTTCGGGTCTCGTCATCGGGGGCATGGAGCGAAACGCTTAACGTTAATTGTAACCCATATTCAGCCAGCTTGTCAATTTTTTCAGCCAGACCGCAGGTAGATAGGGATATATGCCGCATCCCGATATTCATACCCTTGGGATGGTTGACCAATTTCAGAAATCGCATGACCGTGTCAAAATTATCCAAAGGCTCACCGATTCCCATCAGAACAATGTTGGAAATCTCGGCACCGCTGTCTAACTGGGTAAACAGCACCTGATCCAGCATCTCGGACGGGGTCAGGTCACGAATCTTACCGCCCAGCGTGGACGCACAGAACGCGCAGCCCATACGGCAACCCACCTGACAGGAAATGCACACTGTGTTGCCATGCTGATAACGCATCAATACAGTCTCAATGCAGTTGCCGTCGGCCAGTTTCCACAAATATTTGATGGTTCCGTCCTGCGCCGAGACCTGCTTACGCTCCACCGTAGGATGGGTGATATAGCATTCAGCTGCCAGCGTTTCGCGCAGACCCTTGGGCAGGTTCGACATCTCATCAAAGGAGGTCACGCCCTTGTGCAGCCAGGAAAACACCTGACCGGCACGGAAGGATGGCTGTCCCTTGCTCTTCAGCAGAGTTTCCATCTCCTCCAAGGTCATGGATTTCAAATCGGTCATGCTTTTCTCCTCAGTTTCGCAATAAAAAATCCATCCGTCCCATGCAGATGGGGCCAAAGGGTCACATACCCCTCTTCTGCCGCACCCACAGGCCCGGGTAATTCCAATTTCTCCAGCACGAACTCGTCATGCTCTTCCACAAACTTACGGACAATGGCCTCGTTTTCGCGCTCCAGCAACGTACAAGTGGAATAGAGCAGCACACCGCCCGGTTTCACATAGGCACAGGCATTATCCAAAATAGCTTTCTGAATGGCCGGCAAGCCACCCAGCGGCTTGGGGTCCTTATAGCGGATATCCGGTTTTTTACGGATAATTCCCAGACCGGAACAGGGCACATCGGTGATTACCACATCAAAGGCATCTTCCCACTCGGGCACACGGTCCTTTCCGTTCTGGGTCACAGCACGAATGGAGTTCAATCCCAACCGTTTTGCGCCGTTTTCGATCAACGTCTGCTTGTGGGGGTGGATATCACAGGAGATGATTTCTCCTTCATCCCTCATGGCAATGGCAGCAGCAAAGGATTTTCCGCCCGGAGCGGCACACACATCCAGCACGTTCATACCGGGTTTGGGGTCGGCCGCCAGAACGGCCAATCGGGCAGCAGCATCCTGAATATAAAATGCGCCCTGCTGAAATTCCTCCAGCTGTTCCAGACTGCCCGTACCCTGCAGGGTCAGACAGTCAGCCAGCCACGGGTGAGGCTGCGCCTCTACACCGGCAGCCGTCAGTGCAGCGAGTACCTGTTCGGTTGAGGAGTGGCAGGTGTTCACCTGTGCCATCGTAGGAACTTCACCGTTATGACACGCCAGCAAACATTCCGTCCCATCCCGACCCAAACGCTCTTCAAACAGGTCTACCAGCCATTGGGGGTGGCTGTATCGCACGGACAGATCATCCGGCGGTGTTAGATCGTTCTTGTTGCGTTCGATATTGCGCAGGACGGCATTCACCAGACCGGCGGCACCGGGATTCTTGCAGAATTTGCGGGTCAATTTGACCGACTCGTCCACCGCCGCACGGGCGGGTACGCGAGTTAAAAACAGAAGCTGATAGACACCCAGACGCAGAGCGTTGCGTACCGTCAGATCCAACTTCCCTTTGGCAAATCGGTCCACATACCAGTCCAGCAGCATACGGTTCTGGGTCACGCCGAAGGTCAGCCGGGTAGCCAGAGCAGCATCACGGCCGTCCACCCCGCCCTCCTTCAAGGTCTTTTTCAGAAAACCGTCCGACCATGCATCCTGTTTTTCACAGGCCACGAGAGTACGCAGAGCGGCTTCGCGGGCGGTCATCGGACATTGCTCCCTTCAGGAATGGGACGGCCAAGCAGAAATGCATTGGCAGGCATACGTTTCTTGCCGTCGGGCTGCAATTCGCAGATTTCAAGCACGGTTCCTGCGCCACAGGCGATTTTCAGGCCCTTTTTGTCGGCCTTCACTACGGTACCGGCCTCTGCATCGGTATGTTCCTCGCAAACCTTGGTGGCACACACCTTGCAGCGAACACCGCCCAGTTCGGTCACTGCGGCCGGCCAGGGAATCAGACCGCGCACCTGATCGTGCAGTTCACGGGCGGTGCGGCCCCAGTCCATAGGAGACAGTTCACGGGACAGCATGGGCGCGAAGGTCACCAGCGCAGGATCCTGCGGGACACGCTCAGCCGTACCTGCCGCGATTTTCTCCACAGTGCTCACCAACAATTCGGCTCCCAGATCGGCCAGACGGTCGTGGAGGGACTCCACTGTTTCGTTGGGATCAATGGGGGTCTGCGCCTGAGAAATAATATCGCCGGCATCCAGTTCTGTGGCCATGTGCATAATGGTCACACCGGATACTTCATCGCCATTCAAAATGGCCCAGTTAATGGGGGCCGCCCCGCGGTATCGGGGCAGCAGCGAAGAATGGACATTAATGCAGCCCTTGGTCGGGTAGTCCAAAATCTCATCGGGCAGAATGCGCCCATATGCAGCCACCACAATCAGTTCGGGGGCCAGTTCCTGAATCTGCGCCAGCGCCGTGCCGTCACGCAGCTTGGTGGGCTGAAACACCGGAATGTTGTGTTCCAGACAAAACTCCTTGACCGGAGTGGGCTGCAGCTTCATGCCACGGTTTTTCGGTTTGTCGGGTTGTGTGAATGCGCCGCATACATCGTGTCCGGCCTCCACCAGTGCCCGGATGGATGGCACCGCAAAATCGGGGGTGCCCATGAAAAGGATACGCATCAGTCGTCCTGCTCCATTTCTTCCAGTTCTTCCACGGTGTACAGACGGTCGGTGTGCTCGGTAAACAGATGGCCGTCCAGATGCTCGCACTCATGGCAGAAGCAGCGAGCGGTCATCTCCACATCTTCCACCTCAAAGAAATTACCGTTGCGGTCCTGTGCCCGCACACGCACACGGTAAGGGCGGGTCACTTCGCCGTACAGTCCGGGCACCGACAGACAGCCCTCCAGGCCGGTCTGCTCACCCTCGGTAAAAATAATCTCGGGGTTTATCAGTTCCAGAACCTCTTCCTGTTCGTTCATGACCAAAACCACGCGGCGCAGAATGCCGATCTGGGGCGCGGCCAGACCGACGCCACCCGACGCAGCCAGCGTCTCGTGCATGTCTTCGAGCAGATCATGCAGTTTGCCGTCAAAGGCAGTCACAGGGTGAGAAACTTTATAAAGGACGGGTTCTTTCCGTTCCAGAATCTTACGCAAAGCCATGTTGTTTATCCTCCATTTCGGTCAGTCCAGCGGATTCATGTCGGCAAATACCGACACGCCGCGATTTTCCTTATCCTGCTGCGCCGAACGTACCAGATGGGCCAGAAGCGAGCGCAGTTCCTTACAGTTTTTCCCGCTGACCGTCACACGGTAACGGTATCGGTTGTTGACCTTGGTCACGGCTGCGGGAGCCGGTCCAAGCAATTGAATCTCCATCGTATCATAGGGAGCCGTATGCATCACATGCTCCAGTTCCCGGCGCAGTTTCATACAGGTACGCAGTACAGCGTGCTCATCGGCTCCGGATGCTGTCAGCAAAAACAGGTCCCGGAAGGGCGGACAGCCGCGCAGCTTACGCAGAGCGATTTCCTGCTCATAAAAACTGTCATAATCCTGCGCTGCGGCACAGGTGATAACCTCATTTTCCGGCGTCCATGTCTGAATGACGGCTCGGCCCAGTTTGGACCCGCGCCCGGCACGGCCTACAGCCTGCGTGACCAGCGAAAAGGTGCGCTCGCCGGCCCGGAAATCGTCCACATACAGGGACAGGTCGGCCGCAATAACACCCACCAAGGTCACATTTTCAAAATCCAGTCCTTTGGCCACCATTTGAGTGCCCACAAGGATGGGGATCTTCTTGTTGACAAATTTTGAGAACATTTTCTCGTGATTGTTGGCCGCACTGACCGTATCGGCATCCATACGCAGCACTTCCACACCGGGGAACATTTCTTCCAGTTCCTGCTGCACCTTCTGGGTACCTGTTCCTATAAAGGCCAGTTTGCCGCCGCATTCCGGGCAGGCGTCAGGCAACGGTTCGGAATGGCCGCAGTAGTGGCACATCAGGCGCCGATTGGCCGAATGATAGGTCAGATAGACCGAACAGCGCGGGCAGGAAGGAACCTGTCCGCATTCACCGCAGGACAGCATACGGGATGCGCCACGGCGATTCAGGAAGAGGATACTCTGCTCTCCCTTTCTCAGATTGTCCTCCAACTCCATACGAAGCAGTGCACTGATGTCCGATGCGTTTCCGGCACGCAGCTCCCGCTTCATATCGGTGATAAACACCTTGGGCAGGGAGTGCTCATTATAGCGCTTGTTCAGCTTGAACAAGTGGTAGGTTCCCTGCTTTGCAAGAAACATGGTCTCCACCGATGGGGTTGCCGATCCAAGCAGCAGCAGCGCATTACTGTGGGCACAGCGGTACTTCGCCACATCCCGGGCGTGATACCGCGGTACATTCTCCGACTTGTAACTATGCTCCTGCTCTTCATCCAGAACGATCAGTCCCAGATCCTGCAGAGGTGCAAACACGGCAGACCGGGTGCCTAACACCACTCTGGCCCGACCTGTACGTACGCGTTTCCATTCGTCGTACCGCTCCCCCGCACGCAGACTGCTGTGGAGCACCGCCACGTTATCGCCGAAGTGAGAAACGAAGATACTCAGCAGCTGCGGCGTCAGTGCAATTTCCGGCACCAGAACCATGGCCGTGCGGCCCTCATCCAGCACCTTATGGATCAGTTTCAGATAAACCTGTGTCTTGCCGCTTCCGGTCACGCCGTACAGCAAGGCCGCAGAGGGTTTCCCCGAATCAAGCAGTTCCTGCAGCCCATCACAAGCCTGCTGCTGCTCCTCATTGAGTACAATGGGCGCTGCCGGCTCGGTCTCGGCAGTCTGAACCCGGCGCAGCACTTCCCGCTGTTCCAGTTTGATCAAACCGCTTTTCGCCAGTGCGCGCAGAGTTGCAGAAGACGCTCCGGTAAAATAGCAGATCTCCCGGGCGGATGCGCTGCCGATCCCGGCCAACAGTTCCACCACCGAATACTGCAGCGGCGCTCGTTTGCGCTTGGGCGCCACCAAAGCCAGAGCCTCCTCCGGTGCAATCGCCAGTGAAGCCACCTGTTCGGTTTTGTCTCCCACACCACGGGAGGCACTGGTCTCAAGCGTCAGAATTCCCTGATTGGCCAGAAGTTTCAGGGCCGGATTGGGATCTTTGGCCCCAAAGGCATCCCGGATGCGACCGATTTCCACACCGCCGCCGTTGGCATACAAAATGTCCAACAGCATAGCGGCATTCCCGGAGTTTCCGGCCGCTTCATAGGCCTTTTCCTTGTCCACACCCTCGGCGACACGCCAGATATCCTGCAGGGAATACCACAGACCGGCAGGCAGCATGGCGTGCACCGCCTCATACACCGTGCAGAACCACTGGTCCCGTACCCAAAGGGCGAGACGAATGCCATCCGGATCCAGAACCGGCTCATCGTCCAGCAGGGACAGAACCGACTTCAGCCGCATTTCATCACTGCGGGGTGCGACGGTCAGAACGATGCCGTCATAGCGGCGGTTTCCCGCACCGAAGGGCACCATGACCCGCATACCGGGTCGGATACGGTCCTTCAGTTCGGCCGGAATTTTGTAGGAATACGGGCGGTCTATGGCGTAAGTAGCCGCAGCCAAAGCAACTTTGGCCACCATTTCCTGTTCCACGACACCGCCCCCTTTCCTCGCGAAAGGCAAGCTCCAATGATTTTGGAGCTTGCCTCACAGTCAATTCTCTACGCTGACTTTACCCTCAGCCACTTCACGAATGGCCAGAGAGACCGGCTTATCTTCCAAGGCGGTTTCATTCTCCTCGGCCTCGATGGCAATCTGGCGGGCACGCTGGGCCACCACATTCACCAGCATATAGCGACTGGGCACCTGCTTGAGCAGGTCATTCATAGCGGGATACAACATCATAATCCTTACACTCCTTCAACCAAATGAATTCTGTTTGCGATGCGGCAATCATGTGCCAGTATGATGGCCTCAAGTTCGGCAACCGCTTCGGGCACCTTGTCATTGACCACCAGATAATCGTAATTGGGAATCTGCTTGTATTCTTCACGGGCGCGCGTCAAACGCCCGTTGATGACATCTTCATCGTCGGTGTTACGCCCATGCAGGCGGCGGGACAGTTCCTCAAAGGAAGGCGGAACAATAAAAATCATCGCGGCATCGGGGCATTTTGCTTTGACCTTTGCAGCACCCTGCACCTCAATATCCAGCAGCACATCGATACCCTGCTCCAGTTTATCCCGGATCACCTTCAAGGATGTGCCGTAATAGTTCCCTACGTACTGCGCATACTCCAGCAGTTCATCGTCTGCAATCATGCGCTCAAACTCTGCCCGGTCTACAAAATTGTAATTCACACCGTCCTCTTCGCCCACACGGGGTGCGCGGGTAGTGAAGGACACCGAAAAGTGAATGTTCTCCCGCTCACTGAGCAGTTGGGCGATCACGGTGCTTTTTCCCACACCGGACGGGCCGGACAGAACGATCAGATTTCCTCTCTTTTTCCGAATCATGTTTCTTCCATCTCCTCTTCCAAGGGGTCGGCCGCCGTTTCCTTCCCTGCCAGTCGGCCGGCCACTGAGGCGGGCTGAAGGGCAGACAGCACCACATGGTCGCTGTCCATAATCAACACAGCCCGGGTCTTGCGTCCAAAGGATGCGTCGATCAGAGTTCCCCGGTCACGGGCTTCCTGCACCATTCGCTTGATGGGTGCAGAATCGGGGCTGACAATGGCTACCAGGCGTTCGGCAGACACCATGTTGCCGAAACCAATATTCAGCAGCTTCACCGATTTCCACCGTCCTTACTCAATGTTTTGGACCTGCTCACGAATCTTTTCAATTTCGGCTTTCATGTCCACCACCATGCGGGAAATGTCAATGTCATTGCACTTGGAACCGATGGTATTGGTTTCACGGTTGAATTCCTGAATCAAGAAGTCCAGTTTGCGTCCGGTAGCGCCGCCCTTGTCCAGCATATCACGCAGCTGCTCCAGATGGCTGCGCAGGCGAACCGTCTCTTCATCCACGGCGACCTTATCGGCAAAGATGGCAGCCTCAGTCAGGATGCGGCTCTCCTCCAGCTGGGTGTTCTGAAGCACCTCTTCCATCTTGGCCGCCAGACGGGCGCGGTATTCTGCCACTGTCTGGGGTGAGCGCTCCTCCACCTTCCCGGTATACTCTTCGATGGTTTTGGCGCGGTTGAGGATATCAGCCTTCAGCTTTTCACCCTCACGGGTACGCATACGGTCGAAATCGGCCAGTGCGGTATCCAACACCGAGCAAATGTCAGCGGCAACAGCCTCCAGGTCTTCCTCCTGCTTTTCCACGGTCAGAATGTCCGGGAAACGGGCCAGATCGGTAGTCTTATAGCTGATTTCCATCATGCCGTCAGACAGTTCGTAAATCTTGCGCATTGCAGCAATATACGAGCTTGCCAGTTCCTCGTTGACGGTCACCGTCAGGGCGTCTCCGCCGTTCTGCGCAATGTTGATGAATACATCCACCTTACCGCGGGAAATGGTCTGACCCACCCGGGTCTTGATGGAATCTTCAGCAAAAATATACGCGCGGGGCATCTTAATACCGCAGTCCAGATAGCGGTTGTTGACCGAGCGCACCTCAACGGTAATTTTACGGCCGTTCAGTTCGGCCTCTCCCCGGCCGTAACCGGTCATGCTCTTAATCAATCAAGGTCATTCCTTCCGTGTAGTATCAGTATTTGCGTCGGGCCTTCCGAATGCGGGAGGCATAAAATGTGATCAGCTTGCTGAATCCATAGTCGTAAATCAGAAACACCACGTTACCAATCCCAAACAAAGGCAGCGGTGTACGCATGAGTTCGGGCAGAAGAGGAAACAGCAAAGCAGAAAATCCGAACAGAAAAATCACAAGGATCAGATTGAAAAATACCAATTTCAAAACAATCTCAAGCGGCAGCTTACGCAGCCGTTCCACCATGTATTTCACCATGGGATACAAGCCACAAAACAGGACATACAGAAGTGCACATCCTTTATCCGGCAACAGGAGCAGACCCAGCAGTGCCGTCGCTCCATAGCAAAGAAACCCCGTCGGCAGCCCACCGGCAATCACTGCGGCAGCGGGCACAAGGCCTGCCACAGCTACCATCCCAATTCGTCCCGAGGGCAAAAGTGTTGCACCGTACAGGAGGAGCAGAGACAGTGCCGCAAAGATACCGCCGGTTGCCACACGGCCTGCACTTTGGGCAAATCGTTGATTTTTCATGGTTTTAGCTCCCGCAGCCTCCGCACAGACAGTTCAGACACATCATGGTGGTACAGCAATCCATGGCATCCATTCCACCGCCGTATCCCGCCGGGCGATAGGCATAACCGCCTTGCTGCATCATGTTGAATGCCTGCCGGTATTCCATGTTATTGGGCTCCATGTTCACGGCGATCTGATAGTTCTGCTTTGCTTCATCCAACCAGCCGCGGCGATAAGCCACACTGCCGGCCAGAAAATACCATTCCGCAGTACGGGTGTTGATCCCCCGCAGCAGTTCCTCCGCCTGATCCAGATTATTTCCGCCGATCAGGGTGCGTACACGGGCAAAGGTGGGGTCACTGCTCTGACCTTGCTGATAGGCCCCTTGATAGCCACCGGACGAAGAATACCCGCCACTGCCGCTGCGCAGCTTGGTCACGGCATCATAAGCCTCGTTGATTTCCTTCATCTTTTCCTCAGCCAGATCAGCCAAAGGATTGTTCTGGTAGTTGTCGGGATGATACTTGCGTGCCAGATCCCGGTAGGCCTTTTTAATTTCGTCATCACTGGCATCCGGCTTTACGCCCAACACCTGATAAGGATCATTCATGCCTCATTCTCCTATGTTTTTTCGATTGCTTTTCCATTGTCCCGCAAACACGGCATGTTCAACCGCATTCAGGCCAAGATACAGAATGTTGGAAAGAATCCCATCCCACCGAGGCGACTGTGCCAGTCCGTAAGCGGACAGGGCCAGGTTCCTCGAATGGAGCAGTGTAATACGCACATCCTGCTCGTGCTCTTTGGGGTTGTGCTCGTACCGTTCCAAAATGGGATTGTATGCTCCGGATCGAATATCATCCTCCAGATCATCCCATGCATCAATCAGATAGATCCAGCGCCCCACATGGTAGAGCAACTGACCCAATGCCCGGTCACGGCACTCGTCTTCGGTGGTTGGAGCCGCTGCCTGCAGAATACGGGCAAAGGTATCAGCCGGGCGATCCAATGAGGGACACCTCTCTTGCTCCAGTATGTGCAGTTCCTGCAGGCAGGCCGCAACTTTTTGATCAAATTCCGGCCGTGCTTTGGCTGCCTTTCGGTAGGCCGGTTTCAAAACCCACGCTGCCAACCGCGCCGGCAGCCCTCGAAAAAAGCCGTTGTCTGCCACGTCATCCCGCAGTTTGTGGTAACTGAGAATCATGCTTTCGTCAGCTGCCACATCCAGCGCCGGCATCTGCATGCACATCTTCCGTTTTCGGAACGGATGTGCCGGACACCGACACTGTTTTGTGCCACAGGGCTCCGTTTCATGTGCCAGAATCATAGCCAGAAAGGTGAAATCATAATTGAGGGTAAACCGCGCCAGAAATCCATGCCGCTTTCCCATGGTGCGGCATAGCCCGCAGTATACCGCCTTATAGTCCTCCAGTTCGCGCACCTTCAGTTCTGCACGCAGCGGTCTTACATATCCGAACACGATTTCAGAACCTCCACAACAGCCGACCGGCTCATCCGGTTACTCTTCTGCCACTTCCGCAAGATCCACAACGATCTTGTAGTCATTGTTGACCACACCCACATCACTGGTACCGTCCAGATACACCTTGACCGGAACGGTATACCGTCCGGCAGCGGCATCGACCTTGCTCAGGTCGGCCACAACACGCAGGTTGATGGGCAGAATCAGATCAAGATCCGCCAACTGTCCTCGCACCAACACCTGAAGGGTCTTGGTCACCGATTCGGCAGAAAATCCTTCCGGAATGTTCTCCAGCAAAATGTTGTCCGCTTCCACGATTCGGTTGGACAGACCGTGAATCCTTACCTCGACGGTTGCCTTAGTCGTACCACTGAGGTTGTCCAGTTCGGATGCAAGGGGAATATCAAATTCAAAGGTCTGTCTTCCAATCACCGCGGACAGATTGATTTCGCCCAGGATAATTTCCTTCAGCGGCTCAAGATCTTCCTCTGCACCGGCCACCGTAATGATCGACGGAGTAATGGAATACTCCACATACTTCTCCACATCGGTAACACCGCCGCCGGTGATCCACTTGACCTTCAGAGGTACATCGGCCGTCTTGATGATGGGTAACTCAACAGACACCGAGCCAACCGGACAGGTGAACTTAACGTCAGTCAGCACGTTGCCCTGGTAATCAATCAGATCAAATCCCATTTCGCCGTGGAAGGTGGCATCAAACTCTTTCTCACCGCCAAGCGTAACAAGGGCATGGGAGACCCGGTTGACTTCGCTTTCAATACCGGAAATTTCAATCTTACCGGGACGAATAATAAACTCGTCGCGCATATAGCCTTCGGCCAGTTTTCCGGTAAACTTTCCTTCCACCTTGATTTCCTTCTTGATGTGACGGGAGACCGTGAAGGTGATATTTTTGGGAGTCCAGTCCTGAACAGTCACGCTGGAATCGTACGCCGAAGGCAGATCCAGATCAAAGGCCATGGTCTGCTCACCCGGAGAGGTAATTTTACCCACATCAATGGTCAGTTTGATTTTTTCCTTTTCCTGATCCAGTTTTGCAAGTTCGATCATCGGGCCGGTCAGTCTCAGCGTTGCTTCCTGATCGTGGCCGTCGGAGATAATCATTCCACGCTCTTCCAAAATCTCTTCGTTGACAAAAATGATGGGAACACCCTTGATGGTAATGTCGTCGGTATTGTTTTCCACTGCAGCCACATAGAACCAAAGCGCAACCGCCAGAACAATGGCCAAAAGGGCATACAGCAGCTTGCTGTCAAGAATCTTTTTGCCCATCTGCCTTGTCTCCTTTTTTCTTGAATTTCAGCAAGTTACCCAGTCCGTTGAGCATATCGACCGGTGTATTTTTTGCCGTCGCATCCGGCAGCAGTTCCTTGCGCAGAAGCCGCTCCAGCGTTTCGGGTGCCAGATGACGCTTGAGCATGCCGCCCACTGCCACCGAGATGGAGCCGGTCTCTTCCGAGACGATGGCTACCACGGCATCGGAGTTTTCACTCATGCCGATACCCGCTCTGTGGCGCATACCCAGATCGCGGGAAAGATTTACGTTGCCGGACAGCGGGAGCATGCACCCCGCGCTTTCCACACGGCCGTTGCGGATAATGACAGCACCGTCATGCATGGGCGCCTTGTTCCAAAACAGGTTCTTCAGCAGTTCGGAAGACACCGTTGCATCGATTCGGGTTCCGCTTTTCAGAACATCATCCAGCAGCGTATTGCGCTCAAATACAATCAGCGCACCTACCTTGTCCTTGGAAAAAGCAGAGTATGCTGCCACCGTCTGAATGATGGCGCTCTCCATCTCTTCCGGGACCTCCTCTTTGGAGAACACACCGGTAAGTCGGCCGCTGCCCACCTTTTCCAGAAGTCGGCGCATCTCCGGCTGGAAGATAATGATGATGGCGATCAGTCCCAGCTCCACTGCGCGGCTGAGCAGGAAGCTGATAATGTTCAGATCGAAAATCGTTGCAATGCCCAATGCGGCAAAGATGATCACGATTGCCTTTGCCACCTGTCCGGAACGGCTGCGGCGAATGAGCAACAGAACTCGATAGATCACATAGGACATGATGGCAATATCCACAAAGTCAGAGACATTCATGGTCTTAATATAGCTCTGAGCTGTATTGAGCGCCTGAAGCATCAGTTCCATTGTCCCACCATCCTCTCTTTTGGTCTGAATAAACGGGAATTTCTTATAATTAAGTTATTATACTGTATTTCGCCAAAAATGGCAAGAGTTTGTTCCCTACAAAGATACTCAAAAGAGGTCGTTTTGCATCGAAGGCAAAACGACCTCTTCTCCAAAAATATGACGTCAAAATAATCACGGCCGCTCCATGGATCACAACTGCGCATTTCCCGCATTTTTGTCCGCAGAGCGAAAAACAAAACGGCACAGGAAAAGGAGAACCAGACCGACCAAGCAGCCGATCCCCGCACCCAAGACGGAACGGATCAGCGAAACATGGATGGGTGCCACGGCATGACAGAAGGTGTTGACGACCGAGGTGCTCTCCAGACAGCAGCACAAACCTGACAGCAACGCAAGCAGCGAATTGCGTTTCCCCACAGCAGCAAAACCCACCGCCATGAACGGCACGGCAATCAACAGTTCCTTGGTTCGCGGGCGGGCATAAAATGCATACTCCAGCGTGTTTCGGAAGGCAACCTCCAAGGCAGAGATCCGGCCGAAATCGCCGGAGCGAAGGACGAGAACCGCACCGGCCGCAATCAGCAGTCCAGCCACGCCCAACAAAGTCAGGACCTTCTTTTTCGTAAGGGGCCCGTGTGTGAATTCCTTCCCCGCCGGGGCACCGAAAAGGATCAGACAGAACAGCAGCGGAACGGCTTGGGCCGCCTTGACTCCGGAAAAGATCAAGTCACCCATGAGATAACTGCGCTCGCCCATCAAAGCGCCGACCGCAAGACCGCCCAGCACACTCCAGACCAGTAAAATACAAAGGGCTGCAAGATACTCCAGCCAGTCCGGAAGGCGCCGCTCACACGGGTTGCTTCGCCATTGCCACAAACCGTACACAGCCAAGCACGGGAACACCGCCGCACAAAGCAGCATCAGCCCCTTCTGCATCAGTCCGGGCATACACAGGCAGCCGAGAACCAAACCAACCAGTGCCAGAAGGCACAACACAAAGCCCCATCGGCGCAGGCACTTCAATCGGGTGGCAAGGAAAATCCACAGCGCCGCCGTCAGACACCCGCTGCCCACAAGCAGAACAGGCCGCAGCACGGCAGTCTCCATACAGGAAAAGCCCTCGCCGTACTCCAAGCCTCGCGCCTCAATGCGCTGACCCAGACCGGAAAGAACCTTGGCATATACAGCCCCGTCTGTCACAACTGTACGCTCAGCATCTACAAAGGGCCGTAAAAGGATCAGCCGCATGCCACGGTCCACGGCGGCGCGAAACAGCATATTTTCTATTTCCTGCCCACTGCCATCAGCAGAAAAGCGGGCTGCATACTCGTCATAAAGATAAAACGCCTTAACCATAGCGCCGTCATAACTGTTCAGATCAAATCCGGCCGGACGGTGCACCGACGTTCTTGTGATGTTTTCAATCAGAGCCAGCGGCATGGCACTGTCCGAAGGCCATACATACTCCGGCAGCGCAAAAGCGCTTCCCTCCCCAACGTAACCCGCCGGGGAAAGATCGAATCCGGACAGTAACTCCCGTTCTGTTTCGGTCGGTTGTGTGTCAAAGACTACATAGCGCACTCCGTTTTCGGCAAACAGGGCAAGCCAGTCGTCCACAGTCTGCCCGCTTTGTTCGGCCAGTTGAATGACATCCTCAAAATATACGGCCGAAGCCACGCAGTCATCACGGCCTTCCGCACGGATGCGGCCGCCCAACAGAACACAGCTGCAGATCACACCCACGATCAGGAGAACCGACCAGAGATAAAAAAACCGATCTCGTTTCATCGTTTGTTTCTCCCCAGGAGTTTTTGCAGTATCTCAACGGTGGGCAGCGAACGCCCCATGGCAATAACATAGAACGCCAGACCCACAACGCCAAGAACACCGCACCGAAGAGTCAATGCGACCTTACCCAGATCACCCGAAATCAACCGGGTGTATGCAAACCACACTCCGGCCAGCATAACCAGCGACAGGACAACTCCCCGCAGCAACGGTTTCCAATCCAAGGCAATCTTATGAACTTTACAGAAATGAACATACATACCCACGCCGCCGCACAGCAGGGCAAAGGAAGTGCCGCAGGCCAAAAGGCTGGTATGCTGGGGCATAAAACGGAAGAAAACCCAGTTCAAGACAAGACACAACACGATTGCAACGCACGAAACAATCAGTGGCGTACGGTTCTTTTCCATTGCAAAATAGGCCTTGCTCAGCAGATCGATCAGGAAGAATCCTGTCAGGCCAATGGCATAGGCAGAGAACACACCGCCGGTCAAAGCCGTGGCAGAAGCATCAAAGCTGCCGCCCTCAAACAGGACCCGAATGATCGGCTCACCGAACACAACCAGCAGCAAGGAAAGCGGAATCAGGAACAGCAGCGAGTTTCTGACCACTGTGGAGACATAAGAACAGTACTCGGTTTTGGGCAGCTGCTCGTATTTCTGGTTGAACTTGGGGAACATGACAATGCCGATGCTGTAAATGAGAATGGTGGCCAAGGGCTCGTAAATCTTGTCTGCGTAATAGTAGGCGCTTGCGGTGCCGTCGATCATACCGGCAGCAAAACGGGTATTCAGAAGATAACAGAGCAGAAATACCGAGGTGGTCACCATGGTGACCATTGCGGTACGGAAAAAGTGCGGCATCTCGGTCATGCCGCCTCGAAGGGTAAAGCGGAAGCGGAATTGCTCTCGATGGGAAACAGGGAAAACCATGGCCAACTGAAGAAGCCAGCATACGGCAGTAATCAGCGCAAAAACAGGAAGACTCAGACGACTGCCCACAAACAGAAGCAGAGCACACATCACCACGTTGTACAGCAGACTCAACGAAGCCTGAATGTTGTAATGCTCCATTGCCTGAAACAGGGCAACCAGAAGATAGGTCACCATGATGATGGGCAGCGTGATCAGCAGCACGGAAAAACACTGCCGGAACATAATCTCACCCTGCGCGCCAATCAAAAGCGGGATTACACCGGTCAGATTGAGCGCAAACAGCACCACGCAAAGGCCAAAGGATACCAACAAAGTCAATGACAACAGCTGGTTGGCCATCCGAAAAGCCTTGTCTTTTCCCTTTGCCAACTGACGGCTGAACAGAGGGACGGCCGCCACACAGAACGCGTAAGCGATGGTGGTGAACAGAGAAACGGTATAACTGTTCGCAAGGGTAAACAAATCCATGTCGGCACCGGCACCGAATACGCGTGCTTGAATAATATTGCGCAGCATGGCCAATGCTTTTGTGCACAGCATAAGAACCGTCACTCCGGTAATCGCACGGACAGTTCGATTACTTTCTCCCACCGAGATCCCTCCTTCCTGCCAAAATTACCCCAGCATACAATAATGGGTATTTTATCATTTTACACTCTTCTTTACAAAAAAAATATTGTCAAATTCACCAAAATTTCCTAAAGCAATTGCAGGGCATATCCGGGACACGCAAAACGCCATCCCCACCGGCTTTCGATACGAAAATATGACCAGTCTCCATTCCTGCATACAGATTGAGCAAAAGCAGATAAGCCACTGTATTTCCTCAAAAAATTCATTGCATTTTCGCACTGCTTCGCTTATGATTGGATAGAAGTTCCAAACAACACACTTTGGAGGTACCGCTATGATCAATACTGCACAGGAGCTGTTTGCTCTGATCAAAGAACAGGACATCAAGATGGTCGACTTTAAGATCGTCGACATCAATGGCCAGTTCCGCCACGTCACCATTCCCGCCGCCCAGTTTACCGAGACCACCCTGAAGGAAGGCATCGGTTTTGACGCATCCAACTACGGCTATGCCGTGGTGGAAAAGAGCGATATGGTCTTCATCCCCGACGTCACTACCGCAGTGGTCGATCCCTTCTGCGCCGTTCCCACCCTGTCCATCAGCGGTAACGCCATGGTCATTGACTATCCTGAAAACCGTCCTCTGGCTCAGTATCCCCGCAACATTACTCTGGCTGCCGAGCAGTATATGAAGGACTGCGGCATTGCCGACACCATGATCATTCTTCCCGAGTTCGAGTTTCATCTGTTCGATCAGGTGGGCTGGAGTGTGCAGCCCAACAACATCGGCGTTTCTCTGGACACCGAGCAGGCCTACTGGAACAGCGAGGTTCAGGGTCAGGGCTGCGTAGTCCCCCATCAGAAAAATTACCACATGGCCAAACCCTTTGACACCACCTATGAGTGCCGCAGCGAAATGTGCCTGCACATGAAGGATGCTGGCATTGAGATCAATTATCATCATCCCGAAGTGGCTGCCTCCGGTCAGTTTGAAATTGAGCCCCAGCTGGGCAAAATGAGCCATATGGCCGACGCCACCATGATGATCAAATACATCATCCATAACACGGCCCTCAAGTATGGCAAAACCGCCACCTTCATGCCCAAGCCCATTTACGGCGAGGCGGGAAGCGGCATGCATGTG
>JAZOBA010000039.1:0-13732 GCA_045595705.1 Oscillospiraceae bacterium
AGTTATCTGGCTGCCGATATGTGGAAGCAGGTCATGCAGCCGCTGCACGAGGGACTGGAGGACATCGGTTTCCTAATGCCGGAAGACCTTGTGACGCAGTATTACTGCAAGGACAGCGGTATGCTGGCCACCGAGTGGTGTGAAGCTGACCCGCGCGGAAGCCGCGTCACCAGCGGTACTTTTGTCAACGGGGATCAGCTGGAAGAAAAGTACTGTGATGTACACGTTCCGGTCAAGGTCTGTACCGGTTCTACCGCGCTCCTGCGCTATGACGGAAAGGCATCCGGCGTGTACCATCTGGCCGGCCCCTACTGTCCGGAAGAGAATGTCATTACCATCGGCATGCTGAATCATACCCGACTGTATGTGGACGACAGCGTGGTGCCTCGTGACGATGTTTATCTCTATAACAGTCTGCTTGCTATGGAGAATGGCGGAGGACAGTGCGATGTGCACATTGCACCGCCGTATGATCCCTCTGTGTTCGACCCCGGCAGACCGGAAACCTGGCCGCCGGTCGGCGACCCCAATTATCCCGATTTTAATATTTCCGACCCGGAAACCTGGCCGCCCTATACGCCTCAGCCGGATCCCACTCCGGACAATACGCCTGATCCTGATCCTGATCCGGAGAATACGCAGGATGACGGAAACGGACAGAGCAATTGGTTTGAGGATTGGTGGTCCAATTTCTTCGGGAACTGAGATGTTTGGGCGGATGTACGCAGGAAACGAGAACAACAGGAGTGCTGCAAGACGCAGCACTCCTGTTATCTTTGCCGGAAATTCAGGATACCGCTTTCATACAGCTGTGCTGCAAGAACGGCAGCCAGCGGTGCGAGGATCATGCCGATGACGCCAAACAGGACGAAGCCCAGATACATCGCAAACAGAGAAATCAGGGGATGCAGGCCTGCGCGTTTGGCGATCAGTTTCGGTTCCAGCAGACTGCGGGTGATCCAAAGAACGACGTACAGAGCGGCAAGTGCAATGCCCCGCAGCAGATTTCCGTTCAGAATGCAGATCAGACTCCAGGGTAGAAGTACGGTTCCGGTGCCGAATACGGGAAGTGCATCCAAAAGGGCGATACCGGCCGCCAGAAGAAGTGCCGTGTTTACCTTTATAAGCAGAAGGCCTGCGGTCAGAAGCAGAAAGGTGACGGCGATCAATGTGCCTTGCGCTTTCAGCCAGCCGCCCAGGGCGGATTTCAGCTGCTGAGTGATTTTTTTCAGCTTTGGCAGGCGATGCGCAGGAATTTGTCTGCGAAAAAAAGCGATGAGGCCAGGTTTCCCAGCCAGAAAGAAATAGCTTGCCAACAGTGCGGTGAACAGGAACAGTGCCAAACGGGGTAAAGCAAGAATTCCGTCGGAGATCCATGTCAGCAGGGAAGAAGTGAACGAGGAAAGAAGGTCGGTGAGGTGTTCGACCGTACCGGTCAGTACGGCTTGCAGGGTAGAGCGGAATTCCGGTGAAACCGCTATCGTCCATCGGTAGATCACCTGTTCCAACCGTTGACTTAAAGCTTGCAATAATTGGATCCAGACAGGGAATTTTTCGCTCAAAGCAGTCAGTTCAAACCAAAGCCGTTGAAGCAGAAAAACCCCACCTGCGGAAAAGATCGCAAGGAAGGAGAGCAGGACGGCGGCAGCAGACCAGGCTCTGCGCAAGGGAAGTTTTTGGCAGAAGAAGGCCACGGCAGGCTCCAGTAAGCAGGCCAATCCCCAGCCCAGCAGAAAGGGGAGCAGGCCGGGAAGAAGAAGAGCGAGTGTAGCCAAAGCCAGTGTCGTATATATCAGCACAAGCAGGAAGTGCAGATGTTTTTGTGTGTTCATGGAGCCTCCTGTTCATTTTGACAAGAATTGTGACCAAATGGGTGGAAAATTGGTCGTTTTCGCGCTTTGATTTGGGTTGCGAACAGGGGTGGACTGTGCTAAAATGAATTTCAGACGCGAACAAATGATTTTGCCACAAGGACGTTTGGGAGGATGGCGCATAACATGAGAACGACGCCGAAGTATTTTATCGTGGAGGCAGATGCTCTCCCTGAGATTTTTTTGAAGGTGGCTCAGGCTAAGGGGTTGCTGGAAACCGGTGAGGCGGCTACGGTGAATCAGGCGGCTGCCATGGTTGGCATCAGCCGCAGTGCCTTTTACAAGTATAAAGATACCGTTCGGCCCTTCAACGATATGAAGAACGGACGTATCGTTACATTCCAGTTTTCTCTGCGGGATGAACCCGGTGTTCTTTCCCAGCTTCTCAATATTTTTGCCGAGACCGGCGGGAATATTCTGACCATCAATCAGGGCCTTCCGGTCAACGAGTGTGCGGTGGCGACCATCGCGGCGGAAACATCCGGTCTGTGTCTGTCTTTGGAGGACATGTTGGGTCGGGCCGCTTCGGTGCCCGGCGTGGTTCGGTGTGAAATTCTGGCCGGATAACGGCGAAACAATAGAAGAGGTGGAGTATGGTTAACGTAGCAATTTTGGGTTTTGGTGTGGTCGGCTCGGGTGTGGCTGAGGTTCTGACCAAAAACAGCGATTCCATCGCCAAACGCACCAACGATCTGATCAATCTGAAATATATTCTGGATGTGCGGGAATTCCCCAACAGCCCCTTTGCGGAAAAGTTCGTCAAGGACTTTGCCGAAATTGAAAATGACCCTGAAGTGGACATCGTGGTGGAGACCATTGGCGGCGCCAAGATCGCCCGCGAGTTCACCGAGCGTGCCCTGCGTGCCGGTAAGAGCGTAGTGACCTCCAACAAGGAACTGGTGGCTACTTATGGTTACGACCTGCTCCAGATCGCCAAGGAGAAGAAGGTCAGCTACCTGTTTGAAGCCAGTGTGGGCGGCGGCATTCCCATTATCCGTCCTCTGAGCCAGTGTCTGGCGGCCAATGAGATGCAGGAGATTTATGGCATCCTGAACGGCACCACCAACTACATTCTGACCCGTATGATTAAGGCCGGCCTGCCCTTTGAGGTTGCCCTGAAGGAAGCGCAGGACAATGGCTATGCCGAGCGTGATCCCTCCGCCGATATCGAGGGACACGATGCCTGCCGTAAGATCTGTATTCTGTCGGCCATCGCCTTTGGCCGCCATGTCTATCCCGAGCAGGTGCCCACCGAGGGTATCACCAAGATCACGCTGGCCGATGTGGATTACGCCGACGCGGCCGGAAAGAAGATCAAGCTGCTGGGCCGTGCCATCCGCAACCAAGATGGCACTGTCACCGCCTATGTGGCACCACATCTGGTGGATGAAAGCGATCCTCTGGCCGGTGTGGAAGATGTGTTCAATGCCATCACTGTCAAGGGTGATGCTGTGGGCGACGTCATGTTCTACGGCCGCGGCGCCGGCAAGCTGCCAACCGCCTCTGCCGTGGTGGCCGATGTCATCGATGCAGCCAAGCACATTCATACCAAGAAGTATCTGGACTGGGATGCCGGCGGAGCCGAGGTCTGTACTCCGCCCGACGGTCTGGTCAGTGCATGGTATGTCCGCGCCGCCGTGGCTGCTGATGCGGTCTGCAGTCTGCTGCCCGAAGCCAAACTGCTGTCCCGCAGCGGTGCTGAGGAAGGAGAAACTGCCTTCCTGACGGGCGAGATGACCCGCGCTCAGCTGGAGGAAAAACTGGCCGGACTGGAGCTGCTGTCCGTTCTGCGTGTGCTGAACTGATCAAGACACGCCGCATACAATGTAAGGGGAACCATACCTTATTGAGGGGGTATTCACATATATGGCACTCATTGTTCAGAAATTTGGCGGAAGTTCCGTTGCGGATGCCGATAAGATCCGCAACGTAGCCCGTATTATTACCGAAACCTACCGTCAGGGCAATCAGGTGGTGGCCGTGCTCTCCGCACAGGGTGACACTACAGACGATCTGATCGCCAAAGCGGAAGAGATCAATCCCAAGGCATCCAAGCGTGAGATGGATATGCTTCTGTCCACCGGTGAGCAGATATCCTGTTCCCTGTGCGCCATGGCCATTGAGCGACTGGGATATCCGGTGATCTCTCTGACCGGCTGGCAGGCCGGTGTCCGTTCCGATTCGGCATACAGCAATGCCCGCATCAAACGCATCAACGCCGAGCGCATCCATGCCGAGCTGGATAAGAAGTCTATTGTTATCGTTACCGGTTTCCAGGGCATCAACAAGTATGACGACATTACCACCCTGGGTCGTGGCGGTTCCGATACGTCAGCTGTGGCATTGGCTGCTGTCCTTCATGCCGACCTGTGCCAGATTTACACCGATGTGGACGGCGTTTATACTGCCGATCCCCGCTATGTCACCGGTGCAAAAAAGCTGAATGAGATCACCTTCGACGAAATGCTGGAACTGGCCTCGTTGGGTGCTCAGGTGCTCCACAACCGTTCGGTGGAAATGGCAAAGCGATACAATGTCAACATGGAGGTTCTCTCCAGTTTCTCCGGTAACCCCGGTACAAAAGTCAAGGAGGTTGTCAAGACCATGGAAAAATCTCACATCAGCGGTGTTGCCAAGGATAAAAATGTCGCCCGTATTGCTCTGGTCGGTCTGTCCGATGAGCCCGGTATTGCCTTTAAGATTTTCTCCAAGCTGGCAAAGCATCAGGTCAACGTGGATCTGATCCTGCAGTCCATCGGCCGTCACGGCACCAAGGATATTTCTTTCGTGGTCAAAAAGTCCGATGCCGCTGTTGCCAAGGAAATTCTGGAGGAGGGCAAGGAATCCATCAAGTTTGATCACATCGATGTGAACGACAACATCGCCAAGATCTCCATCGTGGGCGCCGGCATGATCAACAATCCCGGCGTGGCCTCCCTGATGTTCGAGGCCCTGTACAGCTCGGGCATCAACATCAACATGATCTCCACCAGTGAGATCAAGGTCTCGGTTCTGGTGGACATTCATGAAGCCGACCGTGCCGTTCAGGCCATTCATGACCGTTTCTTTAACGAGTTCGGCGACGCAAAATAACCAAGACGAAATCACATTTAAGACCTCCGTGCATAGACTGTACGGAGGTCTTTTATGCTTTTGGGGGTGAGAAGATGGAGTGGTCGGTGACACCGCAGGGGCTGCGGGCGGTGATAGAGGTTTCCTGCAGGGATCCCGGAGACGGACTGTACAAGGCGTGGGCCGTGGGTCCGGGCGGCAGATGCCTGCTGGGCACCTTGCTGCCGGAGGGCGGAACACTTTGCCTGCGGCGCACTCTGAGTGTGGACAGCTTAAAAGGGCAGGGGGCATGGCCGGTCCGGGCGGTGGAATGCCGGCTAAGTCATTCTTTTTCGGGAAGTGCGTCCACGGTTCCGTGGGTGGATGACGTACTGCGTCGCAGCGCCTGCAGATTGCCCCGTCACACGGTGCGGCGCAGCGGGGGAGGATTTGTGTTGAGTCTGCCCTTTGATCCCCGCGCACCCTTTCCGCTGATTCCCTTGTTTTGTTTGAGCCGTGTGGAGAACGGGCGGCTGATTTTTTCCTTTTGTGAAGACGGAACCCCGTATATTTTCTTTCCGGACGGAAAAGATAGGAAGGAAACCGATTCACAAAGGAGGGACCCTCATGGCAAATCTGACAACCAAGGAACTGGGCGCACTGGAAGATCAGCTGGGCTTTGAAAAGGTCATGTGCTGCAAATATCAGGACGCAATGCAGCAGTGCAGCGACCGTGAACTGCAGAACAGCTATCGGAAGTATGCCGATCAGCACAAGCAGAATTACGAAACCCTGCTGAAGTTTTTACAGTAAGAAAAGGAGGAACCACAGTGACCGAACAGGAATATCTCACCGATCTGCTGATGGGTGAAAAGAAGATGACCGCAAACTATGATACCTACGCGTCCGAGTGTGTGAATACTCAACTGCGTGATCAGTTCCTGCAGATTCTGAATCAGAACCACAAGACCCAGACTGAACTGTTCAATATGGCAAAGGAGAAAGGCTGGTATCAGGTGGAACAGGCCCCCAACAGCAAGGTAGATACCGCCTACCAGAAGTTTACCAACAGCAAACCCACCGTGCAGTAACAGAAATGCCCCGGCAGTCCACATGGACTGCCGGGGCATTTCGTTATTTCCGCAGCTCAATGGTGTCACGGATGGAGTCAAACAGGGCGTCCTGATTTTCGCTCATGACCAGAAGTATTGTACCGTCCTCCAAAGTTTCCAGACGGGTGTTGACAGCGACCTTGTACTGGTCAGGCAGGTGATCTTTGAAGGTGTGCTGCTGGCTGATCATAAAACGGCGGAGGGATTCCAGCACGGCATCCTTCTTTCCGGCAGCGGGAAAGATGGCAGCCACGGCGTAGGCCTCATCATTGGCTCGGGAGACCGAAATGGCATAGGTGTTCATATCTTCCGCAGAAAGATTCAAAAGATCGAACACAGCCTCAGCGTCGGCATCATCGGCATCATCAATCAGCGGGAGCGTCTCATTGCTGACAGAGTCCCGCGCGGCTTCGATGGCAGTTTCGTACAGGGCGGTGCGCTCGTCATAGGACAGGACCGGCTGCTGCTTTTCGGTAGCGCAGCCGGTCAGCGGCATGGAAATAAGAAGAATGCAGGCAATCAGGAATTTCATGGGTTTTCGTCATCCTTTCCGTGGGGTTTTACCGAAACCGAGATGGTATTGTTTATGCAGTCCACCAGAGCGGTATCCCCTTTTTTCAGCGAGCCGTTCAGCAGAAGTTCGGCCAGTCGGTCCTCCACATGGGCACGGATGGCCCGGCGCAGGGGTCGGGCACCGTACATGGGGTCAAAACCAAGAGCGGCAAGTTCTTTTACTGCACAGTCACTGATTTCCAAAGAAGAACCGAGCTTACTCAAGCGCTCCGCTGCTTGATTGAGCATACGCCGGGCGATGCAGATGATCTGTTCCTGCTCCAGCTGACGGAATACAATGATTTCATCCAAACGGTTCAGAAATTCCGGACGGAAGACCCGCTTGACCTCCTCCAGCACAATGCCTTTCAGTTCTTCCGGACTTCGTGTGGTTCCGGAAGCGGCGGAAGAGAAACCTAACTTTCCGCCCTTGGAGGTAATCCGTTCGGCACCCACGTTGGAGGTGAGTACCACCACCGTGTTGCTGAAGTCGACTTTGCGGCCCTGAGTGTCGGTCAGTACACCGTCCTCCATGATTTGCAGCAGAATGCTCCAAATGTCACGGTGGGCCTTTTCAATTTCGTCAAAGAGCACCACGCAGTAGGGATGGCGCCGCACCTGCTCGGTCAGTTGGCCGCCCTCCTCGTGACCCACATAGCCGGGTGGGGAGCCCACCAGTCGGGAAACGGCGTGGGCCTCCATATATTCCGACATATCAAAGCGCAGCAGGACCTCTTCGCTGCCAAACAGAATGTGGGCCAGAGCTTTGCATAATTCGGTTTTGCCCACACCGGTGGGCCCCAGAAACAGGAACGAACCGATGGGGCGGCGTTCCTCCTTGAGGCCTACACGCCCCCGGCGCACAGCTCGGGCTACGGCGTTCACGGCGTCCTCCTGTCCCACCACACGCTGGTGTAGGGTTTCCTCCAGTGCAAGCAGTCGATGGCTTTCTGCCTCGGTCAGGGTGGTGACCGGAACACCGGTCCAATCGGACACCACAGCGGCCACATCTTCGCCGGTGACCTGTCCGTCCGGTCCACCGGTGCGCCAGCGGTTTTGCAGGGCCTCCAGTTCGTTGCGAAAGTCGCTTTCAGCGTCTCGCAGCATAGCGGCTTTTTCAAAATCCTGACTGCGGATGGCCTCTTCTTTCTCCCGACGTGCCCGGTCGGCTTTTTCCTCCAGTTCCCGCAGGTCGGGGGGTGCGGAGAGCCGCTGTATGCGAACCCGGGAGGCGGCCTCATCGATCAGGTCGATGGCCTTGTCGGGCAGACGTCGGTCGTGCAGATAGCGTTGGGACAGGGAAACCGCCGCCTGCAGGGTCTCGTCGGGGATGGTCAGCTTGTGGTGGGCCTCATAGCGGTCGCGCAGTCCCGCCAGAATAGCCAATGCTGTTTTGCCGTCCGGCTCGCTCACCGTGACCGGCTGAAAGCGACGCTCCAGCGCGGCATCCTTTTCGATGTGCTTGCGGTATTCATCCAGCGTGGTGGCACCCACCACCTGAATTTCACCCCGTCCCAGTGCGGGTTTGAGGATGTTGGCGGCATCGATGGCGCCTTCGGCCGAGCCGGCGCCTACAATGGTGTGCAGCTCGTCCAGAAAGAGGATGATGTCTCCGGCACGGCGCACCTCGGCCAGGATGTTTTTCACCCGTTCCTCAAATTCGCCCCGGTATTTGGTGCCGGCCACCATGGAGGACAGATCCAGCGCCAGCAGGCGCTTGCGGCGCAGATTGTCAGGGACATTTCCCGAAGCGATGTGCTGAGCCAGCGCTTCTGCCACGGCGGTCTTGCCCACACCGGGCTCGCCGATGAGGGCAGGGTTGTTTTTGGTGCGGCGTGACAGGATCTGGATGACCCGGCGCACCTCGTTTTCCCGGCCGATGACCGGGTCCAGCAGATTGTTGTATGCCATGTGGGTCAGGTCACGGGAAAACTGGTTGAGCAGTTTGGTCTCGCTGCCGTACTCTCGGTCCGGTCGGGGTTTGCTGCGTGTCGGAGGGGTCGGTTCACCGCCCAATGCCGCAGTCACATCGGTGTACAACTTGCGCAGATCCAGTCCGCTCCCGGTCAGAACCCGGGCGGCAACACCGTCCCCTTCCCGCAGCAGACCCAGCAGAAGATGTTCGGTGCCAACATAATGGTGTCCCAGCCGGTGGGCTTCAGTCAGGGCCAGTTCAATAATTTTCTTGCAGCGCGGAGTCAGCCCCTGCGAGGGAAGTCCGCCGGGGGCGCCCACCCCCACCAGCCGGGAAATGGAGGTCTGAACAGCGTCAACGGTCAACCCGGCGCGGGTCAGCACCTTTGCGGCCACCCCCTGACCTTCCTTCAGCAGACCCAGCAGCAGATGTTCGCTGCCCACATAGCCATGGCCCAGCAGAGCAGAAGACTCCTGCGCCAGTTTCAGGGCTGCCTGCGCCCGCTGTGTGAATTGACTGTTATTCATGCTCTGCGCCGCCTTTTCCCGGTTTGATATTGGATTGTGCCGAAGTCCGCTGCGGGTGAATTTCCGACTGGGCGGCGCCTTCCAGCTGCGGTGTAATGCTGCCTGCAAGGGCCTGGGGCCGTAAGATTTCGTTCATAGTTCGACGCTCCGTATTCGTTTTTTTTATTTTTTTATGAAAACAGTTAAAATATACCCACGGTGGCAGGAATTTAGGATTGCAATTTTAAAAAAAGATGATAGAATGTGAGTATCATGCAAGGAGGTGTATCCCATGGCATATGTTATCAGCAGCGATTGTCTGAGCTGCGGCGCTTGTGAGGCTACTTGCCCCGTCGGTGCTATCGCAATGGGCAGCGATCACTTTGAAATCGACGCAGGTTCTTGCCTCGATTGTGGTTCCTGCGCAGGCGTTTGCCCCGTTGGCGCTATCTCTCAGGAGTAATACTTACGCTGGAATAAAAACTCACCGCTGACTGGCGGTGAGTTTTTTTCTGCAGAAATGGCAAGATTTCTTGAAATGTTCACATTTTCCTGTTATCATATCCACATTGTGAAAAAAGAAAACCGGGAGGTTTCACGATTATGGGTGAAATTGAATTTATTTTTCAGGTAAGCGAGTACGATTCTCAGGCATTGCTGCCTCAGGTCAGCAGAGCGCTGCAGCGCCGCATGGAACTGCGTAATCAGCAGCTGCACCCGGGCAAAGTAAATTATGCTGAGATGACCGAAGAGGAGCGCAAGAAAGCCCGAATCAAAAGTGTTATTTGGGGCATTGTCTGGGTTGCAGTCGGCCTTTATCTGCTGATTTCCGGCCTTGGAAAGGGTGAGGATGGCAACAAGTGGCTCCCCATTATCGGTATTGTTTGTATTTTTGTCGGCAGTAAGCGTCTGTTGCCTCAGCGCAAGGTGCCTGCCACCGATAAATTTGACAGTGCTGCAAAAGAGTTTCTGGACGAGCACAAGGGCATTGTGGAAGAAAAGGAGCGTCAGGTCTGCTTCTCGGACGAGGAACTGGTCGTTGTGACCGGCGCGCTGGAAGATCTGGAACAGGAAGCCGTGGACTATGACGATGTGGAGTTCGCCATGGAGACCGAGGACATCTTCCTGCTGGTTCACAGTGGCCACGGTATTCTGCTGCAGAAAAAGGACATCACCCTGGGCAGTGTGGAAGAGTTCCGTGATTACCTTGCCGCCCACGTAAAGTCCTTCACTCCTTATAAGTCCGAGACGGAAGAGCCCGCCGTGCAGACCGAGAATTCCGTGGAGACCGAAGAGGTTGAAGTTGAAGTGGAATCCGAAGTGATTGAAACTGAGGTCGAAGTCGAATCTGCCGAAGAGGTGGAAGAGACCGAGGAATCGGAAGAATAATAAGAAGAAATACAAAAACCCCGTTCCGCAGTCCAAGCGCGGAACGGGGTTTGTTTATGCGTTTATACGCGGCCGATGTCGGTACGGAAATGCATGTCGGTCCAGCTGATGTGGGAGCCGGCGGCGTATGCGCCCTGAATGGCCTGCTCCAAATCGGCGCCGGTGGCGGTAACACCCAGTACACGGCCGCCGTTGGTCAGAATCTCGCCGTTGGGGCCCTTCTTGGTGCCGGCGTGGAATACCACGGCGGTCTCATTGGCCTTGTCAATACCCGAGATGGGATAACCCTTCTGGTAGGCATTGGGATAGCCGCCCGAGGCCAGTACCAGCACACAGGCCGAGCCATCCTTCCACTTGACATCCACTTGGTCCAGTGTGCCGTTGCGGCAGGCCAGCATGATGTCCAACAGGTCGGTGTCCAGCAGGGACAGGACTACCTGACACTCGGGATCACCGAAGCGGGCATTGTATTCCACCACCTTGGGGCCGTTGGGAGTCAGCATCAGACCGAAGTAGATGACACCCTGGAAGGGGCGGCCTTCGGCCTTGAGCGCGGCCACGGTGGGCAGGAAGATCTCTTCCATGGAGCGTGCGGCAATCTCATCAGTGTAGTTGGGGAGGGGGAGATGGCACCCATGCCGCCGGTGTTGGGGCCCTGGTTGCCGTCATAGGCGCGCTTATGGTCCTGACTGGACTTCATGCACACTAGATGCTCGCCGTCACAGAAGGCCAGCACGGTGGCCTCGGGGCCGGTCATGCACTCTTCGATGACCAGACGGGTGCCGGCCTCGCCGAACTTTTTGTCACCCATCATGGAGCGGACAGCGTCTTCGGCTTCTTCCACACTCTGGGCCACAATGACACCCTTGCCCAGAGCCAGACCGTCAGCCTTAACCACAATGGGGGCGCCCTGCTCACGGACGTAAGCCAAAGCGCGTTCCATTTCGGTGAAAGTCTGGTACTTGGCGGTGGGGATATTGTATTTCTCCATCAGATTCTTGGAGAAGACCTTGGATGCCTCGATGATGGCGGCGTTGGCGCGGGGACCGAAGGCGGGGATGCCGTGGGCCTCCAGTGCGTCCACCATGCCCAGTGCAAGGGGATCGTCGGGGGCGACAACGACAAAGTCCATCTTGTTTTCATAGGCCCAGATGACCATGGCGTCCACATCAGTGGCTTTGATATCAACACACTCGGCTATGTCGGCAATGCCGCCGTTGCCGGGGGCGCAGTACAGCTTGGTAATTTTGGGGCTTTGTGCCAGTTTCCAGCAGATGGCGTGTTCACGACCACCGGAACCAACTACAAGTACTTTCATATCGGCGCCTCCTCTTAGTGGTGGAAGAGACGCATACCGGTGAAGGCCATGACGATGCCGTACTTATTGCAGGTCTCGATGACATTGTCATCGCGGATGGAGCCGCCGGGCTGAGCGATGTAGCACACGCCGGACTTGCGGGCACGCTCCACGTTGTCGCCGAAGGGGAAGAAGGCATCAGAGCCGACGGATACGCCGGTCAGCTGCTTGCCCCACTCTTTCTTTTCCTCGCGGGTCAGCACTTCGGGCTTGACCTTGAAGGTGTTTTCCCAGATGCCGTCTGCCAGAATATCTTCATATTCATCGGAAATGTAGATGTCGATGGCGTTATCGCGGTCAGCGCGGCGGATGCCGTCCACAAACTGCAGGCCCAGCACCTTGGGATGCTGACGCAGCCACCAAATGTCGGCCTTGTTGCCGGCCAGACGGGTGCAGTGAATACGGCTCTGCTGACCGGCACCCACGCCGATGGTTTGGCCGTCCTTGACGTAGCACACAGAGTTGGACTGGGTGTACTTCAGGGTGATCAGAGCCAGCAGCAGGTCGTTCTTGGCGTTTTCGGGCAGTTCCTTGGCGTCGGTGACGATGTTGTTGAGCAGTTCGGGAACAATGGGGAAATCGTTATAGCCCTGCTGGAAGCGAATGCCAAAGATATCGCGCTGCTCCTCGGGCTTGGGAACGTAATCGGGGTCGATCTGCACCACGTTGTAGGTACCTTTGCGCTTGGCACGCAGGATTTCCAGAGCCTCCTCGGTGTAGCCGGGAGCGATGACGCCGTCGGAAACTTCGGGCTTGAGCAGGTTGGCGGTATCGGCGTCGCAGATGTCGCTCAGTGCGGCCCAGTCGCCGTAGGAGCACAGACGGTCAGCGCCGCGGGCCTTGGCGTAGGCACAGGCGATGGGGGACAGGTCGCCCTCCACGAAGTAGATTTTCTTCTCCACCTCAGACAGGGGAGTGCCCAGTGCGGCGCCGGCGGGGGAGACGTGCTTGAAGGAAGCGGCGGCGGGCAGGCCGGTGGCCTTCTTCAGAGCCTTGACCAACTGCCAGGAGTTCAGGGCGTCCATGAAGTTGATATAGCCGGGCTTGCCGGACAGGACGGTAACGGGCAGTTCACCCTCGGTCATAAAGATGCGGGCGGGCTTCTGGTTGGGGTTACAGCCGTATTTCAGTTCCAGTTCTTTCATAATGTTCAATCCCCCAGATGTTTATTTTTGATGACGGTTTCGGTCTCGCCGGTGGCAATGTCGATGAAGCGGACAAACAGGGAAACCTTGTTGTCGTTGTTCAGGTCGGTCCAAATCTGATCGGCCCACTGGGCGGCAGAAGTGGCGGTAATGGCCACCTTGCGGGGCTCACCCTCAAAGGAGGGCAGAGGATTCAGGTTTTTCTGATAGGTGTGAATGAAATGGCCGATGCCGGGACGGGGATTGTCATAGCCGAAGAAGTAGCGCTGGCAGGACTCGGGATCGCCGTCGGCACTCTTCAGAATGGACAGGGCGTAGCTGCCGTCTTTGTGGACCAGACCGGAAATCCGAGGGGTGTAGTTGGGGGGATCAGGCTCAAACTCACGGGTACGCAAGGACTGGGCAAACACCTTGCCGGCCAGAATGCCGTCGCGGACGGTGTCGGTTTGATCACCGTTGGTGACTACCGTCTCATCGCCCACCACGCGCACGGGGTGGTAGATAATCAGGGAGGGGTCGGTCATCTTGGACTCGTCAAAGGCCTTGGTGCGAATGCCGTCCTCGGTGACTTCGAAGATGCGGTTGCGGCAGTTCTCGCTGCGGCCCATGATGAAATAGGCAATGGCGGCCTTGGTGCCGTCCTCGGTTTTGCCCAGCACGATGCCGCGGCCGGGATAGGGATTGTTCTGCAGCAATTCAAAGAGATTCTGTGTTTGCATGGGAATTCCTCCTTGTTCGTTTTCACCGGAAAAACCGGTGGCCCAGACGGTCGGCATCACAACGAACCGCACTCCATGTGGTGAATCCACTTCCGTCAGTTATGCGGTCCGGATT
>JAZOBA010000040.1:0-11691 GCA_045595705.1 Oscillospiraceae bacterium
ACCGGCTCGTGCTGCCAGATCAGATCGGCAAAGCGCGCCTCAATGGCGCCCAGTTTCAAATCATCCATGCTTGGCCCTCCTTTTGGTTTACTTCTTGTAAACCTCACTTTGAGTTTACAGCATGTAAACCAATTTGTCAAGGAAAAAACGGGCGCAAATATTTGCGTCCGTTTCAAGGATATGCATCATTATAGACTTCTCCCGGTTTCAGCTCGATCCCCCGGGCGGCAAAAAGCTGCTCCACCGTCACAAACAGATACCCCTGCCTGTGCAGTTCATCCACCACACGCAGGGCGGCCTCCACGCTGGCGGGATAAATGTCGTGCATCAGAACAATGGCACCGTCCCGGGCCTCGGAGACAATGTGGGCCGTCTCCCGGTCGGCATTTTTGTCCCCCCAGTCCTTGGGATCGATGGACCATAAAATAATGGGACATTCCGCCTTGTTCTGCACCCCCTGATCGTACAGGCCGTAGGGCGGACGCAGAAGAAAATCGTTGTGCCCCAGAATATTTTTCAGCATCTGCCGGGTTTTGTCCACCTGCGCGTCAAAGTCGGCCCGGTTCAGGCCGGTCAGGGTCACATGGTCGTAGGTGTGGATGCCGATCTGGTGCCCCTCGGCCTCCATACGGCGCACAAGGTCCTCCTGCCCCACGATCTGCTCCCCAATGAGAAAAAAGGTGGCCGGCGCACCCCGTTGGGCCAGTCCGTCCAGCAGTTTGCCGGTGGTATCCCGGCGGGGACCGTCATCAAAGGTCAGGGCGATCAGTTTGACCGGCTGCTCCACATCAGCGGCGGCATCGGCACGTACCGCCTGTCTGCTCTCCCGCGTAAGGGCAGCAAACAGACAGCATCCCAGTAAAAAAACCGCGAGGACGGGCAACGCCATCCTCGCAGCAAAAAAATCCTTTTTCATGCCACCGCCGCCTTTCATCAAGGACAGTATGTGTCGGCTGCACGGGAATTTTCATTGAAAAATTTTCTTATCAATCGACATAACGCGGGTCCGGGTCGCCGGGCACAGTGGCCAGATACTCGTAAAAGGGCATCAGGAATTTCCAACCCTCATAAATGCGGTCGGCCAGAGCACGGTCGTACAGCACGGCGCTGTTGGCCTCCGAGTGGACCAGGGCGTAGTGCTTTTTGTTGTACCAAGGAGCCAGTATGGGACTGGATGGGGTCCTCTTTTTGGAGTATTCCTCCCCTTCCAGAACAAATTCGCTCTGACTGTTCAGCAGCTCGGTCAGCTTCTCCATGGGCGCGGGGTCCCGGTCCATGCGAGCGCGCAGTTTGTAGGCGGTGGATGCCTGTGAGCACCACACACCCATGCCGTAGGTCCAGCCGTCGGGACCCAGTTCAAAAAAGAAATTGGGGGTGTCCATCCAGCCGTCCACCGGACCCTGCAGGGCTAGCCACAGATGGTCCTTATAGGGGCCGCGGCCGTGGAGCCGGCGGGCATCCCGGTAAATGCGGGTCACTTTGCTGACAAAGGTGTGCTTGGGATACTCCTCGCTCATACGCTGATACAGCTCGGCATTGAGCGCCTTCATGGGCTCGTAAAAGGAGTCAATATAGTCCTGCTTGTGTTCCATGAACCATGTGCGGTCATTGTTGAAGCGGATGCCCCACATGAAATCAATTGTGGTGTCGGAAAAACCTTGAAACATACCTGTTCACCTCACTGCCTATTGTACCACAAAAATTACCGCCTTACAAACCCGAAAAAGATTCCTGAACTCATACCCGGCCATACAAAAACCCGGTCGGCACCGGAAAGGGTGCCGACCGAGGTGTGGAATGGTTACTTGTTCTTTTTCTTCTTTCTCTTCGCGGAAGAAATCACAATAATAATGACCAGCACAACGGCAATGGCAAGCACAAGGGTGAAGGGGCTGGAAACGGTCACCTCATATTCGGAGGTAAATCCGTCTCCGGAGGTGGCGGTCACGGTCACCTTTCCGGCCTTCAGCGCGTGCAGAACACCGTTTTCGTCAATGGTGGCAACCTCCGGGTCGCTGACGCTCCAGGTGATTTCGGGATAGGTCGCGTTGGCAGGGAATACTTCAGCCGAGAAGGCAACGGTATCATCCTTGGACAGGTTTTCTTCGGTGCTTGCCGTAAGGACAATGTTCTCGACCTTGACGGGAAGGATCTCGACCACAAAGGTAGCGGAAACGTCCTTCTGGGTGCCCGTGACGGTCACGGTTCCAACACCGTTGGCTGTCAGCAGACCGTCGGGCGAAACGCTGGCAACCTCAGCATTGTCAACACTCCAGGTGATGTCCTGAACGGTTGTATCGGCCGGAGTGAATGCTCCGGTCAGAGACATAGTGCCGCCCAGCAGAACCGACGGCGCACCCTGAATTTCAAGGGACTGGGCCTTGATCTCGCTGACGCGCACCACAACCGAATCGCTGATGCCGTTTCTGGCCGTTGCGGTAATGACGGTCTGGCCGCAGCCCACTGCAGTCATGTTGCCGTTGCCGGCCACGCTGACCACGTCAGGATTTTCCGAGGTCCATGTCAACTCGGGGTATGTAGCATCGCTGGGAGAAACCTTTGCGGCGATGTTGCGCTGATCGCCAAGGAGCACATCCAGTTCGGACTCGGCAATCTCGACCTCTTCCACATACTTTTCCTTCACAACCACAGCGACTTTGCCAAACACGCCGTTGCTTGCAGTGGCCCGAATCTCTACCTTGCCTTCCGCAAGCAGCGTGACACTGCCGGTGTCCGAAACCGAAGCAACCTGTTCGTTGCTGCTGGACCAGACAATGGTGGGGTTATCCACATTTTCCGGCGAGATCTGTGCGGTCAGGGTAAAGGTATCCCCGATGTAAAACACGTCTGCTTCGGGCAGGCCGCTGACCGTGACCTTTTCGGCCGTGATCTCTTTCACGGTAATGGTGACGGTCCCCTTTTTCTCGTTAAAGGTTTCGGCCGTAATGGTGGTTGTTCCGTACTTCTTTGCTGTAATAACACCGTTGCTCACAGATGCCACCGAAGGATCGCTGCTGCTCCAGGAAACACGGGTGCTGCAGGCGTTTTCGGGATAAACCGTGGCAGAAATATTCACCTTTTCTCCGATACCCAAGGTCTTCTTCTCCACCTTCACGGAAACGCCGGTGGGGAAAATGTCGGTATAGGGACAGTAGCCGGACACATGCAGGTGCGCGGGAGATCCCCCGCAATGGTAGTGATAACTGCCCAATCCGCTTTTGTTTTTATTGTCTTTGTGGCCTCCACTGCCATCCGTACGTCCCGAATGAGCAAATGCCGTGGTGGCCAAAGCCATAACCAGCAGCGCTGCCAGCAAAGCAGCAAAAATTCGCTTCATTATGTTCTTCATGCTTCCACCGGATAAAAACCTCTCAAACGGAGCGGTTTTTTATCCTTTTTCCTTCCAATGATCGTGGTATGGCCGCAGACCGTTTCTTCCCGGCCCTGCGGCAAATCGTCCTTTGGTATCTTACCATGCAATTCCTGTTTTGTTAAGTGCTTTCTTTTATTTTTAGAGGCATCCATATATATCCAGAGAAAAGATTGTTAAAAAGTTTGACAAGTCCTGCATGATACAGTAAACTAAAAACAGAAGATTCGATCCTTTTCGAGGATTGTACCAAAGGATAGACAACGATATGAAAAAGAACCACATTTCCCCCGCCGTGATCCGTCGCCTGCCCCGGTATTACCGCCGTCTGACCGACATGCAGCAGGCCGGAATCGAGCGCATTTCCTCCCGTTCTCTGGGTGAATCCCTCGATCTGACCGCCTCCCAGATCCGTCAGGATCTGTCCTGCTTCGGCGGGTTCGGTCAGCAGGGTTACGGTTACAACGTGGAAAGTCTGCGCGCCGAAATTGCTCAGATCCTCGGTCTGGACCGAGGCCACACCGCCGTCATTATGGGAGCCGGTAAACTGGGTCAGGCCCTGATGGAAAGCTTTCACTTCACCCTGAACGGTTTCCGTCTGCTGGCCGCCTTTGACGTGGACCCCAACCTGGTGGGCACCACCATTGCCGACATCCCGGTCCTGCACAACGATCAGCTGGAGCAGTTTGCCGCCGAGCATCCCATCAGCATCGGCGTGCTGACCGTCCCCAAAGCGGCGGCTGTCGAAACCGCCGACCGTCTGGTCAATCTGGGCGTGCGGGGCATCTGGAATTTTACCACCCAGAAGCTGTCCATCTCCGACCCCTCCGTCAAGGTGGAAAAAATTCATTTCGGCGACAGCCTTCTGACACTGAGTTACATGATTTCTGAGGAGTGACCTATGCGTAACAGAATTATTGCCGCGGTCCTTCTGGCCGCTCTTCTGGTCGCCGGGTTGGGTGCCGCGCTGGCCGTCCCGGGTACTGCCGAAGATCCCTTTATCACCCTGAGCTATCTGACCGGAACCTTTATCCCCGAAATGGAAAGCGTCATACAGGAGAAGGTCCAAAACAGCACCGCACAAATTGAAAAAGACGCTCTGGACCGACTGGCCGAACTGACGGGCAATTACATGAATCAGACTCCCAGCGAAGAGAAACTGTATTCCGACGGATTTTTGTACCTGCCCCTGTCCCGGAATGACTCGGTGACCCTGCCCTCGGGGTCCAGTCTGCAGTTTCATGCCGGGCGGGTGGCGCTGAGCTTCACTTCCGGCTGTCTGATTGACGTCACCCAAGGGACCACTGTGGATGCCGCCGGCACCCTGACTGCCGGTCACCATTATATCGCCGCCGAGAACACCTCCTGCACCGTGACCGCCCTGTCCGATGCGGCCTATCTGTCGGTTTGCGGCAACTATGATACCGTACTGAACGGCGTCACCTACACCCCCTTTATCGACATTGTCTCCACCTCCTGGTATGCCGATGCCGTACTGTACGCCTACCAGAACGGTCTGGTCAACGGTATGACCGAAATCACCTTTGAACCCTCCACCACGGTAAACCGCGCCATGCTGGCCACCCTGCTCTTCCGTATGGCAGGGGTGGAGGAAACCCCCGCCGATGCCGGCTACACCGACATCCCCCCCGGAAAATGGTACTCCGACGCTGTCAACTGGGCCAATGCCGCCGGCATTGTCAACGGATATCCCGACGGTACCTTCCAGCCCTCCGGCACCCTGACCCGTGAACAGCTGGCCGTCATTCTGTACCGCTACACGGCAAACTATCTTTGCCTGACTACCCCTCTGGACGGGGACCTGTCTCAGTTCCCCGACGCCGACAAGGCCCACGGCTACGCTGCCGACGGCCTTTCCTGGGCAGTGGGTATCGGCCTGATTAAGGGCCGCGACACCGGCCTGCTGGACCCCCTCGGCAACGCCACCCGCGCCGAAATTGCCACCGTACTGCAGCGCTACAACACCATGTTCTCCGATTAAACAAAAAAGCTGTCACAGATGAAACTGTGGCAGCTTTTTCGCACATTCGCCCTCCCGCCGCATAAGATACGGTGAGAAGGCCAATGAGCCCTCTCCAATCTAACCGGGAGGTACTCTTTTATGGGATGCAATAATGGTTGGGGCGGCAGCTGCCTGTGGATTCTGATCATCATCGTTCTGTTCTTCTGCTGCGGCAACGGCTGCGGCAACAACGGCGTCTGGACCGCCAACAACTGCGGCAACGGCTGCGGTAACAACTGCGGCTGCTAAGCGAACAACTATCAACCGGCCCTCGGAGCATTCCGAGGGCCGGTTTTCGTTACACAATCTTCAGCGGTGGACCGTCCATACGCAGAACACAGTCGGCATGATCCAGCACATATTCTTCGTGGCTTGCCAGAAGCACCGGCACGCCCAAGGCCCGGATGCGCCGCAGGATGCGCTCGGCGCGCTCCCGGTCCACACCGGCAAAGGGTTCGTCCAGCAGATACAGGGTCCCTTGCAGCGACAAGGCCCGGGCAAGGGCCAGTCTTCGCTGCATTCCGCCGGAAAGCTGATCGGGTCGGTTATCCCCCTCCCCCTCCAGTTCCACAAAGGCCAGCCATGTCTCGGCCTGACAGCGCCGGGAACGGGGCAGCACATCGGAAATCTGCTCCCGGACCGAGCGCCACGGCAGCAGGCGGTTTTCCTGAAACAGGATGACTGTGTTTTGCGCATCGATCCCTTCCACGCTGCCGCTGTCCGGCTTTTGCAGTCCGGCCAGCACACACAGCAAGGTGGTCTTGCCGCAGCCGGAGGGTCCGGACAGAACCGTAATGCCACACTTGGGCAGATCCAGTTCCAATCGGTCCAAAACCACTTTGTCGGCAAAGGACACGCTCAAATCACGGATTTTGACCATGGACCTTCACCGCCTTTCGCAACAGCCGCACCAGCAGACTCTCCACCAGAAAACTCAACGCGATGACCACCGCCGTCCACGCAAACAGGTCGGCCGTCTCCAGATTGAGTTTGGACAGGTAGACCTGCGTTCCAATCCCCCATTTGGGATGGCACAGCACCTCGGCGGCCACACCGGCCTTCCACGCCAGTCCCAGACCGGTCTCCACGCCGGCATTGAAATAAGGGGCCACCGACGGCACATAAATAAGTTTCAGTCTCTTCCACCCACCCAGCCGATAGGCTGCCGCCATCTCCAGCAGCATAGGGTCGGTCTGTCGGATGCCCTTGGACACGTTGCCCCAAATGATGGGCAGGACCATCAGCGCCGAAATCACACCGGGAACCCGGCCGGTACCCACCCAAAGCAAAATCAGCAGGATAAAGGATGCCACCGGAGTCGCCCGGATCACCTTGACCAGCGGGGTCAGCAGCCGGTCGCACCACACGCTGGCGCAGGTCAGCACGGCGATGACGGCGCCCAGCAGACCGCCGGCCACAAGGCCGAGGAACACCCGCAGCAGCGTCAGTCCGGCTGCCTGCCACAGGGCCGGCTCCACCGCCAATCGGGCCAAGGTACGCAGAACCGTCCACGGTCCGGGCAGCAGCAGAGGGGTCTCCTTGAGAAGGACCTGCCCTCCAAAAAACACGCTGTCCCCCACCACCCACGCGGCAATCTGCCACACGGCCAGCCAGAACACCAGCGGGACAAGGACTTTTTTTGCAAATCTCATACCCGGTTACATCCCGTAATAGAATGCATCGTCGGGGATACCGCCGCCAATGGAGGCCGGGTTTGCCATGAACAAGACCTGATAATAACCCTGGATCTGGTCGCGCATCCGATCGCCCGTCACAAAGACCAGATTGCAGTCGGGAATGGCCAGTTTGGCGATGGGCTCGGCGGGCACGATTCCGAATTGGACCACCAATTTTGCGGCCTCATCCACATTTTCATTGACGTACTGAATGGAAGCGCCGTACTCCTCCAGGAAGGCCTCCAC
Organism: Oscillospiraceae bacterium; assembly: GCA_045595705.1. Taxonomy (GTDB): domain Bacteria; phylum Bacillota; class Clostridia; order Oscillospirales; family Oscillospiraceae; genus JAJPXI01. The sequence goes on from JAZOBA010000040.1 coordinate 7,316, forward strand.
CAGGTCGGGATGCTCCTGAGCAAAGGCGGTACGGACCACCACGGTGGTCATGGTCAGCACACCGTAATCGGTCACGGCATCCCACTCCTCGGTCAGGTCGAGCACCGAGCGCACTTCACGGTTCCCCTGCTTCTTTGCCTGAATCTGCGCGGCGGTAGCGGCAGGCACGGGCAACATGGCATATTGGGCCTCACCGGTCAGCAGGGCGGTCTGCACCTCGGCCGCCGTCTTCCAGACGACTTCCACGTCGGTTTCGGGGTTGAGTTCGTAAGCGCTCAGCAGATAATCCAGCACATACTCGGGATTGGCGCCCTGTCCGGTGGCGTAGACCGTCTTGCCGGCCAGATCGCCCATACTGCGAACCGTGGTTTTGAACCCCGGCTCACCGGCCTCCAGAATGTACAGCACACCCAGCGTGGACAGGCACAGGGCCTGAATGCTGCCGCTGTTCTTGTTGTACAGGTTGGCGGCAACGTTGGATGCCATACAGGCGATGTCCAGATCGCCGTTGATCAGTTTGCCGGAAATCTCGCTGTTGTCGGTGGCCACGGTGACCTCATAGGTGTTCTTACTGACACCGGCCTCATTGTCGGCCAGCAGCTTGGCTGCACCCACGCCGGTGGGGCCGGACAAAACGGCAAAGCGCACCGGGGTGACCGGTTCACTGGGGGTAGGCTCCGGAGTAACCGACTCCGTGGGGGTAGGCTCCGCAGTAGGCTCCACCGTGACGGTCTGGCTGGGGGTGGGATCCGGTTTTTCGGTATGCTCCACCGAATCGTCCGGCTTACGGCAGGCAGTCATCCCCAAACCCAAGGTCAGACAAAGCAGCAATGCAATCATTCTCTTCTTCATGTCGGTTCCTCCACTTCATTGGATAATAAAACAAATTTCTTGTGCTCACGCTTCAGAACACCCCGTTCTTCCAGCGTTTCAAAGGCGCGGTACACGCTGGCCCGACCAAGGCCGAGGGCCCGGGCCACTGCGGTGGCCGCCACGCAGACAACCCCATCGGCATCGGCACCGCGGCGCAGGAACTGCTCCACCTTTTCCTCGGCGCTGCCGGCAGCCAGACTGTTCAGCCGGTCGCTGAGAAAGCAGATACGCCCGGAAAGGTAGTGCACATAATTGACTCCCACCCGGGGCCAGCGCTCCATCAGCTCGGCCACAGTCTCCTGGGACAGAAAGAGCACCGCGCAGTCGGTCATTGCGGTCAGGGTGGTGGGATACTCCTGCCGCTGATTGAACAGGGCGGCCGCGCCAAAGCACATACCCGGCTCCAGCACCGACACAAGCAGGTCGCCCCGGGTCACCCGCACCTTGCCGGACAGCACAAACCCAAGACTACGCTCAAACCGATGGGCGGTGTACAGAACCTCCCCTTTGGTTGCCCCTTCCCTCCGGCTTTGGGCAAGGGCCCAGTCCAGTGCGTCCTCGCTCACCTCCCGAAACAGAAAGGAGTCCCGGAGCATGGCGCGCTCCCGATTGGCAGTTGTCATTTTCTCACCTCATTTTGTCTCATTTGAGACACTTTCAGCATAACAAATCGACACACCTCTGTCAAGTCCCCGGCATAAAATAGTCCGAACCCCCGCGCTATTTTTGAAAGGGAGGAGTCCATATGCCCACCGATTGTCACCGCTGTGGGGAACGGCTGGAAGATATTCCGATGAACCGATACACAAACCCCATCCCTTCCTGCTGTCCCGACCGGTCCGGCCCCTGTCGGATCGGGCAGGAGGAGCTGGACCGCATACTGACCGCGCTGGCCTGCCAGAACCAGATTCTGACCGATCTTTTGTGCGCCGTAAACGGCCTGACCGCCGCCATCCTTCACGAACGCAGGTAAGAAAATCGGCCGGTTTCGACACAATGTCATTCAGATAACATGTCATCCTGAGCGAAGCGAAGGATCTTGAAGATTCTTCGGTTTCTTCAAAACCTCAGAATGACAAGTTTGCTTAACGAAATGACCTTGGGTTTCGACACCGGCCGCCTCTTTTTTGCCTTTGTTACAAAATTGTAAGGATTTATTACCAAATTGTCCTTGCCCTGCCAAGCTTGATTGGGTATACTATCAGTTGACATAAATAACTCACCGTGCGGGTGCTCTCTGACCCGTTTCAACAATAGGGGGATCTTTATGGCTTACGAACCGAGACATCAGAACGCCGGCAAGCCGGTTTTGCCCACCGTTCTGAAAGTTTTCTATCTGATTCTGGTGGCCGTGTGTGCTGTCATTGTGGTGCTGTTTCTCGTATACAAGGCAACCGTCAAACCGCCCGACATCGAAACCACCGACAAAATTGAAATCACCCTACCGCCGGAGCCCACAACCAACCCGGACGGAACGGTTGACGAAACGCCCGAACCCACCGTAACCACCATTGAGTTGGTGCGCAAAAAAGATTTTCACACCTTTCTGATGCTGGGCACCGATGACGGAAACGGCAACGCCGACACCATCATGGTGGGTGCCTTCGACCTTGAAAACAACAAAATTTCGGTCATTTCGGTGCCCCGCGACACACTGGTGGATGTACAGCGCAAAATCAAGAAGATCAACAGCGCCTACGGCATGGGCGGTGTGAATCAATTGCTGGACGAACTCAAGCCCATTCTGGGCTTCCGTCCCGACCACTACATCATGGTGGACATCCGGGCCTTTGTGGATGTGGTGGATGTGCTGGGCGGCATCGATTATTATGTCCCCGAGGATATGTTCCACGAGGATGGCGCCGGCTTCACCATTGATCTGAAGGAAGGCCAGCAGCTGCTCAACGGACATCAGGCCCTGCAGTTGGTGCGCTACCGCGGTTACAAGGACGGAAGCGCCGATCTGGGCCGTATGCGCACCCAGCAGAAGTTCATCCGTCAGCTGGCCCGGCAGGTGCTGTCCTGGAGCACGGTATCCAGCATCAAGGAATTCGCCGGCATCCTCTCCAACTACTTCCGGACCGATCTGTCCGTCTCCGAGCTGGCCTATTTCGGCATCGCCGCGCTGGAGCTGGACCTCTCCTCCGATTTGAGCTTCGCCACCCTGCCCGGCCGCGGGGACGTCTCCTATCTGGGCATCGACTGGTATTATGAACTGGACGAGGCCGCAACCCTTTCCATTCTCAACAGCACGGTCAACCCCTACACCACCGACATCACCGATGCCATAACCGACATTTTTCATGTCAGTTGAGTACATAAACCAAGATGATACAGCAACAGGCACCGTCCTCGGACGGTGCCTGTTTTGCTTGTCGAACGCAGTTGATTGGTCACCGCGGAAGGTCATTTCTCATCCTTGATCCCGGAAGCATATGCAAATACGGCTTTCAACCTATTACCTTCCAAAAATCGACACGATTGATGCCGCTTATTTTGTATTGCTTTTTGCGGTGTTGATAGAGGCAATCAAGAGTTTTTTCACTTCGATGCATTGCGCCAAAATGGATTTATCGTCGTAATATCCGCTTTCGATCAGTAACTCCAACCAGTATTCGCTTTCGGAGCATTCTTTCAATGCAATTTGAAGTTTTGCGATAAAATCAGCTTTTCCGTGGGCGTAAAATGCCTCCCGAATATTGGCACCGATGCTGGTGCCGGAACGAATCAGTTGGTTGGTTAAAACAGATTCTTTCTTTGCGGATTTAATCGCATTGCAAACTTTGATAATCTGCAATGCAAAGGCTTTTGACTTATCGAGTAAAGGGCTGGACAAAACCATACGCTCCTTTCGCAGCCTACTTATTCACTATTCACTATAACCTATTACTTACCAAAAATCGACACTTATTTTTATAGTGAAGAGTGAATAGTGAAGATGTAATAAGTAAAAATCGACATCCTTCTGTCGAAGAATGTCGATTTTTGGTGACCCGCCGGGGGCTCGAACCCCGGACCTTCGCCTTAAAAGGGCGTTGCTCTACCAACTGAGCTAGCGAGTCATATGCAATTTATAAGAAACACATTGGAGTGTCAAAAAGTCTGGCTGGGATGGCTGGGCTCGAACCAGCGAATGCGGGAGTCAAAGTCCCGTGCCTTACCACTTGGCTACACCCCAATCTTGAGGTAAAGGGTGGGAAAGGCCGGAGCGGACGCTCCGGCCCTTTGCCACGAGTCTGGGGTGGATGACGGGACTCGAACCCGCGACACTCGGAACCACAATCCGATGCTCTACCAACTGAACTACATCCACCATATTTGATTTGCGCCTAAAAGGTGGCACGCCTGGAGGGACTCGAACCCCCGGCCCACTGCTTAGAAGGCAGTTGCTCTATCCACCTGAGCTACAGGCGCGTATGGAGCGGGTGATGGGAATCGAACCCACGCGACCAGCTTGGAAGGCTGGGATTCTACCATTGAACTACACCCGCATGGGCGCTGAT
>JAZOBA010000041.1:0-5795 GCA_045595705.1 Oscillospiraceae bacterium
GGCGCAGGGCGACACCACCACTCCGGTCTGTCTTTCCATCATCTCCATCGTGATCAACATTGTCCTGACCGCCCTTTTTGTGCAGGGCATGGGCATGGGTGCCTTTGGCGCCGGCCTTGCCACCATGATCGGACAGGTTGCCGTTGCTCCGATCTGCCTGTACCTTTTATTCTCCAAAAAACAGCCGCTCCATCTGACATGCAACTGTCTGCGTTTCCGGCCCTTCGAAACCAAAAATCTGGTCAGAATCTCGCTCCCCTCCGCCGGCAGTCAGGCCCTTTCATCCCTTGGATTTCTCGTTCTCCAGATGGTCGTTGTCAGTTATGGCGATGAAGTTACCGCCGCCTTCAGCATCGGCAACAAGATCGCCAATCTGCTCCTGATGCCGGTATTTGCACTCGGTTCCGTCCTTGCCGCCTACGTAGGGCAGAATATCGGTGCAGGTAATCCCCAACGTGCCCGAAAGGCCTGCAAGACCAGCCGCAATCTGGGATTGACCGTCTCGATCGCCGGCTGTCTGATCCTTCTTCCCTTCCGCCAATGGCTGGTTTCTTTGCTGTCCAATGACCCTTTGACCCAATCTTTTGCAACCGTTTATGTGTTCTGGACCCTGTTGACCCAGCCTCTTATGGCTCTGTTCCAGAATTACCTCGGTATCTTTAACGGTGCAGGCAGGACCCGATATGCAATGATCCTGTCCTCCGCGCGACTGTGGTGTATCCGTCTGCCCCTTCTTCTGATTTTCAAATTACTGACCGACTTGGGCAGCAGCGGCATCTGGTATGCTATGGTTATCAGCAATTTCCTGATCCTGCTTGTGGGCGCATGGCTTTTCCGCAAGATTGATTTTACCCCCATCATTTTGTCCAAACCTCAAAATGGTCCCCTTTCTCAGTAAAGCAGAATTCGTTCTCTTCCCGTTTCGCAGGAACAATGCGGAACGGGAAGATTTTATTCTTGCTTTTCTTTGAATTCTATGTTATAAATGTGTATTGTTATCGGCTATGAATGGGAAAATAACCGCGAAACACCGCCAAGAGAGGTCTGGTCACCGGCTGAAAGCCAGACTGCGGAACGCCCGGTTTGGTTCGCCCTGGAGCCGCCATGGAGACATGGCCGGATGCCCTCCGTTACCGGGGTACAAGTGCTCACATGATGTGAGAATGCGGGTGGTACCGCGGAAGGTTTGCCTTTCGTCCCAATTGACAGGGATGAAGGGCTTTTTTGTTGCCCGCTGAACCGTTTCACCGTTAAATAACATCCACGAAAAGGAGTTAGAAATTTATGAAAGCACAATTGGAAGCCATTCGCAGCGCCGCTTTGGACGCCATTCAGAGCGCACAGGATGCTGCCGGTCTGGACGCAGTTCGTGTCCAGTATCTGGGCAAAAAGGGTGAACTGACTGCCGTTCTGAAGCAGATGGGCAAGCTGTCTCCCGAGGAGCGCCCCATCATGGGTCAGGTCGCCAACGAAGTACGCGCTGCTCTGGAAACCGCGATTGAATCTCAGTCCACCGTTCTGGCCGAGAAGGCTCTGGCCGATCAGCTGGCCAACGAAACGCTGGATGTAACCATCCCCGGCACCGAAGTCAAGGTCGGTCATAAGCACCCCATGTACATTGCTCTGGACGAAATCAAGGGCATCTTTGTGGGTATGGGCTTCACCATTCTGGACGGTCCCGAAGTGGAATATGCAGAACACAACTTTGACCGCCTGAACGCCGAAGAAGGCCACCCCTCCCGCGACTGGTCCGACACCTTCTACTTCGACGAGGATAGCCGTGTCATGCTGCGCTCCCAGACAAGCCCCATGCAGGTGCGCGCTATGGACTCCATGGAACTGCCCATCCGCATTCTGGCCCCCGGCCGTGTGTACCGCAAGGACGAAGTAGACGCCACCCACTCCCCCATGTTCCATCAGGTCGAGGGTATGGTTATCGACAAGGGCGTCACCATGGCTGACCTGAAGGGCACGCTGAACACCGTCGTCGAGCAGCTGTACGGCGAGGGCACCAAGACCCGTTTCCGTCCTCACCACTTCCCCTTCACTGAACCTTCCTGTGAAATGGACGTTCAGTGCCACAAGTGCGGCGGCGTTGGCTGCCCCACCTGCAAGGGCGAAGGCTGGATTGAGCTGCTGGGTGCCGGTATGATCCATCCCCGTGTTCTGGAGATGGCCGGCATTGACCCCGAAGTCTACTCCGGTTGGGCCTTCGGTATCGGTCTGGAGCGTACCGCCATGCGCCGCTTCAAGATCGCCGACCTGCGTCTGATCTTTGAAAATGACATCCGTTTCCTGGAACAGTTTTAAGAAAGGAGGCCACACGAAATGAATCTTTCCCGTGAATGGCTCAATGAATTTGTAGAAGTGAGCGCCTCCGACAAGGAATTTGCCGAGGCCATGACCCTCTCCGGCTCCAAGGTTGAAGTCACCGAGGTCGAGGGCGAAGAAATCAAGAACGTTGTTGTGGGCAAGGTCCTCTCTCTGGTCCGCCACCCCGACTCCGACCATATGTGGATCTGCCAGCTGGATGTGGGCGCCGAGGCTCCCGTACAGATCGTCACCGGCGCGCAGAATCTGACCGAAGGCGATATTGTCCCCGTGGCCATGGATGACTCCTGGCTGCCCGGCGGCATCCACATCGTCGCCGGCAAGCTGCGCGGCGAGACCTCCAACGGTATGCTCTGCTCCCTGAAGGAGCTGGGCCTGACTACCCACGATTTTCCCTATGCCATCGAGGACGGCATTTTTGTTCTGAACAGTGACCCCGACATGCAGAACCTGACTCTGGGCGAGGACATCCGCACCGCAATCGGCCTGAACAACCGTGTGGTAGAGTTCGAAATCACGCCCAACCGTCCTGACTGTCTGTCGGTCATCGGTCTGGCCCGTGAAGCTGCTGCCACCTTCGGCGGCGAACTGAAGCTGCATGAGCCCGAAGTAAAGGGCGGCGCCGAGGGCTGTCTGATCGACCTGCTGGACGTGGAAACTCCCGCCGATGATCTGGTCCCCCGCTACACCGCACGCATGGTCCGCAACGTCAAGATCGCCCCCTCCCCCAAGTGGATGCGTGACCGTCTGCGCGCCATGGGTGTGCGTCCCATCAACAACATTGTTGACATCACCAACTACGTCATGCTGGAGTACGGTCAGCCCATGCACGCCTTTGACTATCGCTACGTGCAGGGTGGCAAGATCATCGTCCGCCGCGCCGAAGAAGGCGAAGAGCTGACCACGCTGGACGGCACCGTGCGCAAGCTGACTGCCGATCATCTGGTCATCGCAGACGAGACCCGCGCTGTCGGTCTGGCCGGCATCATGGGCGGTATGAACTCCGAAATCGTGGACGACACCACCGATGTGGTCTTTGAGTCGGCCTGCTTTGACGGCACCTGTATCCGCAAGGGCGCTTTGGCTTTGGGCATGCGTACCGAAGCTTCTGCCAAGTTTGAAAAGGGTCTGGATCCCATGAACACCATGCCTGCCGTCGAACGCGCCTGCGAGTTGGTCGAGCTGCTGGGCGCCGGCGAAGTGGTTGACGGCGTCATCGACGTGCTCAACCATGTTCCTCACCCCACCGTTCTGACCCTCGAGCCAGAAAAGATCAACGCCCTGCTGGGTACCGACGTCCCCACCGAGGAAATGATCCGTATTCTGAAGAGTGTGGACTTCCAGGTAGATGGCGATCAGGTCACGGTCCCCTCCTACCGCGCCGACGTGCTGCGCATGGCCGATCTGGCGGAGGAAGTGGCTCGTTTCTACGGCTACAACAACATTCCCTGCACCCTGATGAAGGGCCAGACCACGCTGGGCGGCTACTCCCCCGCACAGCAGCTGGAGCGCCGTTTGGGCGAGCTGTGCCGTTCCTTCGGCTACGATGAGATCATCACCTACTCTTTCATCTCTCCCACCTATTACGATAAGATCCGCTGGGTTGCTGATGACAGCCGCCGCGCATCCTTCAAGATTCTGAATCCTCTGGGCGAGGATACCTCCATCATGCGTACCACCGTTCTGCCCTCCATGCTGGAAATCCTGACCCGCAATTTCAACTACCGCAACAAGGCTGCCAAGCTGTATGAGATCGGCCGCATTTATCTGCCCGGCCGCGACGACGGTCTGGCTAATGAGTCCAAGATCCTGTCCATCGGCGCATACGGTTCTGACATGGATTTCTTCACCCTGAAGGGTATGATCGAAGCCATTCTGTCCGACCTGCGTGTTGCAAACGTTCGCTTTGAAACCTGCAGCGACAACCCCTCCTATCATCCCGGACGCTGCGCCAGTGTTTGGGCGGACGGCAACTATCTCGGTGTGTTCGGCCAGATCCATCCTCTGGTGGCCCGCAACTACGATGTGGACGGAGAGTTCTACTGTGCCGAACTGTCCTTTGACAATCTGATGCAGGTCAAGGGTCCCGACGCCGAGTACATTCCTCTGCCTAAGTTCCCCGCTGTCACCCGCGACATCGCCGTAGTCTGTGACGAAGCGGTCACGGTAGGCGCCCTGTCCGATTGCATCCGCCGCGGCGCAAAGGGCCTGCTCAAGGAAGTGACCCTGTTTGACATCTACCGCGGCAAGGGCGTGGACCAAGGCAAGAAGTCCGTGGCCTTCAATCTGGTCCTGCGTGCCGACGACCGCAGCCTGACTGCCGCCGAAGCCGATGAAGATGTGGCGTCCGTTCTGGCTCTGCTGCAGTCCGAATTGGGTGCAGTCCTGCGCTAATATTACAGGACCCTAACATTTCGTAAAAATTCAAAAGATTCCCTTTACTTTTTCCTTGGGTATGCGTTATGATAGACGTAACCGAAATACAACCTTCAGGAGGTGTGCCAACGATGGAAATGGATTATACCCGCAAGTTTTCTCTTCATCAGGACCGTGGTGCTGAAATCAAAGCAATTCTGAGCACCGTTTACAACGCTCTGCTGGAAAAGGGTTACAATCCCATCAATCAGATCGTTGGATACATTCTTTCCGAAGACCCCACATACATTACCAATCACAACAATGCCCGTTCTCTGATCCGCAAACTGGACCGCGATGAACTGCTGCAGGAATTGGTAAAGCATTATCTCCGCACTTGATCAAATGATAAAAAACGACGCCGTGGCTGCGGCGTCGTTTTTCTATTGCACCAATGGAACGGGCTGCCGCAAATTCAATTTGCAGCAGCCCTTGAATTTTATTGTTCCTCTGTCCAGACGGGGACAGGTTTATTCGCATATCGTTTCTTAAATATCCTTCTGCGGAACAGATATCCTGTGTAAACCGCCCAAAGGACGAAGAAAACCGCACAGGCGATCACCGCATTGGTGAGAGAACTGCCTGCAAAGCTCAACAGGAACAGCAGCGGAGCAATCATGACCATGGCGGGGAAATTGGAGAGGATATACAGGCTGGAGGTGGGAGTGCGCAGGCCCGGATCCACTTCCTTCATCAGAATCACGCCGTTGGAGGCGGTACCGGTCAGGGTTCCGAAACTCATCAGGAAAAATTCATGCTCAAAGCCCTTGAAGCATTCCTTGGAAACCAGACGGATATAGACGTAAGTAATCACGGTTCCGATCACACTGAGGATCACAATGGGAAGAATGTAATTCTTAATATCATTGATTTCAATGGCTGCAACACCGGCAACGATCATCAGGTCAAAGGAAAAGCCGGAAATTCGGTCCATCTGATAGTTGTTGATGTATGCTCTGTGCATCACTTTTTGTTTGCGCAGACGCTTGACAATAAACTTAATCAACAAAGTCGGAGGCCAAGCGGTCTTAGGAAGACAAATTATTGTG
>JAZOBA010000042.1:0-2362 GCA_045595705.1 Oscillospiraceae bacterium
CGAGGGGGCGGCAGCCCGCCTCGAGTGAGATCGAATGCCTCGCAAGCCTTGCCGTGCAAGGCGCAGCGACTCGCAGCGCGAGGACTTTTGTGCCGCAACGCGGCAGGAAAGTAACGGCATTTTGAAGCCTGTCAAAAAGGCTGAAGGACTTTTTTGACAGGCTGAAGGGGCTGCTGCTGATTGAGCAGCAGCCCCGTAACATAAGGTTGCAGAAAATTAGAACTGGCCGTTGAAGGCGTCCACAAACTTGTCGCAGTCGGTGCCGACGGCCATCATGATGTAGTTGCCGTTGGTGACGATGCGGGAGTCATTCTGCCAGCCTTCAATCACCATGGGGTAGTTCATCTGATTGGAGACCTGGGCATCAATGCGGGCCTGCAGGAGGTTCTTGACGGTATCGACATCGGAAGCGTTGCTGACCTTGACCAGAACAACCTCGTAGGCTGCGGCGGTAGCCAGAGCGAAGTAGACGTGCATCTGCTCGGTTTCAACAGCGGCCAGACCGGGGAAGTTCATGTCCAACAGAGCCAGACCGTCCTCAGCGGAGATACCGAAGTCGGGACTGCCAACCGTCAGGTCAAAAGCCATAGGACCGGTGGGGAAGCCTTCGGCATCCAGGGGGTACAGGGTGTTGTAGATCTCGTTGTAGAAGGCCTCCAGATCGACGTTGACCTCCCACTCGCACTTGACGGTGCAGGTGGCGGACACGTCACCGGCGGTGACGGTGATGGTGGCGGTGCCGGGGGCGACAGCGGTGACAACACCGTTGGCGACAGTGGCAACAGCCTCGTCGGAGGAGGTCCAGACCAGCTCGTCGGCCTTGGTCTCGGCGTTCAGGGTGACGGTCTCACCGGCGGCGGTGAAGGTGTGCTCGGCCTTGTCCAGCTCGACGGAGGTCTTGCCGCAGGCGGTCAGCAGGGAAATGCACAGGGCGGCCATAACGGCCAGAGAGAGAATTTTCTTCATGATTTTGCTCCTTTACAGTATGTTCATTTTTTGTTTCTCATATGATTTTTGGTGAGCTTCCTTTGCGCTCACGATGGGGTTAGACGCAGGAAAGAAAAAAAGGTTCCCGATTTTTCAAAAAATATTTCAAAAAATTTATTGGGCGGTGATGTGGTGGGCGATGCGCTCCATGATCATGTCCAGCGCCACCGTGTTGTGACCGCCCTCGGGCACCACGATGTGGGCATGGCGGATGGAGGGCTGTACGAACTGCTCGTGCATGGGTTTGACGGTGGTCAGGTACTGCTGGATGACCGAGTCCAGACTGCGCCCGCGCTTTTTCACGTCACGCAGGATGCGGCGCAGAATGCGCACATCGGCGTCGGTATCCACAAAGATGCGGATGTCCATCAGTTCACGCAGGGGGATATTTTCAAAAATCAGAATGCCCTCCACAATGATGACCTTGGCAGGGCGCACCTCCACGGTTTCCTCCGAGCGGTTGTGGACGGTGTAATCGTACACCGGGCAGGAGATGGTCTCCCCGGCGATCAGCCGCTTCAGGTCGTCCACCATCAGCGCGGTGTCAAAGGCGTCGGGGTGGTCGTAGTTCAGAGCGGCGCGCTCGTCATAGGTCATACCCACGTGCTTTTTATAATAGTTGTCGTGATAGACCACGCATACGTCATCGCCAAAGCGGGTCACCAGTTTGCGGGTCAGCGTGGTTTTGCCCGAGCCGGTACCGCCGGCAATACCGATCACCAGAGGTTTCATGAAAATTCCTCCTGTTTTCATAGGGATATGCTCAACATTTCTATTTTATCAGAACGTGCGCAGAAAGCAATAGTTCCGGGAATAATTGCAACCTTTTTCGCTGAAATGTGTGGTTGCAGGGCAGACAGCACTGTGGTAAACTAAGAAAAAGACCGAAAGGACTGTCTGCCGTGAACAAAGCCATCTGCATTCGCCCCGCCCAGGAGCAAGACCACCCCTTTATCCTGCGTGTCAATGAGGAAAACGTGGAGGTGCTGTCCCCCATGGACGGCGAGCGGCTGAACAAGCTCTCCGGTGCCGCCGAGTTGTGTCTGGTGGCCGAGGTAGACGGTGTTCCCGCCGCCTTTCTGATTGCCCTGCGTGAGGGCGTGGCCTTTTACGACAGCGAAAATTACCGCTGGTTCAGCCGTAATTATGAAAAATTCCTGTACATCGACCGGGTGGTCATCGACCGGCCTTTCCGGGGCATGGGGGTGGGCCGCGCCATGTACGGCGCCGTGTTCCAGCGGGCAAAGGACACAGGAGTGCCCTTTGTCACCGCCGAGATCGACACCATCCCCTATAACGAAGTCAGTCTGAACTTCCACAAGGTCATGGGCTTCCGCGAGGTGGGTGAGCAGATCATCCGCGGCGGCGCTGTCAA
>JAZOBA010000043.1:0-17175 GCA_045595705.1 Oscillospiraceae bacterium
AGTCCAAGGCCCACTGCCGTTTGTGCGTGGTCGAGATCAAGGGCTCCAAGAACCTGCAGACCTCCTGCACCACTCCGGTGCGCGAGGGCATGGAGGTCTTTACCGACACCAAGAAGGTGTACGACGCGCAGGTGGGTATTCTGGAGCTGATGCTGGCCGACCACAAGCAGAACTGTCAGGCCGGCGCCCGAAACGGCAACTGCGAGCTGCAGGCCCTGTGCCGCCGCTTCAACCTGCTGCGGCCCGAGCTGCCCGACATATCCTCCAACGAGCCCCTGCGGGTGGACAACCCCTCCATCGTCAAGGACCCCTCCAAGTGCGTCAAGTGCGGCCGCTGCGTCAAGGCCTGCGAGGAGCTGCACGGCCTGAACTGTCTGACCCCCTCCTACCGCGGCGCCCGCTATAAAATCAGCACCGCCTTCGACCTGCCCATGTGGGAGACCGACTGCGTCCTGTGCGGCCAGTGCTCGCTGGTGTGCCCCGTGGGCGCCATCGTGGAAAAGGACGACACCCAGGGCGTGTGGCGCGCCATTCAGGACCCCAGCAAGCACGTCATCGTGCAGGTGGCCCCCGCCGTGCGTGTGGCGCTGGGCGACGAATTCGGCATGGCCCCGGGTGAACTGGTCACCGGCAAGATGGTCACCGCCCTGCAGATGATTGGCTTCAACAAGGTCTTTGACACCAACTTTGCCGCCGACCTGACCATTCTGGAGGAGGGCTCCGAGCTGCTGGAGCGCATCGAAAAGGGCGGCAAGCTGCCCCTGATCACCTCCTGCTCCCCCGGCTGGGTCAACTACGTGGAAAAGCACCACCCCGAGCTGTTTGACAACCTGTCCTCCGCCAAGTCCCCCCAGCAGATGTTCGGCGCCGTGTCCAAGACCTACTACGCCGAAAAGATGGGTCTGCGTGCCGAGGACATCGTGACCGTGTCGGTCATGCCCTGCACCGCCAAGAAGTACGAGGCCAAGCGTGACGAGATGGGCCGGGACGGCTACCGCGACGTGGACCACGTGCTGACCACCCGCGAGATCGCCAAGCTGATCCGCTACAAGGGCGTGGATATGAGAAATCTGCCCGAGGGCGAGTATGACTCCCCTCTGGGTGTTGCCACCGGCGCCGGCGCCATCTTCGGCGTCACCGGCGGCGTCATGGAGGCCGCCCTGCGCACCGCCTACGAGGTGTACACCGGCAAGACTCTGCCCAAGCTGGAATTCACCGAAGTGCGTGGCTTTGAGGGCATCAAGGAGGCCACCATCGATTTGGACGGCACCAGCGTCAAGGTGGCCGTGGCCCACACCCTGAAGAATGCCGAAAAGGTGCTCTCCCACGCCGAGGATTATGTGTTTATCGAGGTCATGGCCTGTCCCGGCGGCTGCATCGGCGGCGGCGGACAGCCCATCGGCACCAACAACGCCGTGCGCAAAAAGCGCATCGAGGCCCTGTACGAGCTGGACAAGAACCTGCCCCTGCGCAAGAGCCACGAAAACCCCGAGGTGCTGGCCCTGTACAACGACTATCTGGGCCGCCCCCTGTCGGCCAAGGCCCACGAACTGCTGCACACCCACTATTCCAGAAAATCCACCATCTCCAAAGCGGAGTAACAGAAGTAACAACCAAGCGGACGGTGCAAAGGCACCGTCCGCTTTTGTCTTGTAAAACGGCAACGCTTCAGAAAAACAGCCGCACCGCGGCGGCGGCCGCAACAAACCCCGCCACATCGCCGCACAGTGCCGCCGGGATGGCATGGCGGCTCCTGGTCACCTTGGCGGCGGCAAAGTAGACGGCAACGGTGTAAAAGGTGGTCTCGGTGGAGCCCAGCATGACGGCCGCCGTGCGGCCCACCGTCGAATCGGGGCCGTAGGTCCCGATGAGTTCGGCCCCCACCCCCAGCGCCGCGCTGCCGCTGATGGGCCGAATGAGCAGCAGCGCCACCGTCTCGGGCGGAATTCCCACGGCGTTCAGCACCGGAGCAAGCCATTGGGCGGCCAGTTCCAGAAACCCCGAAGCGCGCAGCATATACACCGCCGTCAGCAGGGCCACAAGGGCCGGAGCGATGCGCACCATGGTGGACAGGCCCTGCCCGGCACCGCAAACCAGACCGTCATACACATCCACCCGCCGCAGGCAGCCGTACACCGCCACAAAGGCGATGATGGCAGGGATGAGAAGTTCCGTCACGGTTTCCACACCCTCCCCAACAGTTTTGCAGCGGTCAGTCCGACAATCAGCGCAACCGCGCTGGCAAACCAGACGGCCGGCAGAATATCAAAGGGTGTTTCACACCCGGCGGCGGCACGGACGGCGGCCACCGTGGTGGGAATCAGCTGGATGGAAGCCGTGTTGCACACTACCAGCAGACAAAGGCTGTCGCTTGCCATGCCGGGGGTGCGCGCGGCCATACGTCGGGCGGCCTCCATGCCCGGCGGCGTGGCGGCATTGCCCAACCCCAGCAGATTGGCCGACACGTTGGCGGCTACAGCGTCCATGACGGCCCGGTCCCCGGCAAAGTCGGGGTACAGCCAACCAAGCACAGGCTTCAAAAGCCGGGCCAGTCCGGCGGTCAGTCCGCTGCGGCTCATGACCTCCATGATGCCGCTCCACAGGCACATGACCCCCAGCATGGACAGGCAAAGCTCCACCGCCGCGGCCGCCCCCTCCATGGCGGCGGCTGCCACAGCGTCCGTCCTCCCCGTGGCAAGCGCGCACACCAGCGAACCGACTACCATCCCCGCCCAGATGCGTCCCATGGACATGGATATCCCCCCTGACCAAATCAGATTCCGTTGTCCATTTTACGAAAAAATTCACCCCGGTATGTCCTTGCCGACCCGCTTCCTGCTATTTCCCGGAAAGATTTCCAATTTTTTATTAAAATGGCAAATTTTTTGTTGACAAAGTATTACGGTTTGTTTATACTGTACCCGTTGTTCATTGTCCCTGCCCCCAGGGATACAAATAGAAATGAAGGAAGGTACCAAGTATGAAAGCAACCGGTATCGTACGGAAAGTAGATGAGCTGGGGCGCATTGTTCTGCCCATCGAGCTGCGCCGTACCATGGGCATCGCCGAGCGCGACGCTCTGGAAATTTACGTGGACGGCAACTCCATTGTGCTGAAGAAGTATCAGTCTGCCTGCATTTTCTGCGACAATGCCCATGACGTGGTCAATTTCAAGGGCAAAAACGTCTGCGCACGCTGCCTGAAGGAACTGGGCGAAACGGTCTGAACACGTACATCATCTCATAAAAAGGGCACCTGAGGGAGTCTCAGGTGCCCTTTTTATAATCATTTATCAGAATTATACAGTCAGTATTTAACGTCTCTCCCATTTTTTCCCATAAAAGGAAATTCGTAAAGCACCTGACTATTTTATTTCCTACTTGAACCGAAAAAACACAACCTGTCATTCTGAGGATTTGGAAAATCCGAAGAATCTTCAAAAAAGGCCTCAAAAGAGGCCGTTTTTGTTTCAAGATTCTTCGCTTCGCTCAGGATGACACGTTAACTTAATGACATTTTGTGCCCCCTTGACTATTTTTTTATATCACCATTCGACGGCTTTGCCCAGCGCCAGATCGTACAGCTTGTTTTTGGGCAGACCCAGCTCGTCGGCGGCCTGTTTTGCTGCCTGCTTCAGGGACAGGCCCTCACCGCGCAGCTGCTCCATGCGCTCCATGGCCAGCTGGGGGGAGATCTCCTCCTCCTGCACGGGAGCGCACCCCTCCAGAATCAGAACAAACTCGCCCTTGGGCTCCACTTCCCTGTAATGGGCCACGGCCTGCGACACTGTGGTGCGCAGGATCTCCTCGTGGAGCTTGGTCAGCTCCCGGCACAGGGCGATGCGGCGCGTGCCGCCGAAGGTCTTTTCCAGATCCTCCAGCGTGTCCCGCAGCTTGTGGGGCGCCTCGTAGAAAATCATGGTGCGCAGTTCGGCACGCAGGGAGTCCAGATGGGCGCGGCGGTTCTTTTTGTTGACCGGGAGAAACCCCTCAAAGGTGAAGCGCCCTGTGGGCAGACCGCTGGCAGCCAGCGCCGTAATGGCGGCGCAGGGGCCGGGAACCGAAATGACATCCACCCCCTGCGCGGCGCAAAGGGCCACCAGTTCCTCGCCGGGGTCGCTGACAGCCGGGGTTCCGGCGTCGGTGACCAGCGCGCAGTTCTCACCGTTCAGAATGCGGCCCAGCACGGCAGGACCCGCCGTTTCGGTGTTGTGGCGGTGGTAGGACACCAGCGGCTTGCGGATGTCCAGATGGTTGAGCAGTTTCAGCGACACCCGGGTGTCCTCGGCGGCGATAAAGTCCACTTCGGACAGGATCTCGGCCTGCCGGCGGGAAATATCGCCCAGGTTTCCGATGGGCGTGGGTACCAGATATAAAATTCCTGCCATAAGAATACCTCCACAGGAGTTGTCATTCTGAGCGCAGCGAAGAATCTTTTTCGCAGATTCTTCGTCGCTTTGCGACTCAGAATGACATGGGGTATGGGTGGATGGCACCACCCGTTTAACGCAAATCTACCGGCAAAACCGACAGTCCCGGCTTGCCTTCCTTGTACGCCTCGATGAGCACGGCGGAGGGCGGCTTACCCACCGCCTGAATGAACTGCAGGCGCCTGGGTTCAAACATGTGCTCCCGCAGGGCGCAGAACAGGTCGGCCAGCCGCTCGGGCCGGTGGACCATGGCGAAGCGCCCCCCATTGCGCACCAGCCACTTGGCGGCGGCGCACAGGTCGGTCAGAGTGCAGGTCTCCTCCATGCGCTCCGAGCCGCCGGAATACCCCGACCCCACCGAAAAATAGGGCGGATTGGACACGGCCAAATCAAAACTGCCGGCGGGAAACAGTTCCCGGACGGTACGCAAATCGGCGTGGCGCACATCGGCGCTGAGACCGTTGGCGGCAAAATTCTCATTGGCCAGTTCCACTGCTTGGGCGCTGATGTCCAGAGCGGTCAGCCGAATGTCCCGCTCCCGGGCAAACAGGTACAGTCCCAGTACACCGCCGCCGCAGCCCAAATCGCAGACAGTTTCCCCGTGGCGCACCTGAACAAAGTTGCCCAGAGCCTGGGAATCGCTGCCCAGAGGGAATACCCCCTCTTGCTGACGCATGGTGAAGGGGCCGATAAACTCTCTGTCGGTACGCATATCAGGCGCAGACTTCTACAATGACCTGTGCAAATATCTTGGCCGCCGTCATGAGGTGCGCCACGGGGATGCGCTCATCGGGGCCGTGGATATAGGTCTCGGTGCCCGGCATGACCGGGCCGAAGGCCACGCCGCCGGGGATTTCGTGGACGTAGGTGCCGCCGCCGATGGCCACGCACTCGCCCTTTTCGCCGGTGTACTCCTCGTAGCACCGCAGCAGGGTCTGCACAAAGGGGGAGTTGGAATCGGTGTGGTGGGCGGGGTGCATATCGCCCACGCAGGCAAAGCCGTGCTTGGCAAAGGCGCGCTCCACGCGCTGCTTGCAGTTTTCCTCGTTGGCGCAGATGGGCACACGGCTGTCAAAGCGGCCGGTCAGACCGGTCTCGTTGATTTCCAGCAGGGTAAAGGCGCAGGTCAGCGCGCCGGACAGGTCGTCACTGAGGTTGATGCCCAGCGCCTCGCCGGTGGTCTGCTTGTGGGGCAGCAGCTCCAGCAGGGCGTGAACGGCGCTCTTGCTCTCGCTTTCGGCAAGGGGCATGACGCCCACCAGTTCCAGCAGACCGGTCAGCGCGTTGATGCTGCCTTCGGGGAAGGCGGCGTGGCCGCCCTTGCCGTGGGCGGTGATTTTGATGCGGTTGGGGCCGTCGGGCTTGACACGGAACTCACAGCCGGTGATGCGGCCGCCCAGCTGGGCCCGGGCCAGAATCTGACCCATGGGGATGCCCTCGATGACGCACTCGGCGTCGGCGGGGATGACGTTGATGCGGAAGCCGCCGCTAAAGGACACCAGACGGGGCAGCTCGGTGTTGGCCTGCCAGGTCTTGGTGAAGGTGGGCTTGTAGCCGCCCTTTTCAATGTTGATGACGGGGAAATCGGCATCGGGAGAGAAACTGCAGGGGGCAAAGCTCTCACGCTGGTAGTAATAGGCGATGTCCTCGCTTCCGCTCTCCTCGTCGGTGCCCAGAATGGCGCGGACATTCTTGGCCAGAGGGATGCCCAGTTCCTTGACGCACTGCATGGCCATGAGGGCGGCCACCATGGGGCCCTTGTCGTCGGCGGTACCGCGGCCGTAGATGCAGCCGTCCACCACAGTGGGCTCATAGGGTTCACAAACAGTCCAGCCGGTACCCTCGCCCACCACGTCCATGTGGCCCAGAATGTGCATCTCGGTTTCCTTGTCGTTCAGGTCCACCAGACCCACGTAGCCGTCGTAGTTCCGGCCGGTCAGACCCATCTCGGCGGCCAGAGTCAGGGCCTCGTTCAGGGCCTTGTCGGGGCCCTCGCCAAAGGGCATGCCGGGCTTGGCCTCTTCCTTGACGCTCTTGATGGCGCAAAGGCGCTTGGTGCCATCGATCATCTGCTGCTCCTTGTCGGCAAACCAGCGCTCGATTTCAGCTTTGTAATTCATGTTGATTACCTCTCATTCCAGTATGTGATGGGTGTCATCCTGAGGAATGAAATGACGAAGGATCTTAAGATTCTTCGCTGCGCTCAGAATGACAGGTGATTGTTTATTCCTCGTCGGTCTCGCCGGGCATGGCTCCGGCCAGCTCGCCTATATATTTATAAACGGTGTAGCGGGACACCTGCAGGCGCTTGGCCACGTAGGGCACCGCTTTTTTGAAGGAGAATGCGTCCTCCTGCTCCAGCAGGGCCACCACCTTCATGCGGTCGGTCTTGGTCAGGGCGTGGACGGGCTTGCCCACGGCGGCCAGACATTCGTCAAAGACCTCGGCCAGCTGACGGGAATCTCCCTGATACAGCACGGCTTTCAGGTCATTCTGGGCGCTCATCAGGTCCACCAGCACCTTGTTGGCAAAGACCAGACTGGAGTAGTCAAAATTGATGCCAAGGGCCAGATTGTAATCCTCCCCCATCAGATGGAAGGTGGAGGACTTGATCTGCCGCCCGTCGGGGGTGGCGGCGAACATGTTGACCAGGTCGGTGACCAGAGCCTCCTCGTCCAGATTGCGGGAAATGCCGTTGACATCCTGGGTGGAGCCCACAGTGCGCCCCGAAACGTGGCCGTTGTAGATGGACAGAATGGGGTGGGTGGGAACGCTCATGTCGTGGACCAGCGTCTCGCAGGAGGCGCCAAAGGTCTCGGCAATGCCCCGGGCCGTGCGGTCGAGAAATTCAAATGCTTCTTCGCGTGTCATGATTGCACCTTCCTTTTTGTCAACTTGACAGAATGTCATTATATCAATAAAATAAGGAAAAGGCAACCTTATCCGGCTGCGCCGGGGCGCGTTTTTCTCTTGTCCGCCTCCCGCAGGCGCGAAAGGCCCCGCTGCCGACGGTGACAAACGCAAGGAGGACCTGTTATGACCGCATCCCAGCGCCGCAGCACAATTGTAGAACAACTGCAAAGGGCAGATGCCCCCCTATCGGCCACCGCGCTGGCCGCCGAGCTGGGGGTCAGCCGCCAGATCATCGTGGGTGATGTGGCCCTGCTGCGTGCCGGTGGGGTTGACATTCAGGCCACGCCCCGGGGCTATGTGCTGGCCGCCGAGCCGGCCGGTGTCACCGCCGTACTGGCCTGCGTCCATGACGGCGCGCACATGGAACGGGAACTGACTTTGATGGTAGACTACGGGGCCGAGGTGCTGGACGTCATGGTGGAGCACCCGGTGTACGGCCAGCTGACCGGGCAGCTGATGCTGCGCTCCCGGTACGACGTGGCCCAGTTTCTGAACAAGGCCGAGGGGGCCGCTCCCCTGTCGGCCCTGACCGACGGCATCCATCTGCACACAGTGCGCTGCCCCGACGGGGCCACCCTGCAGCGGGTCACTGCCGCTCTGCGGGCAGAAGGATTTTTGCTGGAAGAATAAGATATACCGGTCCCGACGGAACAATCGGGACCGGCTTTTTATTGACGAAAACAGCGAAACACAGTATAATGTGTTCCATACATTTCCTGCGGAGGGCTTCCCTCCCGGGCGAAAGGAACGTGAATACGTATGAAAAAGAGAAATCCCATTGCTCTGCTTCCCATCGGAGTGTTCCTGGTCATCTATCTGGGCCTGGGCATTCTGTTTGAGTACGGCCTGGGCATTACCATGGGCTTTTACAACATCCCCATCGTGGTGGCCTTCCTGGTTGCCATTCTGGTGGCCTGCCTGCAGAACAAAAAGCTGGATCTGAATGCCAAGATCGCTCTGATGGGTCAGGGCGTCGGCGACCCCAACATCATCACCATGATCTTCATCTTTATGTTCGCCGGCATCTTCGTGGGCGTGGTCGGCCGCTCCGGCGCCGAGAGCGTAGCCTACTTCATGCTGTCCATCATCCCACCTAAGTTCGCCGTGGCCGTTCTGTTCGTGGTGGCCTGCTTTGTGTCCACCGCCATGGGTACTTCGGTGGGTACCATCACGCTGGTGGCCCCCATCGCCATCGCCGTGTCGGATGCCTCCGGCTTCGGTCTGGCTCTGTGCGTGGGCGCTGTCGTGGGCGGCGCCATGTTCGGTGACAACCTGTCCTTCATTTCGGACACCACCATCGCCGCCTGCAACGGCCAGGGCTGTCCCATGAAATCCAAGTTCAAGGAGAACTTCGCCATCGCTCTGCCCGCCGCCATTGTCACTCTGGTGCTGACTCTGGTGGTCTCTCTGCGTGCCTACAACGGCGCGTACGTCCCCGGCGAGTACAATCTGATCCAGATCATCCCCTACGTGCTGGTGCTGATCGGCGGCATCGTGGGCATCAACGTCTTTGTGGTCCTTCTGGTGGGTATCGTCTCGGGTGCCGTCATCATGCTGGCCACCGGCGCCACCGCCGCCACCGCTCTGCTGGCCAATATGGGTGCCGGCGCCGCCGGTATGTTTGAGACCACCATGGTTGCTATTCTGGTGGCCGCGCTCAGCGCGCTCATGCGTGAGCACGGCGGCTTTGACGCTCTGCTGTACGGCATCCAGAAGATCTTCAAGGGCAGGAAGAACGGTCAGCTGGGCATGGGCATTCTGGTCGGCGTCATGGACATCGCCACTGCCAACAACACCGTGGCCATCGTCATGGCCAACCCCATCGCCAAGGAAATGGCAGACAACTACGGCGTGCGCAACAGCAAGACCGCCTCCATTCTGGACACCTTCTCCTGCATCTTCCAGGGCGTCATCCCCTATGGCGCGCAGATGCTGGTGGCTCTGGCCGCCTGCGCCACCCTGGGCCACGAGATTTCTGCCTTCCAGATCATGCCCTTCCTGTTCTACCCCTACCTGCTGCTGGTCAGCTCGCTGATCTTCATCTATCTGCTCCCCGAGCGCAAAAAGTAATCATCCAAAGGGCCGCACCCATCAAGGCAATGTCATTGAATTAAGCACAACCTGTCATTCTGAGGATTTGGAAAATCCGAAGAATCTTCAAAAACGGCCTCTTTTGTGCAATATCATTTAGTTAAGCAAAACTTGTCATTCTGAGGTTTTGAAGAAACCGAAGAATCTTCAAAAACGGCCTCAAAAGAGGCCGTTTTGTTTCAAGATCCTTCGCTTCGCTCAGGATGACACGTTATCTTAATGACATTGCTCAAAAGAGGCCGTTTTTTGTTTTAAGATCCTTCGCTTCGCTCAGGATGACACGTTAACTTAATGACATTGCCCATTGAGGTGCGGTCCTTTTTCTTTTGCGTTCAACCTGCCAAACCGACTAAAAATCTTATTTACAACCGGCCCGTTGGTTATATATAATATAGTGGAACCAAATCATACATAGGATTGATCACATTGTATATTACCACCCTCGCCTCGGGCAGTTCGGGCAACGCCGTTCTGGTCTCCCACCAAAGCACCCATCTGCTGGTGGACTGCGGCATCTCCTGCCTGCGCATCAAGCGCGCGCTGGCCGGACTGGGCCTGTCCTGCACCGACCTGAGCGCCATTCTCATCACCCACGAACACACCGACCACATCAGCGGTTTGGAGACCCTGTTCAAGCAGTTCCATTTGCCGGTTTACTGCAGCCCGGGCACCGGCAGACAGCTTGCTTACCGCATCGCCTTTTTGGAGGAAGTTCTGCACCCGGTCCAACCGGGCCGGCCCTTTGTGCTGGACGGCATGGAAATCACCCCCTTTGCCACCTCCCACGATGCCGCCGACAGCGTGGGGTACACCTTTATCGCCGACGCGCGCAAAGCCGCCGTTGTCACCGACCTGGGGGTGGTCACCCCGGTGGTGGAGGACGCCCTTGCCGGCGCCCACCTGCTGGTGGCCGAGTCCAACCATGACCCCGACATGGTCCGCAGCGGACCCTATCCTTATCCCTTAAAGCAGCGTATTTTGGGTCCCCGGGGCCACCTGTCCAATGCCGACTGTGCCGCCCTGTGCGCCCGCATCGGCGCGCAGACCGTCATTCTGGCCCATTTGAGCGCCGAAAACAACAGCCCTTCGCTTGCGCTGAACACAGTGCGCAGCGTACTGGGTGAGGATATCACCGTCACTGTGGCTCCCCGCAGCGAAACCGGACCGAGGTGGGAAGTATGACCGATGTAAAAATCATCTGCGTGGGCAAGCTGAAGGAAAAATTCTACGCTGCCGCCGCCGATGAATATGTCAAGCGGCTGGGGGCCTACTGCAAGATTTCCGTGCTGGAACTGCCCGAGGAAAAATTGCCCGACCGGCCGTCTCAGGCACAAATTGACGCCGCGCTGGAAAAAGAGGGCGAGCGCATAGCGTCCAAAATCCCCAACGGCGCCGTCATCATCGCCCTGTGCGTGGAGGGGGATACCCTTTCCAGCGAGGAGCTGGCCCGAAAACTGGACAAGTGGACGGTCAGCGGCAAATCCCAGTTCGTCTTTCTCATCGGCGGCAGTTTTGGCATGCACCCTTCGGTCAAGGCCAAAGCCGCCCTGCGTCTGTCCATGTCCCCCATGACCTTCCCCCACCATCTGGCCCGGGTCATGGTACTGGAGCAAATCTACCGGGCCTTCAAAATCAACGAAGGCAGCAGTTATCATAAGTGAATCATTGACACAGCAATAAACAAAGATTCTTCGTCGCGTTGCTCCTCAGAATGACCCGTCTTGTCATTCTGAGCGCAGCGAAGAATCTTCCCCATAAAATTTACAGGAGGCACGAACATGAGCTACATGGAAACCTACAAGCAGTGGACCGCAAGCACCGTTCTGACCGAGGCGGAGCAGGCTGAACTGGCCGCCATCGCCAACGACGAAAAGGAAATCGAATCCCGCTTCTTCGGGCCGCTGGAGTTCGGCACCGCCGGCCTGCGCGGCACCATGGGCATGGGCATCAACCGCATGAACCTGTATGTCATCCGCCATGCCACCCAGGCCTTTGCCGAGGTCATTCTGGCCGAGGGCCCCGAGGCAGTACAGCGCGGCATCGCCATCTGCTTTGACTGCCGCAACCACTCCGACGAGTTTGCACAGGCCGCCGCCTGCGTCATGGCAGCCAACGGCATCCCCGTGCGCCTGTTTGAGGGCATGCGCCCCACCCCCGAGCTGTCCTTCGCCGTGCGCAAGTACGGCTGCATCGCCGGCATCAACGTCACCGCCAGCCACAACCCCAAGGAGTACAACGGCTACAAGGTCTACTGGGAGGACGGCGCTCAGCTGCCCCCCAAGCACGCCAGCGAAGTGGCCGCCAAAATGGCCGTCCTCGACCTGTTTGCCGACGTGAAATACATGGACTATGACGAGGCCGTGGCCAAGGGCCTGATTACCCTCATGGGGGAAGAGACCGACGAGGCCTTCCTGTCCAACGTCATGGCCCAGCTCAACGACCCCGACACCATCGCCAAGGTGGCCGACAACTTCAAGATGGTCTACACGCCCTTCCACGGCACCGGCTGGCGTCTGATTCCCGAGGCCCTGCGCCGGGCCGGCTTCAAGCACGTGGTGTGCGTGCCCGAGCAGATGGCGCTCAGCGGCGACTTCCCCACCGTCAAGTCCCCCAACCCGGAAAATCCCGAGGGCTTTGCTCTGGCCGTGCTGCTGGCCAATGAGGTGGGTGCCGACTTCATTCTGGGCTCCGACCCCGACGCCGACCGCGTGGGCATCATGGTGCGCACCGGCGCCGACGAATTCAAGGTGATTTCCGGCAACCAGACCGGCGTTCTGCTGCTGGACTACCTGATCGGCGCCATGCAGCGTGCCGGCAAGCTGCCCTCCAACGCCGTGGCGCTCAAGACCATCGTCACCACCGAAATGGCCCGCAAGGTGGCCCAGGTCAACGGCGTGCAGTGCTTTGACACCTTCACCGGCTTCAAGTTCCTGGCCCAGAAGAAGGACCGGCTGGAAGCCACCGGCGAGGGCAAGGTGATTTTCGCCTACGAGGAATCCTTCGGCTACATGCTGGGCGACTACGTCCGCGACAAGGACGCCGTCACGGCCGCTCTGCTGCTGAGCGAAATGGCCGCATGGTACGCCGCACAGGGCAAGACCCTGTACGACGCTCTGCAGGAACTGTTTGTCAAGTACGGCCACTACGGCGAGCTGACCCTCAATCTGGTCATGCCCGGTCTGGAGGGCATGAAGATGATGGCCGCTCTTATGGCCGGCCTGCGTGAGACTCCTCCCACCGAAATCGGCGGCGAGCGGGTGTCCGTGCGCAAGGACTATTCCGGCGGCAGCGTCATCGACACGGCCACCGGCGCGCGCACCGGGATGGAACTGTCCGGCTCCAACGTGCTGCGCTACGAACTGGCCGACGGAACTTCGGTCATCGTGCGCCCCTCGGGCACCGAGCCCAAGGTCAAGGTCTACATTCTGGCACAGGGCGCCGACCAGGCCGACTGCGCCGAAAAGGTGGCGCGCTACGCCGCATGGGCCGAGAGTCTGAAGGGTTAATTGCAATGAAATAAGAAAAGCGGGAGGCAGCCTTGCCTCCCGCTTTTCTTATAGGACGAAAACCACGTGCTATGCGCGTGGTTCCAAAAAAGGTTATATCTTTGAGAAATCCCGCCGCAGCGAGAGCCTCCCTCTGATGAGGGAGGTGGCATTTGCGGAGCAAATGACGCAGGGAGAGAAAACAGGAAAGAAAATTCTCTCCCCCAGTCAGTCTATTCGGCTGACAGCCCCCTCGTCAGAGGGGGCCAAACACAACCCCACCGCCAATAAAAATGGCAGTGGGGCACAGATGCAATGGAACTATTTTTCAGGGGCCTTGAGGCTCTGCCAGGAAAGACCCCTTACAAGGACAGGCATGCCTGCCTGCTGCGTTTTTCGCTTTGTGGCGCCACACGCCCCACGCACTCATTTTTCCAGACTGATGTGGTCGGTGCCGTGGAGTTCAAACTCGGTCATGTACTCCTCCATGCGCTCCAGCAGTTCGTTGGTGTCGCTCTGGTCCACATTTTCCTGCTCCATGTCACGGCGGGCCAGGTCTTCGGCCAGAATGTCGAAAAAGACATTGTTTTCGTACTCGATGATGGCCTCGTGAATGCCGCCCTCCACAAAGGCCCGGGAGGGCACCACTTCCCCTTCCCAGACTTCGGCCAGCACGGCCATACCCTCGGCCGAGGCCTGCTCGAAGAGAATGCTCTCCACCTCGTCATAATCACGGAAGCGGTCATCCCCGCGGGTGGAGTTGAGGACCCAGTTGCCGATGTAGACCATATCCAGCAGCCGGCGGTATTGTTTTGCGGTCAAATCCAGTTTCATGATGAACGTCTCCTTTCAGGAGGGATTGCGTCATCCCGGTTCCACCGGGCAGGACATCTTTCCTATATCTTATCATATCAAAGTAAAAAGTCAATTCCGGCAGAATTCCCTTGCCCCCAAACCTTTTTCTTGCCCGAAATGATATTTTCAACTTGTATTTCCCATTGATTTATCATATCATTATTCTGTATGATTATGCCCCTTTAAGGAGTGTTTCACTTGGACAAACGACCTATCGGTGTGTTCGACTCGGGACTGGGCGGCCTGACCGCCGTCAAGGAACTGATGAACCTGATGCCCGGCGAGGACATTATTTACTTCGGCGATACCGGACGGGTGCCTTACGGCAGCCGCTCCAAGGACACCATCATCAAATACGCCCGGGAAGATGCCGAATTCCTCAAGCACTTCGACCCCAAGGCCATTGTGGTGGCCTGCGGCACCGTGTCGGCCAACGCGCTGGACGTTCTGCAGGCCGAAAACACCATCCCTGTGCTGGGCGTGGTGGAACCGGCCGCACAGGCCGCCGCCGAGGCCAGCAAGAACGGCCGCATCGGCCTGATCGGCACGGCTGCCTCCATCCGCTCGGGCGCCTACGAGCGTGCGCTGGCCGAGCTGCGTCCCGATGCCCAAATCTTCCCCATGGCCTGTCCCCTGTTCGTACCGCTGGTGGAAAACGGCCGCTGCGCCCCCGGTGACACGGTGGCCGAACTGGTGGTCCGGGAGTACCTGCAGCCCCTGAAGGACGCCGGGGTGGATACTCTGGTCATGGGCTGCACCCACTACCCCCTGCTGCGGGACATCTTCTCGGCCTTCATGGGCCCCGATGTGACGCTCATCGACGCCGGCGCCGCCTGCGCCCGTCAGGTGGGCCGGGTGCTGGGGGAAAACCGCGCCCTCAATCTGCGTGCATGGGGCGGTATGTCCCACTACTATGTCAGCGACAGCGTGGACGGCTTTGCCGAACTGGCCTCCCTGTTCCTGGGCGAAGATGTCTCCGAAGAAGTGTCGCAAATCGACATGGACGAATTTTAATCCTTTACAAACGCCCCAATCTTTCATATAATACTTTTTTGCCATTTCATTTGTTTTGAGGTAACCCCATGGAGAAAAACGTGATCCTGTCCATCCGCGGACAGCAAACTGCCGACAACGCCGAACCGGAGGTCATCGAGCTGGTGACCGAGGGCACCATGACCGACCACAGGGACGGCAAATATACCGTATGCTATCAGGAAAGCGAACTGACCGGGCTGGAGGGCACCCAGACCACCATTCAGGTGGAGGGCGCCAGCGTGTCCATCCTGCGGGAAGGTCAGGTCAACTCCCAGATGGTCTTTGAAGAGGGCCGCCGCCATCTGACCATGTACAGCACCCCCTACGGCGCGCTGACCATGGGAGTCAACACCCGCCGCATGAAGGTCGATCTGGACGAGACCGGCGGCGAGATCGAAATCGACTATGCCCTCGAGATCGATCATGCCGTTGCCGGCGAAAACCTGTTCCAGATCCGCGTACGCCCCCGTACCCTCGCACAGTAAGTTTCACTTTGTCATTCATTTTCCCTGTGTCATTCATTTTCCCTTTGTCATTCATTTTCCCTTTGTCATTCTGAGCGAAGCGAAGAATCTTAAAATCCTTCGTCACGCTGTTCCTCAGGATGACACAACGCTGACCACGTAAGATAATTACCGAAAAGGTGTGTGTATAACATGAACATGATCCAGGCCGCAAAGGAGCAAGTGGCTGCTCTGACTCAGGCCGCCTATGAAAAGGCTGCCGCCGCCGGCATTCTGCCCGCCGGTGTGGAGGTCAAGGCCTCCATCGAGATCCCCAAGGACACCCGCAACGGTGACTACGCCTCCTCCTTCGCCATGGCAGGGGCCAAGGCCATGCGCCAGGCACCCCGCGCCATCGCCCAGACCATTCTGGACCATCTGGAGCTGGAGGGCACCTACTTTGACCGGGCCGAGATCGCCGGCCCCGGCTTTCTGAACTTCTTCCTCGGTGACAAGTGGTACGGCGACGTGCTGTGCGCCATCGAAAGCGAAGGCACCGCCTACGGCAGCATCGACGAGGGCAAGGGCGAGCGCGTCATGGTGGAGTTCGTCTCCGCCAACCCCACCGGCCCCATGCACATCGGCAACGCCCGCGGCGGCGTGCTGGGTGACACGCTGGCCGAGGTGCTGCGCCGCGCCGGTTACGCCTCCTGGAAGGAATTCTACGTCAACGACGCCGGCAATCAGGTCCACAAGTTCGCCGATTCCATCCACGCCCGCTACATGCAGATCATTCTGGGCGAGGAGAACTTCGACTTCCCCGAAGAGGGCTACCACGGCGAGGACATCAAGGAACTGGCTCAGGCCTTCTACAACCTCCACGGCGATTCCTTCCAGGACGCCCCCGAGAGCGTGTGGGAGAGCGAAATGTCCGCCTTCGGTCTGGAGCGCAACATCCCCCAGATGAAGAAGGACCTGCTGCGCTATCAGATCGAGTACGATGAGTGGTTCCTGGAGTCCACCCTGCACGATTCCGGTTACGTGGAGCAGACGGTCGCCATGCTGACCGAAAAGGGCTGGACCTATGAGAAGGACGGCGCTCTGTGGCTCAACACCACCGAGCTGCTCAAGCAGAAGTACATGAACGAGGGCAAGACCCGCGAGCAGGTGGACAAGCTGGACCTGAAGGACGACGTGCTGCGCCGTGCCAACGGCTTTTACACCTACTTTGCCGCCGACATCGCCTATCACCGCAACAAGCTGGACCAGCGCGGTTTTGACAAGGTCATCAACATCTGGGGCGCCGACCACCACGGCCACGTGGCCCGTCTGCAGGCCGCTCTGGACGGTCTGGGTCTGGACGGCTCTCACCGCCTGGTGGTTGTGCTGATGCAGCTGGTCAACCTGCTGCAGGACGGCAAGCCGGTCAAGATGTCCAAGCGCTCCGGCAAGGCCATCGCCCTGCACGACCTGCTGGACGAGATCAGCGTGGACGCCGCCCGCTACTTCTTCAACTCCCGCGTGTCCACCTCCCCCCTGGACTTCGATCTGGACCTGGCGGTGCGTGAGGACAGCGAAAACCCCGTCTACTACGTGCAGTATGCCCATGCCCGCATCTGCTCTCTGATCCTGAATCTGGGCGAGCGTGTGCTCCATGCCAATGAAATCAATATCTCCCTGCTGAACACCGAAACCGAGCGCGATCTGATCAAGTGCCTTGCCCAACTGCCCGAGGAGATCCGCCTTGCCGCCCGTGACTACGACCCCAGCCGCATCAACCGCTATCTGGTGGATCTGGCAGGCGACTTCCACAGATTCTACAATTCCAACCGCATCAAGGGCGAGGCCCCCGACATGCTGTCCGCCCGCCTGAAGCTGGCCGATACCGTCCGCGCCGTCATCGCCAACAGCCTGAACCTGCTGG